>JAFECL010000005.1 GCA_018242165.1 Pseudomonadota bacterium
TGGTAGCGGAGGAGGGACTCGAACCCCCGACACGCGGATTATGATTCCGCTGCTCTAACCAGCTGAGCTACTCCGCCCCAGAACGACCCGGCGATCAGGACAGGCGGCGCACATAGGGGCGCGATGGCCGGCGGTCAACCCGGCAAAGCACGATCGCTTGCGGCAGGATCAAATGGGCAGGCGCCGCGCCGGAGGCTGGGGGCGCGGCGCCTGCCCATGGGTGGCCCGAAGCGCGCGGGTCGCTTGCGCGCTTCGGACCGTGAGGGCTCAGGCCGCGGCCGGCACCGGTTCGCGGCTCAGCGCCGCCAGCAGGCGTTCGGGGGCGGTTTCGCCATAGGGGTCGGCATCGGCGCCGACGTCGTTGATCCCCGGCTCTTCGAACCACCGGGTGATCACATTGTCTTCCACCACCATCGCGTAACGCCAGCTGCGCATCCCGAAGCCAAGGTGATCCTTGTCGATCAGCATCCCCATCCGGCGGGTGAAGTGGCCCGAACCGTCGGGCAGCAGCTTGATGTTCTTCAGGCCCAGGTGCTGGCCCCACTGGTACATGACGAAGGCATCGTTGACCGAGAGGCAATAGACCTCGTCCACCCCGGCGGCGCGGAACATGTCGTACAGCCGGTCGAAATTGGGGCACTGCTCGTTGCTGCAAGTGGGGGTGAAGGCCCCCGGCAGCGAAAAGACCACCACCTTCTTGCCGGCGAATTCGGCGCGCAGGTCCAGGTGCTGCCAGCGGAAGGGGTTGGGGCCGCCCAGCGTCTCGTCCCGCACGCGGGTCTTCAGGGTAACGTCGGGAATTTGCCGTCCAAGCATGGTTTGTCTCCTGTTGCTGGAGGCCGGGTAGACCAGTCCATCTAATCGCCTAAACCGGCAAATATGCTCAATATGATCGCATATGCCGATTTATTCGCCCTCTTGCCTTGGCCTCGCCCCCCGCGCAGTCTGCCGCCGAAGAGGAGAGATGCCGATGCCCAGCCCCACCCTGCGCCGCCTGGTCCGCCGCCTGATCCTGTCATGCGCCCCCGCCGCCCTGCTGGCCACGCCGCCGCTGGCGGGCGCACAGCAGGCCGCCGATCCGCTGCTGGCCCCCAAGCCCCCCAGCGCCGCCACCCGCGCCGCGCAAGAGGCCGCCGCGCGCGCCCTGCCGGCTGACGATGCCCGCGATACCGATTTCGCCACGCGCGGCTTCATCGCCAGCCGGGCAGATCCGCTGATCCGCAACGCGGCGGGCAAGCCGGTATTCAACATCGCCGCCTACCAGTTCGTTTCCGGCCCGGCGCCCGCCAGCGTCCACCCCAGCCTGTGGCGCGAGATGAGCCTGCTGAAGCACCACGGGCTCTACAAGGTTGCCGATGGCGTGTGGCAGGTGCGCGGCTTCGACATCTCGAACATGACGGTGATCGCCGGCAAGACGGGGTGGATCCTGGTCGATCCGCTGGTCAGCCGGGAGACGGCGGCGGCGGCGCTGGAGCTGGTCAATGCCCAGCTCGGCAAGCGCCCGGTTTCCGCCCTGATCTACAGCCACAGCCACGCCGATCACTTCGGCGGCGCGCGCGGCGTGGCCGACGAGGCCGATGTCGCCGCCGGCAAGGTGGCGGTGCTGGCCCCGGCCCGGTTCATGGAAGAGGCCGCCAGCGAAAACGTCATGGCCGGCCCGGCCATGGGCCGCCGCGCGATGTACCAGTTCGGCGCCGGTCTGGTGCCGGGGGCGCAGGGCCAGATGGGCAGCGGGATCGGCATGGCCACCTCGGGCGGCGACATCACCCTGATCGCGCCGACCGATACCATCGCCCGCACCGGCGAAAAGCGCGTGGTCGACGGGGTGGAGCTGGAATTCCAGATCGTCTCGGGCAGCGAGGCGCCGAGCGAGATGAACGTCTACATCGCCCAGCCCAAGGTGTTCCTCTCGGCCGAGATGAGCACCTGTTCGCTCCACAACATCCTCACCCCGCGCGGCGCCAAGGTGCGCGATGCCCACGCCTGGGCCGGGTTCCTCGACGAGGCGCTGAATCTCTACGGCCAGCGCAGCGAGGTGGTGATCTCGAGCCACTGCTGGCCGCGCTTTGGCCAGCCGGAGGTGGCGCGGATGCTGGCCAGCCAGCGCGACAATTACCGCTACCTGCATGACCAGACGGTGCGGCGGATGAACCAGGGCGAAACCCCGGTGGAAATCGCCGAAGGGCTGGCCCAGCCCGCCGGCACCGCCGCCGACTGGTTCAACCACGGCTATTACGGCACCTACAGCCACAACGCCAAGGCAATCTACCAGTACTACCTCGGCTGGTACGATGCGGTACCGGCCAACCTCAACCCGTGGCCGCCGGTTGAACGCGCGCGGCGCTATGTCGCGGCGCTGGGCGGGGCGGAACGGGTGCTGGCTGAAGCCGACAAGGCGATGGCGGCAGGCGACTATCGCTGGGCCAGCGAGCTGCTCAACCAGCTGGTCTTCGCCGATCCGAAGAATGCCAGGGCCCGCGCCATGCTGGCCGACAGCTATGAACAGCAGGCCTATCAGGCCGAAAGCGCGATCTGGCGCAACCAGTTCCTGCTGGCCGCGCGCGAATTGCGCCAGGGCTACGAGGCCGCCGGCCCCAGCACCGCCAGCACCGACATGATCGCCGCCGTGCCGACCCAGCTGCTGATGGATTCGCTGGCCACGCACTACGATCCGGCCAAGCTGGCCAAGCCGCTGGCGATCAACATCGAGCTGACCGACCGCAAGGAGGTGCTGGGGATCGAAGCGGGGCCGGCGGTGCTGATCGCCCGGGTGGGCCAGCCGGCGGCCAATCCCGCCGTCACCATCAAGGCCCCGCGCCGGCTGGTGCTGGGGCTGCTGATGCTCAAGATGTCGGCCTTCAAGCTGCAACTGGCGGGCATGAAGATCGAGGGTGACAGTGCCGCGATCGGCGCGCTGCAGAATGCGCTCGATCCGATCCCCGGTGGGTTCAATATCGCCGAACCCTGAAGCCCCCCGGGCGGCCGGATGGTCGAGCCACCGGGTCAACGGCCTTGGTTGACCCGGCTTGAGAAAGTTTCCCTAAATATCGATGAACAGGTATTTTTCTTGTTGGACGATTTTACAACGGATGATCCATCCCCCGGCGGGGGGCACCTCCCGCGCCCCTGAAACCCCGGTTTGAAGGAAACTGGCACGGGCCCTGCATTTCCTCTCGCATGCCCGCGCTGGCCCGGCCCCGCCGCCAGACCAGCCACGGCAAAAGGTTAACGACGAGGGTTGCGGGAATGTCGGACGTGGTCGAGCTTGAAGCCAACGCGCTGGGCAAGCGCAGCGCGCCCCGGCTGCGGGTGCGCCTGCCGGGCAAGAGCATCACCCGCGAGGGCAGCAGCCGGATCTCGATCGTCGACATCTCGCGCCATGGCCTGCTGGCCGAAATGGAACGCCCACGGATCGATGCGGTCCCGGGCAAGGAAATGCTGGTCCACGGCCCCGGGCTCGAGGTCTTCGGGGTGATCCGCCGCACCGTCGGCATCTTCGTCGCGATGGAGTTCTACGATCCGCTCAGCAACGGCCAGATCGCCGCGCTGCGCCTGCTGAACGAGCGGATGCGGACCCCGAGCGAAGAGCAACGCCTGATGCTGGAAGTGCGCGACTGGGTCGCGGGCGCCAACCCGCTGGGCCTGAGGTAGGGCGCGATCAGCGTTTGCGGACGAATTCGGCGCGCAGCACCAGGCCCTTGATGCCGTCGAACTTGCAGTCGATCTCCTGCGCGTCGCCGGTCAGGCGGATCGATTTGATCAGGGTGCCTTGCTTGAGGGTCTGCCCGGCGCCCTTCACCACCAGGTCCTTGATCAGGGTCACCTGATCGCCATCGGCCAGCAGGTTGCCCACCGCATCGCGCACCTCGACGGCATCGCGGCTGGCGGACAGGGCCGCCGCCTCGCTCGCCGGCAGCCACTCGCCGCTTTCCTCGTCGTAAACGTAGTCGTCGTCGGCCATGGCTACATATCCCCCTTGGCCCGGCGGATCGCGAACCACTTCTGAACGTTCTCGTTGTGCTGCTCCAGCGTGGTGGCAAAGGCGTGCCCGCCCTTCCCGTCCGCCACCATGTACAGCACGTCGGTCTTGGCCGGGTGCAGCACGGCATGGATCGCCGCCCGCCCGGGATTGGTGATCGGCCCCTTGGGCAGCCCGGTCATGGCATAGGTGTTATAGCCGTTGACCGCCGCGATCTCGCTCTGGTGGATGCGGCGGCCCAGCGGCTTGCCCTTGGTGATCGGGTAGATGATGGTCGGATCGGCCTGCAGCATGATCCCCTTGCGCAGCCGGTTCGAATAAAGCCCGGCAACCATCGGCCGTTCTTCCGGCTTCGCGGTTTCCTTCTCGACGATCGAGGCCAGCGTCAGCGCCTCCTGCGGGGTGCTGATCACCAGCCCGTCCTCGCGCCCGGCCCATTCCTCGGCCAGCGCCTTGGTCATCGCCGCCTGCATCCGCGCCAGCACCGCCTGACGGGTCTCGCCGCGCTTGATGTCATAGGTGTTGGGCAACACCGAGCCCTCGTCGGGCACCTCGACGCTGCCTTCCAGCACGCCCTGCGCCATCAGCCGCTCCTGCACCATCACCGAGGGCAGCCCCTCGGGCACGGTGACAAAGCGGCGCAGCGCCTCGTCCCCCGCCAGAATCGACAGGATCTTCGATTCGCTGGCCCCCAGCGGCAGCATGAATTCGCCGGCCTTGACCCGCTGGCCGTGGCCGAACATCCGCGCCCGCCAGCGGAAGGTGCGGGCCGACAGCACCGCGCCCTTGTCCTCAAGCTTCTGCGCCACCTCGCCCAGCGTGGCGCCATCGGGCACGACAAACACGGTATCGTGCTTCAGCGGCCCGCGCGCGAACCAGGTGCCGGCCAGCGCCCAGCCCCCAACCAGCAGCGCCAGCGCCGCCAGCAGGCCAAGGCAGCCGGCCTTTTTCATCTTACTCGGCGTAAGCCTTGACGATCACGCTGGCATTGGTGCCACCAAAGCCGAACGAATTGTTCAGCGCGGCGCGCACCACCCGCTTCTTGGCCACCTTGGGCACCAGATCGACGCCCTCGGTGCCCTCGTCAGGATTGTCGAGATTCAGCGTCGGCGGCACCACCTGATCGCGGATCGCCAGGATGCAGAAGATCGATTCGACCGCCCCGGCCCCGCCCAGCAGGTGGCCGATCGCGCTCTTGGTGCTGCTCATCGAGGCGCCGGCCAGGTCATCGCCCAGCACGCGCTTCACCGCGCCCAGCTCGATCGTGTCGGCCATGGTGCTGGTGCCGTGGGCGTTGACATAGTCGATGTCGCCCGGGCCCATCCCGGCCTTGCGCAGCGCCATCCGCATCGACAGTTCCGCGCCCTTGCCCTCGGGGTGCGGGGCGGTGACGTGATAGGCATCGCCCGACAGGCCATAGCCCACCACTTCGGCATAGATCTTCGCGCCGCGTGCCTTGGCGTGTTCCAGCTCCTCGAGCACCAGCACCCCGGCGCCCTCGCCCATGACGAAGCCGTCACGATCCTTGTCATAGGGGCGGCTGGCCTGCTCGGGCCGGTCATTGAAGCTGCAGTTCAGGGCGCGGGCCTGGGCAAAGCCGGCCACGCCCAGCGGGTTCACCGTGCCTTCGGCGCCGCCCGCCAGCATCACGTCGGCATCGCCGTCGCGGATCATCCGCGCCGCATCGCCGATCGAATGCGCGCCGGTCGAACAGGCGGTGACAACCGCGTGGTTCGGCCCCATCAGCCCGTACTTGATGCTGACCTGGCCCGAGATCAGGTTGATCAGCCGCCCGTGGACGAAGTGCGGCGAAACGCGGCCCGGGCCCTTTTCGTGGAGCACGATCGATTCGCTCTCGATCCCCGGCAGCCCGCCGATCCCGCTGCCGATCGAGCAGCCGGTGCGCAGCTTGAGGTCTTCGTCCATCTCGGCCAGGCCAGCGTCTTCAAGCGCCTGCCCGGCGGCATCGATGCCATAGATGATGAAGGGATCAACCTGCCGCTGGACCTTGTGGTCCACCCGCTTGTTCGGATCAAAGCCCCACGGATGGTCCGCCGGCTTGACCTCGCAGGCGATGTGGCACTTGTGGTCGCTGGTGTCGAAGCGGGTGATCTTCCCCGCGCCCGACTTGCCGGCGATGAGATTGGCCCAGGTGGTCTCGACATCGCCCCCCAAGGGGGTCACCAGCCCAAGCCCGGTCACAACAACCCGACGCATCGTCCCTATTCTCCATCCCTGCGAGGCCAGTGGCCTGACATACCAACAGGCCCGGCACCATATGGGCCGGGCCTGCTGCAATTACCAGCCCGGCGCCCGTTGCACATGCACAGGAAAACGCCGGCAGAGTGATCCGGAAACCCGGATCAGCCCCCCAAGGTCAGCCCTTGTGCTCGTTGATGAAGGCGATCGCATCGTTCACGGTGCTGATCTTCTCGGCGGCATCGTCCGGGATTTCGACCCCGAACTCTTCCTCGAAGGCCATCACCAGCTCGACGATGTCGAGGCTGTCGGCGCCCAGGTCGTCGATGAAGCTGGCGTCTTCGGTCACCTTCTCCGCGTCGACGCCGAGGTGCTCGACAACGATCTTCTTAACCCGGTCGGCGGTGTCGCTCATGGAAATCCCCTTAAACTGAAACTGCACACGAAAATCTCGGCGCCCGCCCTAATGGGTGGCGCGGGGGCTGGCAAGCGTGGATTGGCTGGGGCGGTGGAAAGCCTGGCTTTCCGCGCCGCCCTAGCCGTGCGGCTTTTCCACCACCCGGATATGCAACTCGCGCAGCTGCTTGAGCGCGGCGGGCGACGGGGCGCCCATCAACAGATCCTCGGCCCGCTGGTTCATCGGGAACAGCGTGATCTCGCGCAGGTTCTGGGCCCCGCACAGCAGCATCACCATCCGGTCGATCCCCGCGGCCATACCCCCGTGCGGCGGCGCGCCGTACTGGAAGGCGCGGTACATGCCGCCGAACCGTTCCTCGACATCGGCCTTCGACAGGCCGACCAGTTCGAAAGCCTTGACCATCAGATCGGGGTGCTGGTTGCGGATCGAACCCGAGGCGAGCTCGAAGCCGTTGCAGACCATGTCGTACTGGAAGGCCTTGATGGTCAGCGGATCCTGACCGTTCAGTGCCTCCAGCCCGCCCTGCGGCATGCTGAAGGGGTTGTGCGCGAAATCGAGCTTCTTCTCTTCCTCGCTCCATTCGTAGAACGGGAAATCGACGATCCAGCAGAAGCGGAAGGCATCCTTCTCGACCAGGTCGAGCTGCTCGGCGACCCGGGTGCGGGCCTGACCGGCCAGCTTGGCGGCCTGCTCTTCCTTGCCGGCGGCGAAGAAGGCGCCATCGTCGGGGCCAAGGCCCAGCGCATCGAACAGCGCGGCCATCCGCTCGGCACCGTGGTTCTTGGCGATCGGCCCGCCGAACTCACCACCCTTGCGGGTGACATAGCCAAGGCCGGCATGGCCCTCGCTGCGCGCCCACTCGTTCATGTCATCGAAGAACTTGCGCGACAGGCCGGCGGTGCCCGGCGCCGGGATCAGCCGCACCACCCCGCCGGTGCCGACGATCTTCTCGAACAGGCCAAAACCGCTCTGGGTGAACTCGGACGACACATCGCGGATGATCAGCGGGTTGCGCAGATCGGGCTTGTCAGTGCCATAGTCGAGCATCGCCTTGGCGTAAGGGATGCGCGGGAAGCTGCCCGCCGGCGTCACCTTGCGGCCTTCGGCGAAGGTCTCGAAGATCCCGGCCATGACCGGCTCCATCGTCTCCCACACCTCTTCCTGCGTGACGAAGCTCATCTCGAGGTCGAGCTGATAGAATTCGCCCGGCAGCCGGTCGGCGCGCGGATCCTCGTCGCGGAAGCACGGGGCGATCTGGAAATAGCGATCGAACCCCGCCACCATCAGCAGCTGCTTGTACTGCTGCGGCGCCTGCGGCAGCGCGAAGAACTTGCCGGCGTGGATGCGGCTGGGCACCAGGAAGTCGCGCGCGCCTTCGGGGCTGGAGGCAGTGAGGATCGGGGTCGAATACTCGGTAAAGCCGATGTCCTCCATCCGCCGCCGGGTCTCGCGGATGATCCGGGTGCGCTTGACGATGTTGGCGTGCAGCGTTTCACGGCGCAGGTCGAGGAAGCGATAGCGCAGGCGAATATCCTCAGGGTAATCGGCCTCGCCTGCCACCGGCATCGGCAGCTCCTCGGCGCGGCTCAGCACCGTCGCGGCGCGGGCGAAAACCTCGATCTCGCCGGTGGCAAGGTTGGGGTTCACGGTCGCCGCGCTGCGGTTCTTGACCACGCCCTCGATCGTCACCACCGATTCCAGCCGCAGATGCTCCAGCACCGGCAGCGCGGGCGAATCCACGTCCGCCACGATCTGGGTGATGCCGTAATGGTCGCGCAGGTCGACGAACAGCACGCCGCCATGGTCGCGCTTCTTGTGGACCCAGCCCGACAGCTTGACCTCTGTGCCCGTGTCGGCGGCGCGCAGCGCCCCGCAGGTGTGCGAACGGTAGAGATGCATCAGAACACTTTCCAAATGGCCCGCTTTGCGGCAGGGGGGAATGGCCGGCCAAGAGGCGATGGCCGCGCATTTGTCAAGCCGAGGCCCCAAAGGGGGCCACCCAACGAAAAAAGAGCATAATGAAAATCCATCCCCTGATCACCACCACCGAGGCGCTCGCCGATCTGTGCGCGCGCCTGTCGCAGGCAGATTTCATCTGCGTCGACACCGAATTCATGCGCGAGAGCACCTATTGGCCCGAGCTGTGCCTGATCCAGGTCGGCGACACCGAGGAAGCCGCCGCGATCGATCCGCTGGCCCCCGGGCTGGACCTTGCCCCGCTGCTCGACCTCCTCACCGACAACGAGGATGTGCTGAAGGTGTTCCACGCCGGCGGGCAGGATGTTGAAATCATCTACAACCTGACCGGCCGCACCCCGCATCCGATCTTCGACACCCAGATCGCGATGATGGCGATCAGCCAGTCCGAGCAGATCGGCTATTCGAACCTTGTCGAAAGCTGGCTGGGCTTCAGCATCGACAAGGGCGCGCGCTTCACCGACTGGAGCCGCCGGCCGCTGACCGAACGGCAGATCGACTATGCCATCGGCGACGTCACCCATCTGGCGAAGATCTTCCCCAAGATCCTCGCCCGGCTGAAGAAAACCGGGCGCGGCCACTGGCTGGACGCCGAGATGGACAAGCTGGCCGATCCCGAAAACTACCGCAACGATCCCGGCACCGCCTGGCAGCGGATCAAGGCCGCCGGGCGCAATCCCGCCGTGCTGGGCCGCCTGAAGGCGCTGGCCGCCTGGCGCGAGCAGGAGGCCCAGGGCAAGAACCTGCCGCGCGGGCGGATCGCCAAGGACGAGACTCTGGCCGATCTCGCCAGCCATCCGCCCAAGGTGCAGGCCGACCTCGCCAAGGTGCGCGGCCTGTCGCCCGGCTGGAAGGACAACGAGATCGGCAAGCGGCTGATGGCCGCGCTGGCCGATGCCGAACCGCTGCCCGACAGCGAGCTGCCGCCGCGCACCCCGCGCGGTGCCCCGCTGGGCAAGGAAGGCACGCTGGTGGCCGACCTGCTCAAGCTGCTGCTGAAGATCCGCGCGCGCGAGATCGATGCCTCGGCCCGGCTGCTGGCGCGCAGCGAGGAGCTGGAACTGCTGGCCGGCGGGGTACGCAAGCTGCCCATGCTCGAAGGCTGGCGTTTCAAGGCTTTCGGCAAGGATGCTCTGGAACTGGTTGAGGGAAAGCTGGCCTTCGCCGTGCTGGGCGGCAAGCTGAAGATGACCCACATCGACGAAATCCATGAAGGCATGCGCGAAGAGGCTGCTGGCGTGGTGGTAAGTGTGGACGAGAGTGAGCTGGCGGAGGATCTGGCGGCGGAATGACCGTCTACCACCCCACCCTCAAGCAGCTGCAATACCTCGTCGCGCTGCACGAACACGGCCATTTCGGCCGCGCCGCCGATGCCTGCTTCGTCTCGCAATCGACCCTGTCCGCCGGCTTGCGCGACCTGGAAACGCTGCTGGGCGTGGTGCTGGTCGAGCGGACCAAGCGCGCAGTGCGTTTCACCCCGCTGGGCAATGCCGTGGTGGCCAAGGCCCACCGCCTGCTGCGCGAGGCCGAGGAACTGTCGGACATGGTCCAGTCCGCCGGCCAGCCGTTGTCGGGCGAAGTGCGGATGAGCGTGATCCCCACCGTCGCCCCCTTCCTCCTCCCCCGGATGCTGCCCCGGCTGCGGCGCGAGCGCCCGCATCTGAAGCTTTATCTGCGCGAGGAAACCAGCGCGGCGGCGATCGAATCGCTCCACCACGGGCGGGCCGATTGCGTGCTGCTGGCCCTGCCCTTCGCCACCGGCGAGGTGGAGAAGGAAGTGATCGAGCTGGATGCGCTCTACGTCGCCTTCCCCAAGGACGATCCGCGCGATCCCCCGGCCGAAGTGGCGCCCGAACTGATCGATGCAAGCCGACTGCTGCTGCTGGAAGACGGGCATTGCCTGAAGGACCACGCCCTCGCCGCCTGCAACCGCCCCGAACTGCGGGCCAGCGCAACGATGATCGGCACCAGCCTGCACACGCTGGTGCAGATGGTCGACAACGGCCTGGGGCTGACCATGCTGCCCGAAATGGCGCTCGATGCGGGGATCCTCAACGGCACCCAGGTCGTCGCC
The DNA here is from genome assembly GCA_018242165.1 of Pseudomonadota bacterium. Lineage (GTDB taxonomy): Bacteria > Pseudomonadota > Alphaproteobacteria > Sphingomonadales > Sphingomonadaceae > Novosphingobium. The sequence goes on from JAFECL010000005.1 coordinate 10,648, forward strand.
CGGCCGCTCGCCAGCCCGACCGCGAACCGCGAGATCGCGCTGGTCTGGCGCAAGAACAGCCCCCGCGCCGACGAATTCCGCCTGCTGGCCGAGGAACTGCGCGCCGGCTGAACCACAGGAGTGCCCCCGATGTCAGCCCTGGCCGAACGCCGTATTGCCCTGGTGCGCGAACACATGGCGCTGGAAATCGTTGCCGACTGGGATGGGGTGATCGCCACCTTTGCCGGCCACCCCCGCTATGAACTCTATGGTTCAGGGGTGATCTACGATGGCGAGGCCGCCGTGCGCGGCTATTTCGCCGCCAGCCGCGGTGCCTTTCCCGATCAGGCCAACGAAGTGATCGCCATCGCCCACGGCGACGATCGGGTGCTGGTCGAATTCTGGCTGACCGGCACCCATCTGGGGCCGCTGGAACTGGCCGGGCAGATCATCCCGCCCACCGGCAAGGCCTTCCGCGTCCGCATGGCCGCCAGCTTTGAATTCGCCCCCGGCAGCGAGCGGATCCTGTGCGAACGGCCCTATTTCGACCAGGGCCTGATCGCGAGGGAACTGGGGCTGATGGGCTAGGGTGCGCGCACGAACTTCACCAGCAGCGTGCTGACGAAGGGCACCTTGCGCCCGTCGGCCAGCACCAGCGGGGGCAAGGCCATGGTCGCGCCGCCGGCGCAGGCCGCGCGGGCGAGATCGGGGTTGGCACCGGCGGCCACCGGCACGCAGCCCTGCACCCGGCCGTCGACATCGGCGGCCACCGCCACTTCGGCCCCGCTGCCTTCCAGCCGTGCGGGCAGCCCACGCGCGGTCAGTTCGAGGTCGGGCGTACGGCCCAGCCGGGCGATCTCCGCCTCGTAGGCATCGTGCCCGTCGTTAGCGAAAAAGCGCACCAGCACCCGCACCCGCGACCAGGCGGGCGCGCCATCGGCCAGCCGGGCCGGCTCCACCACCGGCCGGCGCAGCGCGGCGCAGGTGGTTGCGCCAAAGGCCCCCGACCCGGCCTCGGCCTCGACCGCGCAGCTTCCCAGCCGGCCCTGCGGATCATAGACCAGCGTCAGCACCGCCGCCCCGGCATGGCGATTGGTCAGCGTGGCAAGGGGATAGGAACCGGCATCGAGCGCCGCCCCCAGCGACGGGCCGGCTAGCGCGGCGGCGAACAGGGTCAACGGCATCGGCAGGTTCTCCCCGGATCTCAATCCATATGCTTCAGGCCCACCCGCAGGTAGTCCCACCCGGTGATCACCGTCAGCAGCGCGGCGCCCCACAGGCATGACAGGCCGACGCTGAGCGGATTGACCAGGCCCATGGTGAAGGGGATCGCGAAGGTGGGCGCCCCGCCCAGCAGGATCCACGAGCCCAGCGCGATCAGCTGGAAGGTCGTCTTCCACTTGGCCAGACGTGACACCGGGACCGAGACCTTCAGACCGGCAAGAAACTCGCGAAGGCCCGAAACCGCGATCTCGCGCAGCAGGATCACCAGCGCGGCAATCACGTTCAGCCCGGTGATCTGGTGGTTGTGGACCAGCATCACGATCACCCCCGCGACCATGATCTTGTCGGCAATCGGGTCAAGAAACTGGCCCAGCTTGCTGACCGCGCCCTGCGCGCGGGCGAGATAGCCATCGAAATAGTCGGTAATCGCGGTCAGCGCATAGAGCACAAAGGCCAGCAGATAGCCGGTCCGCCACTCCGGCCACCACATCAGCCCGACCAGCAGGGGCACCGCGACGATCCGCGACAGGGTCAGCAGGTTGGGCAGCGTGAGCATGGCGCAGGTCATAGCCGGTAACGTCATGGTAAAAAAGGGTGACGATAGCTTGTCCCACAGGGCTTGCCGTGGCGCGAACAGGCGCTACCACAGCCGCAGCGAAAACCGGGGATCGCACCTGCCGCATGACCACATCGACGCACCTGCTGCGCAGCCGCCGCTTTGTGCCACTGTTCGTGACGCAGATGCTCGGTGCCTTCAACGACAATCTCTATCGCTATGCGGTGGTCTATTTCCTGGTCTTCAACGTCTTCAATGACGAGAAGCAGGAAGGCAATTACTCGGCGCTCGCCTCGGGCCTGCTGATCGCGCCGTTCCTGCTGCTCTCGGCGGTGTCGGGCCAGCTGGCCGATACCCGCGACAAGGCGGTGATCATCCGCTGGGTCAAATTGTGCGAGATCGGCATCATGCTGGTCGGCGGCGCCGGGCTGCTGCTGGCCTGGAAGGGCATCGGGATCGACACCATGGCCACCCCGCTGCTGCTGGCGGGGATTTTCGCCATGGGGGTGCATTCCACCTTCTTCGGCCCGGTGAAGTACGCCATCCTGCCCCAGCACCTCCACCCGGACGAAGTGCTGGCCGGCACCGGGCTGGTCGAGGCGGGCACCTATGTCGCCATCCTGCTCGGCACGATCCTCGCCGGGTGGATCCCGGTGCAATGGGCCGCGCTGGCCGTGGTGCTGACCGCGCTGATTGGCTATGCCAGCGGGCGGCAGGTGCCCCCGGCCCCGCCGGTGATCGCCGCCGAACCGCTCGACTGGCACCTGATCCGCGCCTCGTGGCGGCTGGTGCGCGAAACGATGCACGATCGGCGGGTGTTCCTGGCGATCATGGCGATCAGCTTCTTCTGGATGATCGGCTCGGTGCTGTTCATCCAGTTCCCCCCGCTGGCCAAGAACGTGCTGGGCGCCAGCAAGGAAGTCGCCAGCCTGTTCCCGGTGGTCTTTTCAGTCGGCATCGCGATCGGCTCGGCCAGCATCAACGCGCTGCTGAAGGGCAAGGTTTCGGCGCGCTTCGCCCCGGCGGCGGTGCTGGTGATGGCGCTGTTCCTGGTGGTGCTCGAACAGGTCTGCTTCCTGTGGACCGCGCCCGACGATGGCAGCCTGCTGACCGTCAGCCAGTTCCTCGCCCGCCCGCTGGCCTGGCCCTTGCTGGGGGTGCTGCTGGGGGTGGCGGTGGCCGGGGGGATGTTCGTGGTGCCGCTCTACGCCTTCCTCACCACCTTCGTCTCGCCCAGCCAGACCAGCCGGACGATCGGGGCCAACAATATCGTCAATTCCGCGGCGATGGTCGCCGGCTCGATCGCCGCCATCGCCCTGACCCAGCTGGGCGTGCCGATCGTGATGCAGCTGCTGCTGACCGCGGCGATGTGCCTGGGTTCGGCCTGGCTGGGGCTGAAGCTCTACCGGGCCGAGGAAGCGGCCGGGGGTTGATCAGGCAAAAAAGGCGCTGATCGCGACGAAGCAGGCGCAATAGGCCAGCAGGAAGTCCTTCACATCGACGGCGGTGATGCGGTGCTCGCGCCGCCAGTGGCGCAGCTTGCGCTCCGCGCCCTCGCGCAGTGCCCCGACCGCCTCGCGCAGGGCGGTGCGGTTGCGCCGGCGGATCGGATCCAGCCCGCCGCCGTGCCGGACATGGCGCGGCAGTTGCTGGAGGAAGGGGTGGCGGGCGGTGTCATCGCCCTGGACAAGGGAGCGTCTCATGGGCTGGAAGCTATGCTGCCCCGTCGCCCCCCGCCAGATTGGTAACCATGGCCTTTCCGGCTTGTCCACAAGCGGGACAGGCTGCGCGGGAAAGGTTACTCGCCGGCCATCCGCAAAACCTCGGCCCATTCGCCCTCGGTCAGCTCGGCAACCGACAGGCGCGAGAGGCGCACCAGTTCCATCTCGGCCAGCGCCGGGTTGGCCTTGATCGCCGCCAGGGTCACCGGGCTGGCCAGCTTGCGCAGCGGCCGCACCTTCACCGCCGCCCACTTGCCCTCGGGGTCGGTCGGGTCGCTGATCCCCGGCACCGAGATGGTGATGATCCCGACCACTTCCTTGCCGATGTTCGAATGGTAGAAAAAGGCCTCGTCACCGGCCTGCATCGCGCGCAGGTTGTTGGCGGCGCGATGGTTGCGCACGCCGTCCCAGGTGCCCTCGCCCTCGGCCACCAGATCATCCCACGAATAGGCATCGGGTTCGCTCTTCATCAGCCAGCGGCGTTTGATTTTGGTCATGCGCGGATTTCCCAAAAGGTCTATGCCGCCGCCCATAACGCCAATTTACGGAACAGGTCCACATGACCCTCAGCACCATCCCCGTCCTTTCGCTGAACCAGCCGAAAGCCGAATTCGCCCAGGCCATCGGCGACAGCTTCAAGACCTTCGGCTTCGCCATGGTGAAAGACTTCCCCATCGACCGTGCGCTGATCGACCGGGCATGGGATCTCTCGAAGGCCTTCTTCGCCCTGCCCGAAGCCGAAAAGCGCAGCTATTTCATCGAAGGCATCTCGGGCGCGCGCGGCTACACCCCCTTCGGGACCGAGATCGCCAAGGACGCCAAGGCCCACGATCTGAAGGAATTCTGGCACATCGGGCGCGATCTGCCGCCGGGCAGCCCGCTGGCCAACGATTCGATGCCGCCCAACATCTGGCCGGATCGGCCGGAAGGGTTCCGCGAACTGTTCAGCGAGCTTTACCGCCAGTTCGACGCCACCGGCGCCACCATCCTCTCGGCCATCGCGCTCTACCTCGGCCTGCCCGAGAACTGGTTCGACGCCAGGATCGCCGAGGGCAATTCGGTGATGCGGCTGCTCCACTACCCGCCGCTTGACATCACCGAGGGCGAGGCGATCCGCGCCGGCGCGCATGGCGACATCAACCTGATCACCCTGCTGCTGGGTGCCGAGGAAGCCGGGCTGGAACTGCTGTGGAAAGACGGCACCTGGCTCAACGCCTCGCCGCCCGAAGGGGCGATGGTGATCAACGTGGGCGATATGCTCGAACGGCTGACCAACCACGTGCTGCCCAGCACCATCCACCGCGTGCGCAACCCCAGCCCCGAACGCGCCCGGTTCAGCCGCTATTCGATGCCGTTCTTCCTCCACCTCGCCTCGGATGTGCCGATCGAAACCCTGCCGCAATGCATCACGCCCGATAACCCGAACCGCTATCCGGTGCCGATCACTGCGGACGAGTTCCTCCAGCAACGGCTGGTGGAGATCGGGCTGAAGAAGAAGGGGTAAGGCCGGACCGCATCGCCGGCACACGGTACGGTCCAGCCCAGGGGGCGGTTCAGACCAGGTCAAAACCGCCCCGCATTGGATTGAATTACAATGAATTTATGGCCAATAGGCAGGCCTGTGATCAGGCAGGCTTGGCCGGCTTGTCGTCCAGCGGCGGATAGCAGTCGCCGAAGCTCTGCAGCGGGGCAAAGCAGGTGATCGTTTTGGGCAGGACCGCATTGATCAAATCCTGCGAAAAGGGTTCATACGGCGGATTGGCGTATTCAGGCATGATGGTCAGGTCGATCCGGTTGTATTTTTGCCACGTGACATAGGTGTGCCCCGCCACCACATCGCGGGACCAGGTCTTGGTGGTCTGTTCCGAGGTCGATTTCGAAATCGACTTCATCTTGGTGACCGAGTTCGACAGCGAGGCGGTGACCGATGCCGACATGCCGAAGCCTTCCGCGCCAACGGTAGCCTCAACCGAACGGGTGAGATTGCTCTCCACCGACTGCATCTCGTCGATCGTGCTCGAATAGGTCTGCGAAACCTCGTCGGTTCCGTCGCGCGCCGTGTGCTCGGGCATTCCGTTCATCCGCCAGACCTCGGTGACGTTCAGCTCCGATTTGAACGGAAACGGCGTACCGACATTGACATGGGATTTGCCCAATTGCGGGTAAGCAGTGCCATCGAGGATCACCGAAAGCATGATCGGAGAGTCCGGGATATCGACGAAGTTCGCGCCCCGGGCCTTCAGTTCACCCCAGATATCGAATTCGGTGGTCATTGCGACCGTGGTGGTCGCCCCATAGACCGGCGAAGCGTTGATCAGCTTGGAAGCGTTGCTCCCATCAAGCAGCGGTGGGGATTCCGGATCAAACCCCGAATCCGCAGCTTTTACAGGAATAGTCCGGCCATCAATGGTCATAAAGGCATCCTTATCTTGTTGATTCTACGACCCTTGTGCGAGGTCAGGGGCAATTGGGGCCGAATTGTGTCCTTGACGGGGGCAATGATCCCAGACGCAGCCGAAATTGGCCCAGGGTCCACTTTCCTACACCAACCAAATAGGTTAGCTGCCCGAATCGGCAGGCCAACGTGGTGCACGCGCTGGCAGGCCACGTCAGGCCGGCACCGGTTCGTGCGAGGGCGCCCTGCGGCGCCGGTGCACCCCGCGCCGGCGGGGCGGGGACCGGATTTCGATCCGGCCAGAGTGGCGCCAGTGTGCGAGCCCGCCGCGCCACTTTCCCCAGTCCCCAGGGCCGAGCCGGGCTGCCTTACGCTTCAGCCGCTACCCGGACGTTCGCGACGCGACGGCAGATTCAAAACCGCCCCCGCGCCTCCCGATCACCGGGGCCGGGCGCGCGAACCGTCGCCGGCCTGACACCTTCAGGTTTACCGCGATGCGCCCGGCGTTACCCCGCATTCGCCAGCGGGCGATGGCGCTTGCCCCTAGCCCTTCGCCTTCCCGGCAATCGCCGCCAGCCCCTTGGTCAGCTGCAGCAGGCCGTTGAGCCGCGCCTTGGGGTCGCCCCAGGCGCGGGCGACGACCAGCTTGTTGTCGGGCCGCAGCTTGACCGTGCCGGCCAGCCGGGTGGCATAGGCGATCAGGCCGGCGGGATCGGGGAAGCTGTCGTTGTGGAAGGCCACCAGCGTGCCCTTCGCCCCCACGTCGATCTTGGCGATATGCGCCGCCACCGCCTGCAGCTTGATCCGGATCAGCAACACCAGGTTGGCGGTGGCCGTCGGCAGGTCGCCAAAGCGGTCGATCATCTCGGCCGACAGCGCCTCGACCTCCTCGGCCGAATCGGCATCGTTGAGGCGGCGGTACAGCGCCATCCGCACCGCCAGATCGGGCACGTAATCCTCGGGAATCATGATCGGCGCATCGACGGTGATCTGCGGGGAAAGCCCGCGCGTCTCGCGCTCCAGCCCATAGTCGCCGGCCTTGGCGGCGAGGATCGCGTCTTCCAGCATCGACTGGTACAGCTCGAAGCCCACCTCGCGGATATGGCCCGATTGCTCGTCGCCCAGCAGGTTGCCCGCGCCACGAATGTCGAGATCGTGGCTGGCCAGCTGGAACCCGGCACCCAGCGAATCGAGATCGCCCAGCACCTTCAGCCGCTTGTCGGCCACCTCGGACAGTTGCCGGTCGGCCGGCGTGGTCAGATAGGCATAGGCGCGCAGCTTGGCCCGGCCCACGCGGCCGCGCAGCTGGTACAGCTGGGCCAGGCCAAAGCGGTCGGCACGGTGGATGATGATGGTGTTGGCGCTGGGGATATCCAGCCCGCTTTCGACGATGGTGGTGCTCAGCAGCACCTCGTACTTCTTCTCGTAGAAGGCGCTCATCCGCTCTTCCACCTCGCTCGGCGCCATCTGGCCGTGGGCGGAGACGAAGCGCACCTCGGGCACATAGTCGCGCAACCACTGCTCCAACTCGCCCATGTCGGCGATGCGCGGCACGACGATGAAGCTCTGCCCGCCGCGATGGTGTTCGCGCAGCAAGGCCTCGCGCATCACCACCGGATCCCACTCCATCACATAGGTCCGCACCGCGAGGCGATCGACCGGCGGGGTCTGGATGGTCGACAGTTCGCGCAGGCCCGACATGGCCATCTGCAGCGTGCGCGGGATCGGGGTGGCGGTCAGCGTCAGGACGTGAACGTCGGCGCGCAATTGCTTGAGGCGTTCCTTGTGGTTGACTCCGAAGCGCTGCTCTTCATCAATGATAACAAGGCCAAGCCGCTTGAACTTTACCTGCTTTGCCAGCAGTGCATGGGTGCCGACCACCACATCCACCTTGCCTTCGGCCAGCCCCTCGCGGGTGGCGCTGGCCTCTTTCTCGCTGACCAGCCGCGACAGCCGCCCGACCACCAGCGGGAAGCCGGCAAAACGTTCGACAAAACCGGCATAGTGCTGGCGGGCCAGCAGCGTGGTCGGCGCCACCACCGCCACCTGCTGCCCCGCCATCGCGGCGACAAAGGCCGCGCGCAGCGCCACCTCGGTCTTGCCAAAGCCAACGTCGCCGCAAACCAGCCGGTCCATCGGCCGCCCGGCGCCCAGATCAGCCAGCACATCGTCGATCGCGGCTTCCTGATCCTCGGTCTCTTCCCAGGGGAAGCGATCGACAAAGGGGGCGTAGGAGGCTGGATCGGGCAGCAAGGCCGGGGCGGTGCGGAGCGCGCGCAAGGCCGCCGTCTTCAGCAAGGCGTGCGCGATCTCGCGGATGCGTTCCTTCAGCCGGGCGCGGCGCTTCTGCCAGGCCTCGCCCCCCAGCCGGTCGAGCGCCACGCCATCGCTGTCCGAGCCATAGCGCGACAGGACGTCGATGTTCTCGACCGGGACGTAGAGCTTGTCGCCCCCGGCATAGGTCAGCATCACGCAATCGTGCAGCGACTGGCCGACCGGGATGGCCTGCAGCCCCTCGTAGCGGCCGATGCCGTGCTCGATGTGCACCACCAGGTCGCCCGCGCTCAGCGCCGCCAGCTCGGCCAGGAAGGCATCGGCGCTCTTCTTGCGCTTCTTGCGCCGCACCAGCCGGTCGCCCAGCAGATCCTGTTCGGTGATCAGTTCGAGGTCGGGGCCGGCAAAGCCGCTTTCCAGCGGCAGCACCACGGCCACCGGGGCCCCGCGCGCGGCCAGCCCCAGCGCTTCCTGCCAGCCATCGGCCAGCACCGGCTGGGGGGCGCCCTGCCCCATCGCTGCCTCGCCCAGGATCGCGGTGATCCGCGCCCGGCTGCCGGTCGAATAGGCGGCGAACAGCACCTTGCGCCCTTGCGCCACGGCCCCGCCAAAGTGCCGCGCCGCCGCCTCGTAGACGTTCTCGCCGCGCCCGCGCTCGGGGGTGAAATCGCGCGGGGAGGCAAAGCCGAAGTCGACCGCCCCCTCGCCCTCGGGCCGGGCAAAGGGATCGGCGCGGTGGGCCGGCCAGCGGCCCAGCCCCTCGTCCAGCTCGGCGCGGGTCAGGTAAAGGGCATCGCGGGCCAGCGGGCGATAGCCCCCCGGCGCCTTGGCCGCGCTCTCCACCCGGGCGGCATGGTAATCGGCAATGTCGTTCAGCCGCTCGCCGGCCGCCCCCAGCGCCGAACTGTCGATCACCATCGCATCGGCCGGGGCAAGGTGGTCGAACAGGGTGGCCAGGCGCTCCTCGTAGAGCGGCAGCCAGTGCTCCATCCCGGCCAGCCGCCGCCCCTCGCTCACCGCCTGGTACAGCGCATCGCCGGTCGCCGTGGCGCCGAACAGCTCGCGATAGCGGGTGCGGAAGCGCTTGATGCTCGCCTCGTCCAGCAGCGCCTCTCTGGCCGGCAGCAGCAGATGCTCGGCCACCGGCCCGGTGCTGCGCTGGGTGGCGGGATCGAAGGCGCGCAGGGTTTCCAGCTCATCGCCGAAGAAATCCAGCCGCAGGCCGCTTTCCATCCCCGACGGGAAGATATCGAACACCGAGCCGCGCACCGCGAACTCGCCATGGTCGACCACCGTGTCGGTGCGGGCATAGCCCTGCCGCATCAGCAGGCCGATCAGGCTCTCGCGGCCGATTTCCACCCCCGGCTTGAGCAGGCGGGTCGATTCGCGGATACGGAACGGGCTGAGCACCCGCTGCAGCGCGGCGTTGATCGTGGTGACCAGCAGTTGCGGCCCGTTGCGCGGGGCCTGCAAGGCCTGCAGCGCCGCCAGCCGGCGCGCAGAGGTCGACAGCGCCGGGCTGGCGCGGTCGAACGGCAGGCAATCCCACGCCGGCAGCTCGATCACCTGCAGCTCGGGGGCGAAAAAGCCCGCCGCCTCGGCCAGGGCGCGCATCGCCGCCTCGTCCGCCGCGATGAACACCGCCCGCCCGCCGCGCACCGCCGCCGCCCGGGCCAGATCGGCCATGACCAGCGGCTGGCTGCCCCGCGCCAGTCCGGCCAGGGTCAGCGGCGCCTTGGCGGCAAGAATGCGGGAAAGATCGGGCATAACGGCAGGATTCCAAGCGCAAGCGCCCCGCACGCCGTTTTGAAGGGGCGAGCGGGGTGGAGGTGTGCCGCCGCCCCTAGCGCGGAATCTCGACGTAATCCAGCCGCGCCATGGCTTCCATCAGCGGCCCGGCATAGGCCGCCGGCACCGGCTGGGTGCCCAAGGCCCAGGCCATGATTTCGACATCATCCTCGTCCAGCAGGGCCTCGAACCAGTCGAGCGCAGCCGCGTCCCAACCGGCGTGGTAGCGGTCGAAGAAGCCCCCGATCATGTAATCGGCCTCACGCGTGCCACGGTGCCAGGCGCGGAATTTCAGCCGCTTGATTCGGGATGCATCGGTCATGCTGGCGGGGTAGAGCACGGCCATCCGGCCCGCAAGGCCACGTCCGAGAGGGGAGAATTACGCAGTGCGCAGCGATGAAGGCGATTTCCGCGCGATGGAGCGGGCGGCACAACTGGCGGCAGACTACCGGCGCGAGGTGGCCACGGCCCCGCGCAACCCCACCGCCGGCTACGCCGAGATTCACGCCCGCTTCGATGGCCCCGTGCCCGAACAGGGCAGCGACGGGCTCGCCCTGATCGAGGAACTGGCCCGGGGCGCGCGCGATGGCCTGCGCCCGATCGTTTCCCCGCGCTTTTACGGCTGGGTCAACGGCCACTCGCACCTTGCCGGGGTCGCGGCCGACTGGCTGACCAGCGCCTGGGGCCAGAACTGCGCCGGCATCCCGATGACCCCCGCCGGCGCGGCGGTGGAGGCGGTGGCGGCACGCTGGCTGCTCGAACTGCTGCACTTGCCGGCGGAAAGCTCGGTCGGGCTGGTATCGGGCGCGACCATCGCCAACTTCGTCGGGCTGGCGGCGGCGCGCGGCGAACTGCTCCGCCGCCAGGGCTGGAATGTCGAGGATGACGGGCTTTACGGCGCCCCGCCGCTGCCGGTGCTGATCGGCGCCGATGCCCACAACACGGTCTTTTCCGGGCTGCGCTATCTGGGCCTCGGCGAAAAGCGCGTGACCAGCGTCGCCACCGATGCCGAGGGGCGGATGCTGCCCGCCGCGCTCGAGGCGGCGCTGAAGGCGGCCGGGGCCCCGGCGATCGTCATCGGCCAGGCCGGGCAGATCAACACCGGGGTGTCAGACCCTTTCAGCGTGATCGCCCCGATGATCCACGCCCATGGCGGCTGGCTCCACGTCGATGGCGCCTTCGGCCTGTGGGCCCGGGCGAGCGAACGGCACCGCCACCTGCTCGACGGGATCGAGCAGGCGGATTCGATGGCCACCGACGGGCACAAGTGGCTGCAAACCCCCTATGACTGCGGCTTTGCCATCTGCCGGCACGAAGCGGCGCACCGCCGGGCGATGGAAATGCAGGCCAGTTACCTGACCCGCGACGATCCCTCGTTCCGCCACCCGGGCAACTATGTGCCCGAACTGTCGCGCCGTTCGCGCGGGTTCGCCGCCTGGGCGATGATGCGCCGGCTGGGGCGCGAAGGGGTGGCGCGGATGGTCGACGAGGATGTCGCGGTGGCGCAGTACATGGCGCAGGGCATGGCCGCGATCCCCGGCGTGGCGGTGCTCAACCAGCCCGAGCTGAACCAGTTCATGGTCCGCTTCGGCGAGGATCGCGGGGCCGAGGCCGGCGATGCCTTGACCCGGGCGACGGTCGAGCAGATCCAGCGCGACGCGGTCGCCTACATGGGCACCGCGCTGTGGCGCGGGCGGCTGGTGATGCGGGTGTCGGTCTGTTCGATCGCCACCACCATGGCCGATGCCGACCTTACCGTGGCAGCGGTGCGCGATGCCTGGGATACGGTGCGGGGGGCGAACGTGTAACCCGTTCGCGCCCCCGCCCCCTCACTTCTTCTCGCGCAACGCGGCCAGCACTTCGGCCGGCTTGCGCCCGGCAAGATCCTTGGCCACTTCGGCCTTCAGGCTGCGTTCCAGCGCCTTGTGGTAGTGCTTGCGCGCCTCACCCAAGGTGCGCGGGGTGGCGGCCAGCACCAGATGCTCGATCTTGTGGCCCAGCACCTGGCCGTTCAGCCAGTTGATCGCGGCGATGGCATGGGCATCCTCGGCAACGTGCGCGGCGGAATGGTGGCTGGCGCCGGAATGGTTGTGACTATCCAGCTTGGGGCTGGCCATGCTCGCCAGCTCCGGATTGGCCTCGTCGCCGGCATTGCGGTAAAGCGTGAAATTGTGCGCATCGATCAGCGCGATCACCGTCCCGTGGGGCAGCAGCATTCCATTCTCCTGACTATGTTTTCGCCCGGTTTTCCCGGGGTAGGGCCAGCTTGGGCCGGTGCCGGGAAAGTTCCATGCGCTGGGTCAAATTCGGGCATCAAATCTGGCGGAATATTTCCGGCGCGGTAGAAGGGCCGGCGATGCGCCCCGATCTGCTCAACCCCCTGTTTGCCGAGGTGGCCGGCCTGAAAGGCGTGGGGCCGGGGCTGGCCCGCCCGCTCGACAAGCTGGGGCTGACCCGGCTGCGCGACCTGCTCTACCACCTGCCCGACCGGTTCGTGTCGCGCCGCGCGGTGGCCGATCTGGACGAGGCGAGCGTGGGCGAACAGGTGGTGGTGGCGCTCACCCCGGTCGAATACCGCACCAGCCTGGGGCGCGGGCCGCTGCGGGTGCTGGCCAGCGATGCCGCCGGCAACATCTGCGCGCTCACCTTCTTCGGGCGCAACGGTGGCTGGGCGAAGAAGCAATTGCCGCTGGGCGAGGCGCGGTGGATCGCCGGGCGGCTCGACCAGTATGGCCAGCAGCTCCAGATCGTCCACCCCGACCATATCAGCGAGGATAGCGCCGGGGCGCTGGGCCAGCTGAACGAGGCGATCTATCCGCTGGCCCAGGGCCTGACCCAGGGGCGGATCGCCGCGCTGGTCCAGCAGGCGGAGGCGGCGATGCCGGCCCTGCCCGAATGGATCGAGCCGGGCCTGCTGGCGCGCGAGGGCTGGCCCGAATGGCGCGAGGCGGTGCGCGCCGCCCATCGCGGCGAACACAAGCCGGCGCGCGATCGCCTCGCCTACGATGAATTGCTGGCCAACAGCCTGGCGCTGATGCTGGTGCGGGCCAGCAACCGCCGGGCGACGGGCCAGCCGCTGGTGGGCGACGGATCCCTGCGCGCCCGCCTCACCCTGCCCTTCGCGCTGACCGGCGCGCAGGCCCGCTCGATCGCCGAGATCGAGGGCGACATGGCCCAGGGCGCCCCGATGCTGCGGCTGCTGCAGGGCGACGTCGGCAGCGGCAAGACGGTGGTGGCGCTTTCCGCCATGCTGGTCGCGGTCGAGGCCGGGGCGCAGGCGGCCATGCTCGCCCCGACCGAACTGCTCGCCCGCCAGCATTTCGAGACGATCAGCCGGATGGCCGGGGCAACCGGGGTCAACGTTGCCCTCCTCACCGGCCGCGACAAGGGCAAGGCGCGCGAGGCAGTGCTGATGGGCCTCGTCTCGGGCGAGGTGCAGATCTGCATCGGCACCCACGCGATCTTTCAGGAGGCGGTGGCCTACAGGAACCT
>JAFECL010000060.1:0-159 GCA_018242165.1 Pseudomonadota bacterium
GGAGAACATGGACAAGCAGCTGGCCGCCTGCGGCGAGGCGCCGTTCTACACCCTCGGGCCGCTCGTCACCGACATTGCGCCGGGCTATGACCACATTACCAGCGGGATCGGCGCGGCGATGATCGGTTGGTTCGGCACGGCGATGCTCTGCTACGTCAC
>JAFECL010000060.1:169-18490 GCA_018242165.1 Pseudomonadota bacterium
AAGGTCGGCGTCGTCACCTACAAGCTGGCCGCCCATGCCGCGGACCTCGCCAAGGGGCATCCCGCCGCCAAGCTGCGCGACGATGCGCTGAGCCGCGCCCGGTTCGAGTTCCGCTGGCGCGACCAGTTCAATCTCAGCCTCGATCCCGATACGGCCGAGCAGTACCACGACCAGACCCTGCCGGCCGAAGGGGCGAAGACCGCGCACTTCTGCAGCATGTGCGGCCCCAAGTTCTGTTCGATGAAGATCACGCAGGAAGTGCGCGACTTCGCCGCCAAGCAGAACCAGGAAAGCACGGCCTTCATCGCCGCCGACGAGGCGGAAAAGGGCATGGCTGAAATGGCCGGCAAATACCGTGAGGCCGGCGACCTCTACATCCCCGCCGAGTAGGCGGATGGGTGCGGGCGGGGTGTCAAGCCCCGCCCATCGCCCCTATCGACCGAGCAGCCCACGCGCCTGTCCGGCGATCTGCGCCAGCATCGCCGGGCTGGTCGGCACGGCGGCCTGCGCCCGGGCGATCATGGCGCGGAACAGCCGCACGCCGTCGCCCTGCCGCGCGATCCACGCGTCGACCGCCGCGCCCGGCTGGTCCTTGGCGCCGCCAGCCAGCCGGCGCAGCGCATCGAGCCGCATCTGCTGGAAATCGCGGGCCAGCCCGGCAACCAGCAGGCGCTCCCACGGGTCGGACGGGTTCATCCGCGCCGCCGCGCCCTGCGCCCAGTCCAGCCCCAGTGCCCCGCCCAGCACGGTGAAGGCCCGGGCGAGGTCCACCGCCGGGCGGCCGCTGTCGCGGGCCAGGCAGGCCAGGCCCACCGCGCCGTCGAGGTCGGCCAGCCGCGCCACCAGCGCGATATGTTCGCTCGCCGCCCCGGCTTCGCCCAGCATGGTGCGCAGCCGGTTGGACGAGGCGCGCGCTTCGGCCACCAGCAGGGTGTCGAGCCCGTCGGAGATGGCCGTGACGTGCGGTGCCAGTTCGGCGGCCAGCGCCAGCGGCGGCTGGTGCCCCACTCCGCCGCGCAGCAGGTCTGCCATATGGACGCGCAGCGCCCCGGCGGCGGCATCGAACAGCGCGATCCGCGCCGCTTCGGTCATGGGGGCGGTTTCCAGCGTCTGCCACACCCCGGCCATGCCGAACAGCCGTTCGGCGGCAAGGAAAGCGGCGGTCACTTCGGCCAGGCTGACCCCTTCTTCCTCGGCCAGCTCGAAGGGGTGGACGATGCCCAGCCGGTTGACCAGCCGGTTGGCAAAGCGCGTCGCCAGGATTTCGCGGCGCAGCCGGTGGCTGGCGATATCCTCGGCAAAGCGGGCCTGCATCGCCGGGGGGAAGGCGGCGGCCAGTTCCTCGGCCAGCGCCGGATCGTCGACCACGGTGGAGTGCTCCAGCGCGTCCTGCAGCACCAGCTTGGTCGAGGACAGCAGCACCGCCAGCTCGGGCCGGGCCAGGCCGTGGCCCTCGGCCTTGCGGCGCAGCAGGGTTTCGTTGTCGGCCAGCCCCTCGGTGGTGCGGTCAAGGTGCCCGCCGTCTTCCAGCGTCTCGATCAGCCGCAGCTGGGCGCCCAGCGCGGCAGCGCCGGCGCTCTGCGCGATCGACAGGGCCAGCGCCTGGAGCCGGTTGTCCTCCAGCACCAGGTGGGCGACGTCATCGGTCATCGCGGTCAGCAGTTCGACGCGGCCGGGCTCGTCCAGCCGGCCGGCGCGCTTGGCGCTGGCCAGCGCGATCTTGATGTTGACCTCCTTGTCCGAGCAGTCGACCCCGGCGGAATTGTCGATGAAGTCGGTATCGATCCGCCCGCTGGCGACACCGCCGCCAGCCAGCGCGAATTCGATCCGCCCCGCCTGGGTGCAGCCAAGGTTGGCGCCTTCGCCCACCACCCGGACGTTCAGCTCGCGCCCGTCGACGCGCAGCGCGTCGTTGGCGGGATCGCCCACGGTCGCGTTGTTCTCGCCGGCGCCCTTCACATAGGTGCCGATCCCGCCGAACCACAGGAGGTCGGCCTTGGCCTTCAGGATCGCGCGCATCAGCCCCTCGGGCTCGATGCTCTCGCCCTCAAGGCCCAGCATGGCGCGGACCTCGGGGCTGAGCGGGATCGCCTTCAGGCTGCGGGCATAGACCCCGCCGCCCTTGCTGATCAGCGCCTTGTCGTAATCCTCCCAGCTCGAACGCGGCAGGGCGAACATGCGCGAACGTTCGGCCCAGCTTTTCGCTGCGTCAGGATCGGGGTCGAGGAAGATGTGGCGATGGTCGAAGGCGGCGACCAGCCTGATCGACCGCGACAGCAGCATGCCGTTGCCGAAGACGTCGCCCGACATATCGCCGACACCGACCACCCGCACCGGATCGGCCTGCACGTCCACCCCCATTTCAAGGAAGTGGCGCTGGACCGAGACCCAGGCGCCCTTGGCGGTGATCCCCATCGCCTTGTGGTCATAGCCCTTCGAGCCGCCGCTGGCGAAGGCGTCATCCAGCCAGAAGTTGCCCGCCTCGGCGATGCCGTTGGCGGTATCCGAGAAGGTCGCGGTGCCCTTGTCGGCGGCGACCACGAAATAGGGGTCTTCCCCGTCGCGGATGTGAACGCCCTCGGGGTGCACCACCTTGTTCTCAACGATATTGTCGGTGATCGACAGCAGGGTGCGGATGAAGATCATGTAGGCGGCGCGGCCCTCGGCCGCCCAGCCGTCGCGGTCGATTGCCGGGTTGGCCAGGTGCTTGGGATAGAATCCGCCCTTGGCCCCGGTGGGCACGATCACCGCGTTCTTGACCCGCTGGGCCTTCATCAGGCCGAGGATCTCGGTGCGGAAGTCATCGCGCCGGTCCGACCAGCGCAAGCCGCCGCGCGCCACTGGCCCCGCCCGCAGGTGGATGCCCTCGACCCGGGCCGAATAGACGAAGATCTCGCGCCACGGCACCGGCTTGGGCAGGCCGGGCACCAGGCCGGAATCGAGCTTGAAGGCCAGCGCGGTTTCGGGCCCTTCGGCCCCGGCGGGGGCGAAGGCGTTCGTCCGCAGCATGGCCATGATCATCGCGCGGAAGGCGCGCAGCAGGCGATCGTCGTTGATCGCCGCGACCTGGGCCAGGCCATCGCGGATCTGCGCTTCGGCGGCCTCCTCGGCCTTGGTGCCGGCCGCACCCGGCTCGAGCCGGGCGCGGAACAGCGCCACCAGCCCGCGCGCCACGGCCGGCGCGTTGGCCAGCGCGTCGACGGCGGTCTGGATCGAATAGTTCAGCCCGGCCTGACGCAGATAGCGGTACCAGGCGCGCAGCCAGTTGGCCTCGCGCGCTTCGAGCGCGACCAGCGCGATCAGGCGGTTGAAGCCGTCGTCCTCGGCATCGCCGTTCAGCACGCGGGCAATGGCGGCCTCGATCCGGCCGGCGCGGGCCAGCAGTTCGTCGGGCGCCATCCCGGCGGGCAGCGCCAGCTGAAAATCGTGGATCAGCCCGACCCGCCCCTCGTCCAGCGCCGAAGGTACCTCGTCGATCACCCGGAAGCCGAAATTCTCCAGCACCGGCACCGTTTCGGACAGGGCCAGGCTGCCGCCGCGCTGATAGATTTTCAGGCGCAGCTGGCCCGGCGCATCGCCGGCCAGGCGGAACAGGCGGGCATCGCGTCGCGCCGCCTCGTCGCCCTCGCCGCCCAGGCGGCGCAGCCGGGCGATGTCGGCGGCGGCCTCGGCCGGGCCGTAGGCGTCGCGATAGGCCGCCGGGAAGGCTTCGGCATAGCGCAGCGCGATCGCGGCGGCGCGGGCCGGATCCTCGCCGCGTGCCAGTTCGGCCTCGACCGCGTCGGCCCAGCCGCGCAGCATCGCCTGAAGCTGGGCATCAAGCGCCGTCTCGTCGAGCGTGGCCGGAATGCCGGCCTCGCGGATGTCGAGCACGAAGCGCAGTTCGGCCAGCGCGTTGCTCTCCACTTCCAGCGCCCAGTCGAGTACCCGCGCGCCGCTGGCCGCTTCCAGCATCGCCGCGATGCGAGTGCGCAGCGTGGTGTTCAGCGCGTCGCGCGGCAGCCAGACAAAGGCGAACAGGTGCCGGTCGAGCGGGGCGCGCACCAGCGCAAGGCGCGGCCGCGGCCGGTCGATCAGGGTCATCAGTGCGACCACCACCCGCTGCAGGTCGGCATCTTCAAAGCCGATCAGCAGGTCGTGCGGCAGCTTGGTCATGGCGTGGACCAGCGCCTTGCCGGCGTGGCCCGAGGCGGAAAAGCCCAGCCGGGCCATCAGCTGGGTCAGCTGCGCGCGCATCCGTGGCACCAGGTGCGGCGGCGTGGCCAGCGCGGCGCTGGTCCAGACCCCGGCATGGACCGACAGGGCCACCACCTTGCCACCCTCGATCTCGGGGAGGATGAACAGGTCGAGCGGCACCCGGCGGTGGACCCGGGCGATCAGGTTCGATTTGACCACCAGCGGCAGTCGCCCGCCGCCCTTGCCCAGCTGCGCATCGAACCAGGCAAAGGCGCGGGCGTAACTCTCACCCGAGAGCAGCGCGGCTTCGTTGCGGCAGATCCCCAGCGGATCGGCACTGGTGCCGTCGCGCAGGCAGCGGACATGGCCCAGCTGGGTCAGCATGCCGTCGCGGAACCAGCGCAGCAGCGCGGCCCCTTCCTCGCGGTCCATCGCGGCCAGGTGCTCGGCATCGCTGCCCATCGCCCGCTGCATCGCCGGCCAGTCTTCCACCGCCGCCCTTACGTCGGCCAGCGTTGCGGCCAGCGCCGCGCCCAGCGCGGCGCGGGTGCGGGCATCGGCGCGCGGGGTCTCGAGATAGACCATCGATTCACGCTGCACCCCGGGGGCCTCGCCCTCGGGCAGGGCAACGATCCGCCCGGCGCCGTTGCGCTCCACCGCCACCACCGGGTGAACCAGCCGGTCGATCACCAGCCCGTGGGCGCTGACCGTGGTGGCGATCGAATCGACCAGGAACGGCATGTCCTGGTTGATCACCGCCAGGCGCATGAAGCGCCGCCCGCTGGGGCCGGTGACGGTTTCGATCGCCACGGCGCTTTCGCCCCGGACCCGCCCATCGGCGGTGGCCAGCAGGAAGCTGGCGGCAGCCTCCAGCTCGGCCGGGTCCAGCCCATCCTCGTCGGGCAGCAACGATCCGGCCAGACGCGCCGCCAGCGCGGCGGCGAGCGGCGAGCCCTGTCGCGCAGGATCCTTGGTCTTGCGCGTCGGGCTGGGCATCGGGCTGGTCATTCGGTTCCTCCGGAGACGGATCGGGTTGACGAAAATCCTAAAACATTATTGCGCAACTTTGTTATTATTTTCAACCAAGCGGTTCAACGTTTTTCCCTAGACGCAGTTCCGCCGGGGGGCTTGGCCGGGGCCTCGTCCAGCTGGGCAAGGTAGTCGCGGGCCTGGGTGGCGGCGGCGCTGTCGGGGCTGGTGGCCAGCACCGATTGCCAGCTTTTCCGCGCCGCATCGGCATGGCCGGCCAGCATGGCGATCACCCCGGCTTCCAGCCCGGTCTCAGGATCGGCCGGGCGCAACCGCGCGGCGGTTTCGATCGCGGTCTGGGCATCGGCCAGCTGGCCCTGGCGGCGCGCCAGCGTCGCGCTGAGCAGCCAGGCTTCGGCATTGTCGGGCAGGGCGCGGCGCGCCTCGCCCAGCGCGGTGGCGGCCTCGATCGGGCGCTTCAGCGCCACCAGCGCGCGGGCCCGGTCGATCTGCACCTCGCCGGCCAGCGCCGGCTGGTGGCCGGCGGCAAGATCGGCCAGGGCGGCATCGAGCAGCGGTAGCGCGCGTTCGGCCGCGCCCTGCGCCAGCGCGGCGTTGCCGGCCATGCCGCCCAGCCGCCCGCGCAAGGCCCGGTCGGCGGTGACGGCATCGTGGCCCTCGCTGAAGGCGCGTTCCGCCCCCTGCCAGTCCCCGGTGCCGGCCAGGATTGCCCCCCGGCACAGCAGGGGCTCCGCCCTGGTTTCGCCCAGCGCCGCCCGCAGCCAGGCCTCGGCGCTGGCCTTGGCGGTGGTGGGGTCGCGCTCGGCCAGGGCCAGGCACTGGTCCAGCCGCCCGGGGCCGGGTTGCTGGCTGGTAGTGGCCCGCGCCGCGCTGCGCCGGGTGGCCGAGGGGCCGCGCAACGGCAGCTGGGGGATCGGCGGCGCGGCGCCCGGCCAGACCAGCGGCCCGGCTTGCCAGAACAGGATCAGGGCAGGGAGAAGGGCGGCGGGCATCGGCGTCTCCGGTCAGGCTGGCGGGGCCAGGTCGCGCACCGCCGCGTGAAGCAGCGCGATATCCTGATCCCGGCTCAGGCGGTGGTCGCCGTCCTTGACCAGCGTGATCTGAACCGCGTCCGAACGCAGCGCCTCGGCCAGCCGGGTGGAGATCGTCCAGGGCACATCGGTATCGCCCATCGCGTGCAGCAGCCGCACCGGGCAATCCAGCGCGATCGTGCCGCCCAGCAGCCGGTTGGCCTGCCCATCGGCCCAGAAGCGGGGATGGGTCGGGGTCGGTTCGGGCCCATAGGGGTTGGGTTCGAAGATGGTTCGCCCGGCGGCAAGTTCAGCCTGCTGTTCGGCGGTATAGCCCCATTCGGTAAAATCGGGCGCGGCGGCGATCCCGATCAGCCCGGCCAGCCGCGCGGGGGGCAGCGCCAGCGCGACCAGCAGCATCAGCCAGCCGCCCATCGAGCTGCCGACCAGCAGCAGGGGGCCGGGGGCCGTGGCGGCGATCAGCGCCAGCACTTCATCGCGCCAGCGCGACAGGCTGCCCTCGGCGAAGTCGCTCGGGCTTTCGCCGCAGCCCGAATAGTCGAGCAACAGGCAGGCGCGCCCCTCGGCGCGCGCCCGTTCGAACAGGGCGGTGGCCTTGCCGCCCGCCATGTCCGACATGTAGCCAGGCAGGAAAACCAGCGTCGGACCCACGCCGGCGCAGTGGCGGAAGGCAATCCGCCGGCCGTCGGGCAGGGGGTGCCAGGCGCTCACCGCCGCCTCAGATCACCCATTCGATCGTGTTGAGCTGGGCCACCGCCCCGGCCTTGGCCCGGCGCTTGACCACCATGATGTGGTTCAGCCGGGCCACGGTGTCGCTGCCGGTGGTGATGCACCAGCCCGGCACCAGCGCATGGACCAGCGCACACAGCCCGCCCCAGATCATCGTCACCCCGAACCACCCGGCCACCGAAAAGTGCTCCAGATAGCTTTCCTCGACGCTGCGCGGATGATCGATGAACAGACGCTTGAACATGGCCTAACCCCCTCTCGCTCCGGCGCGAATCTAGCCCGCTTCCCCCGGCCTTGTCGAGCCGCCCTGGCGCGGGGCAAAGCGCGCCACCAGTTCGTAGTGCCCGGCAAGGAAATGCTGGCACACCCGGGTGATCCCCTCGGCCCCGCGCCAGGTGTGGCGTTCCACCGTCAGGCAGGCCGCGCCTTCGGCCACCCCCAGCGCGGCGGCCACCCCGGCACCGGCGGCGGCTGCACCGATGCGGTGCTCGGCCTCGGTCCAGGGGGTGTGGTGCAGCAGCCACGAGCCGGGCGGGCTGGTGGTGAAATCCTGCGCGGCGATTCCGGGCACGGCGGTCAGGCTGACCCAGCGTTCCTCGTGGGCCAGCGGCTGGCCGTCGGCGCAATGGATCCCTTCCAGCCGCAGCACCGGGGCGGTCAGCCCGCTGGCCTCGGCCGGGGTGCGGTGCCACACCTCGCGGTCAAGCAGGCGGAAGGCATAGGCCTGGCCGCGCGCGGTGATCTCGGCGGCCAGATCGGGCACGTCGAGCACCAGGTTGCGGGCGCGCGGGCGGCAGACGAAGCTGCCGGCGCGGCGGCGGCGCTCGATCAGCCCGGCGTCGGCCAGCGCCGACAGCGCCTTGTTCACCGTCATCCGCGCGCAGCCGTATTCGTCCATCAGCGCGCTTTCGGGGGGGATACGGTGGCCCGGGGCCCATTCGCCCGACATGATCCGCCCCTCGATCGCGGCGTGGATCCGGGCGTGAAGCGGCGGCGCTTTCATGCTGCCAGCCCGGCCAGCGTGGCCCGATAGCGCGCGACGATGCCGTCGCGGGCATGGTGGCGGCCCTGGCTGACCACTGCGCGCCCGGCGCGCCATACCCGGTCGACCGGCTGGCCCCCGGCGGCGAAGATCCAGCCATCCATCCAGCCATCGCCGCCGGCCCCGGTCAGCGCCGGATGCGCGGCGTTCAGGCACAGGAAGTCGGCGGGCCGCCCCGGCGCGATCCCGCCCGCCATGCCCAGCGCCTGTCCGCCGCCCGCCAGCGCCCCGGCAAACAGCGCGGCGCCGGTGCTGGCCCCGGGCGCGGGGGCGAAGAGATTGCGGCCCTGGTGGGCCAGCCGCTGGCCATATTCCAGCCAGCGCAGTTCCTCGGCGGCACTTACCAGCACGTTCGAATCGCTGCCCACCCCCCAGGCGCCGCCGGCGGCAAGGTAGGCCGGGGCGGGAAACAGCCCATCACCCAGGTTCGCCTCGGTGATCGGGCACAGCCCGGCCACTGCCCCGCTGGCGGCCAGCGCCCGCGTCTCGGCCTCGGTCATGTGGGTGGCATGGACCAGGCACCAGCGCCGGTCGACCGGCGCCGCGCCCAGCAGCCATTCGACCGGCCGCGCGCCATGGTGGGCGAGGCACGCCTCGACTTCGGCCTGCTGCTCGGCGACGTGAATGTGGACCGGGCCATCACCGGCCAGCCCGATCAGCGCCGAGAGCTCCCCTGCGGTCACCGCGCGCAGCGAATGGGGGGCGCAGCCCAGCACGGCATCGGGCAGATGGGCGATGGCCGCACCGCTGGCCTCGCGCAGCCGGGCGTAACCGTCGATGGTGCAGATGAAGCGTCGCTGGCCCGGGCCCGGCGCGGTGCCGCCAAAGCCGGCATGGGCGTAGAACACCGGCAGCAGGGTCAGCGCGATGCCGCTTTCCGCCGCCGCGCCGGCCAGCGCCTCGGCCATGGCCGCGCCGGCATAGGCCTGCCCGGCAGGATCGTGGTGGAGGTAGTGGAACTCGCCCACCCGGGTAAAGCCGCCCTCCAGCATCTCGACATAAGCCATCGCGGCAATCGCGAAGAGATCCTCCGGGCCCAGCCGATCGAGAAAGCGGTACATCACCTCGCGCCAGGTCCAGAAGCTGTCCGCCCCCGGCCCGCGCCGTTCGGCAAGGCCGGCCATGCCGCGCTGGAAGGCATGGCTGTGGAGGTTCGGCAGCCCCGGCAGGGCCATTGGCAGCACCTCGTCACCGGGCTGTGCCGGCATGTCGGCCGCCACGTTGGCAAAGCGGCCATCCATCACCTCGATCCGCACGTTGCGGGCCCAGCCGCCGGGCAGCAGCGCCTCGGCGCAATGGAAGGCTTGGGTGGCGGCGGGGGTCAAGGCGTGCGCTCCCGTGGGGTGGTGCGATTATGTCTATACATATCGCCCTTAATGTCTATACATAATCGCGACTCCTTAGGAAAGGCCCGCGAAACCCCCATGCGTTGCGACAGGCTGTGGACCGATGCCCGGGTGCTGACCATGGCCGATGGTGGCCGGGCGGCGGCAATCAACCATGGCCTGGTGGCGGCGCGCGACGGGCGGATCGTCTTTGCCGGCCCGGCCGATGGCGCCCCGGCCTTCGCGGCGGCGGAAACCATCGCCTGCGAGGGCCGCTGGATCACCCCGGCGCTGGTCGATTGCCACACCCATCTGGTCCATGCCGGTAACCGCGCCGGCGAATTCGAGGCCCGGCTTGAAGGGGCCAGCTACGAAGCAATCGCCCGCGCTGGCGGCGGGATCGTCAGCACCATGCGCGCCACCCGCGCGGCCAGCGAGGGCGAACTGGTGGCCTCGGCGCTGCCCCGGCTCGATGCCCTGATCGGCGAGGGGCTGGGGACGGTCGAGATCAAGTCGGGCTATGGCCTGAACCTTGCCGCCGAGGCCAAGATGTTGCGCGCCGCGCGCCGGCTGGGGGTGGAGCGGCGGGTGCGGGTCACCACCACCTTCCTTGGCGCCCATGCCCTGCCGCCCGAATTCGCCGGCGATGCCGATGGCTATGTCGACCATATCTGCGCCGAGATGCTGCCGGCGATCGCCGCCGAAGGTCTGGCCGACGCGGTCGACGCCTTTTGCGAGGGGATCGGTTTCAGCCCGGCGCAGGTCGAACGGGTCTTTGCCGCCGCGCGAGCGCTGGGCCTGCCGGTGAAACTGCACGCCGAACAGCTTTCGAACCTGCACGGGGCGGCGCTGGCGGCGCGCTATGGGGCGCTTTCGGCCGATCACCTCGAATACCTCGATGATGCCGGGGTGGCGGCGATGGCGCGGGCCGGGAGTGTCGCCGTGCTGCTGCCGGGGGCCTATTACTTCTGCCGCGAAACGAAGCTGCCGCCGATTGCCGCACTGCGCGCCGCCGGGGTGCCTTTGGCGGTGGCCACCGATTGCAACCCGGGGACCAGCCCGCTGACCTCGCTGTTGCTGGCGATGAACATGGCGGCGACCTGCTTCCGCCTGACTGTGGCCGAATGCCTGGCCGGGGCGACGATCCACGCCGCCCGGGCCCTGGGGCTGGGGGCCGAATGCGGCTCGCTCGAGGTGGGCAAGAGCGCCGATTTCGCGATCTGGAATGTCGAAAGCCCGGCCGAGCTGGTCATGGCCATGGGGGCAAACCCGCTCCATGCACGGGTGTGGAAAGGCGAATGATGCAGGACAGCGAACTCGCGCGGCTGGCTGCCGATTTTGCTCGCGATGGCGCGGTGGTGGTCCGTGGCGCGCTGGGCCCGGCCGTGATCGAGCGGCTGCGCGCCGGGATCGAGGCCAACCTTGCCGCCCCCAGCCCGCGCGCCAAGGTCGCCTCGTCACCCGAGGATCCCGGCTATTTCGTCGAGGATTTCTGCAACTGGCAGGATAATGTCGATTATCGCGCGGTGATCGACCAGTCGCCCCTGCCGCGCCTTGCCGCCGCGCTGATGGGCAGTGCCACGGCTCGGCTCTACCACGATCACATGCTGACCAAGGCCGCCGGCACCCGCCAGCCGACCCCGTGGCATCAGGACCAGCCCTATTACAACATCGACGGGCGCCAGACGGTCAGCTTCTGGATCCCGGCCGACCCCGTGCCCCGCGAAAGCACGCTGGAATTCGTCGCCGCCTCGCACCGTGGCCCGTGGCTGATGCCGCGCAGCTTCATGGACGATCAGGCGAAATGGTTCCCGGCGGGAACCCTGGCCGAACTGCCCGACATCGATGCCGATCCGGTGCGCTATCCGGTGCTGGGCTGGGCGGTGGAGCCGGGCGATGTGCTGGCCTTCAACATGCTGGCGCTGCACCGCGCGGCGGGCAGTGCCAGCCGCCGCCGGGTGCTGTCGTTGCGCTTCATCGGCGATGATGTCCGCCATGCCCCGCGCGGCTGGGCCACCTCGCCCGACTTCCCCGGACTGGCCGAGCGACTGCCCGCCGGCGCGGTGATGGATGATCCGCTGTTCCCGCTGGTCTGGGCCCATGATGCGCCCAAGGAGATTGCTGCATGATCGTGCTTGTTCCCGGCCAGGTTTCGCTGTGCCAGTGGCGTGCCCTGTGGGAAGGGGAGCTCGCCGCGCTCAACCCTGCCGCCGCCGGGCCGATTGCCGACAGCGCTGCCGCTGTCGAGCGGATCATCGCCCGGGGCGAGCCGGTCTATGGCATCAACACCGGCTTCGGCAAACTGGCCTCGGTGCGGATTGCCGACGCCGATCTTGCCGCGTTGCAGCGCAACATCGTGCTCAGCCATGCCGCCGGCACCGGCGTGCCCAGCCCCGCCGGGGTGGTGCGGCTGATGATGGGGCTGAAGCTGGCCAGCCTGGCGCAGGGCGCGTCCGGCGTGCGTCCGGCGACGGTGGCCCTGCTCGAGGCGATGCTGGCGCGCGACCTGGTTCCGGTGGTGCCGTGTCAGGGTTCGGTCGGCGCGTCGGGCGATCTGGCCCCCCTGGCGCATATGACCGCGACGATGCTGGGCGTGGGCGAGATTGCCCTGGCCGGCACCGTGCTGCCCGCCGCCGAGGCCCTGGCCCGGGCCGGCCTCGAGCCGGTCGAGCTGGGCCCGAAGGAAGGGCTGGCGCTGCTTAACGGCACCCAGTTCTCGACCGCCAACGCGCTGGCCGGGCTGTTCCTGGCCGAGCGACTCTATCGCACCGCGCTGATCACCGGCGCGCTGTCGACCGAGGCGGCGAAGGGTTCCGACACCCCGTTCGATCCGCGCATTCACGTGCTGCGCGGCCACCGGGGGCAGATCGAAACCGCCATGGCCTTGCGCGAACTGATGGCCGGCAGCGCGATCCGCGCCAGCCATGCCGAGGATGACCCCCGGGTGCAGGATCCCTATTGCCTGCGCTGCCAACCGCAGGTGATGGGTGCGGCGCTGGACGTGCTGCGCCAGGCGGCGCAAACCCTCGCCACCGAGGCCAATGGCGTCTCCGACAACCCGCTGATCTTCGTCGAGGACGATACCGCGCTGTCGGGCGGCAACTTCCATGCCGAGCCGGTGGCCTTCGCCGCCGACATGATCGCCATGGCGGTGTGCGAGATCGGCAGCATTGCCGAACGGCGGATCGCCATGCTGGTCGATCCGGCGCTGTCGGGGTTGCCCGCCTTCCTCACGCCGCGCCCCGGCCTGCATTCTGGGTTCATGATCCCGCAGGTGACGGCGGCGGCGCTGGTGTCGGAAAACAAGCAGATGGCCTTCCCGGCCAGCGTCGATTCGATCCCGACCAGCGCCAACCAGGAAGACCATGTCTCGATGGCGGCGCACGGTGCCCGGCGGCTGGCCGCGATGGTGGCCAATGCCGAGGCGGTGCTGGGGATCGAATGGCTGGCCGCGGTGCAGGGCTGCGAGTTCCACGCCCCGCTGATGTCGAGCGGCCCGCTCGAGGCGGCGCGGGCGCTGCTGCGCGGCGCGGTGCCCCGGCTGGACGAGGATCGCCATTTCCACCCCGACATGGTCCTGGCCGAGGACATGATCCGCACCGGCGCGCTGGCGGGCTGCACCGGGCTGGTGCTGCCGGGCATCGGCTGATGGCCTGGCTGCGGGTCGAGCGCGGCACCGCGCCGCTGGTGGTGGCAATTCCCCACGCCGGGACGCACCTGGCAGGACTGCACGATCAGTTCGCCTCGCCCTGGCTGGCGCGGCGCGATGCCGACTGGTACGTGGCCGAGCTTTACGGCTTTGCCCGCGAGCTGGGCGCGACGCTGGTCAGCACCTGCATCAGCCGCAGCGTGATCGACTGCAACCGCGATCCTTCCGGGGCCTCGCTCTATCCGGGCATGGCGACTACCGAGCTGTGCCCGACCACCACCTTCGATGGCGAGCCGCTCTACCCCTCCGCCGGGCCCGATGCCGCCGAGATCGCCCGCCGGCGCGAGGCCTGGTTCGATCCCTATCACGCCGCCCTCGCCGCCGAGCTGGCGCGGCTGCGCGAGAGCCATCCGGCGGTGGTGCTCTATGACGCGCATGCGATCCGCAGCCAGATCCCGCGCCTGTTCCCGGGCGACCTGCCCCAGTTCAACATCGGCACCAACGATGGCACCAGCTGCGCCCCCGAACTGACTGCCGCCGTGGCCGAGGCCTGCGCCCGCTCGGGCGAGAGCTGGGTGGCCAATGGCCGCTTCAAGGGTGGCTGGACCACCCGCCACTATGGCGCGCCGGCTGCGGGCATCCACGCCATCCAGATGGAGCTGGCGATGCGCGGCTACCTGGCCGAGCCCCCGGTTCCGGCCCCCGATTGCTGGCCCGCCCCGCTGGCCGCCGATCCGCCGATCCTGCCCACGCTGCGCGCAGTGCTTGCCGCCTGCCTTGCCTTTGCCAAAGGAAGCCACTGATGACCCGCCTCGACAATTCCCGCGTGATCCGCCCCGCCACCGGCACCGAACTCTCCGCCAAGAGCTGGCTGACCGAGGCGGCGCTGCGGATGCTGATGAACAACCTTCACCCCGATGTCGCCGAGCGGCCCGAGGAACTGGTGGTCTATGGCGGGATCGGCCGCGCGGCGCGCGACTGGGAAAGCTATGACCGGATCGTCGAGACCCTCACGCGGCTGGAGGACGACCAGACCCTGCTGATCCAGTCGGGCAAGCCGGTGGGCGTGTTCCGCACCCATGCCGACGCCCCGCGCGTGTTGCTGGCCAATTCCAACCTGGTGCCCAAATGGGCCACCTGGGAACATTTCCACGAGCTCGATAAGAAGGGCCTGGCGATGTACGGCCAGATGACGGCCGGCAGCTGGATCTACATCGGCAGCCAGGGGATCGTGCAGGGCACCTACGAAACCTTCGTCGAGATGGGCCGCCAGCATTTTGGCGGCGACCTGTCGGGCAAGTGGCTGCTCACCGCCGGCCTTGGCGGGATGGGCGGGGCCCAGCCGCTGGCGGCGGTGATGGCGGGGGCCTGCTGCCTGGCGATCGAATGCCAGCGCAGCCGGATCGAGATGCGCCTGCGCACCGGCTATGTCGACCACATGGCCGAGACTCTGGACGAGGCGATGGCGCTGATCGAGGCGGCCTGCGCCGAAAAGCGCGCCATCTCGGTCGGCCTGCTCGGCAATGCCGCCGAGGTGCTGCCCGAGATGCTGAAGCGCGGGATCAAGCCCGATCTGCTGACCGACCAGACCAGCGCGCACGATCCGGTCAACGGCTATCTGCCGGTCGGCTGGACTGTTGCCGAATGGGTCGAGCGGCGCGAGCGCGAGCCCGAGGCGGTGGCCCGCGCTGCCAAGGCCAGCATGGCCACCCATGTGCGGGCGATGCTCGAATTCCAGAAGCTGGGCGTGCCCACCACCGATTATGGCAACAACATCCGCCAGGTGGCGCTCGACGAAGGGGTGGCGGATGCCTTTGCCTTCCCCGGCTTCGTGCCCGCCTATATCCGTCCGCTGTTCTGCCGGGGGGTTGGCCCGTTCCGCTGGGCGGCGCTGTCGGGCGATCCGGAAGATATCTATCGCACCGACGCCAAGGTGAAGGAGCTGATCCCCGATGATCCGCATCTCCACCGCTGGCTCGACATGGCGCGCGAGCGGATCCACTTCCAGGGCCTGCCGGCGCGGATCTGCTGGGTGGGCCTGGGCGATCGCCACCGCCTGGGCCTGGCCTTCAACGAAATGGTCG
The DNA here is from genome assembly GCA_018242165.1 of Pseudomonadota bacterium. Taxonomy (GTDB): domain Bacteria; phylum Pseudomonadota; class Alphaproteobacteria; order Sphingomonadales; family Sphingomonadaceae; genus Novosphingobium. Next base: position 15,196 of record JAFECL010000060.1, read on the forward strand.
CGAAGGGCGAACTGAAGGCCCCGGTGGTGATCGGCCGCGATCACCTCGATTCTGGCTCGGTCGCCAGCCCCAACCGCGAGACCGAGGCGATGATGGATGGCAGCGATGCCGTGTCGGACTGGCCGCTGCTCAATGCCCTGCTCAACACTGCCAGCGGCGCCACCTGGGTCAGCCTCCACCATGGTGGCGGGGTCGGGATGGGCTATTCGCAGCACTCGGGCATGGTGATCGTCGCCGATGGCACCGAGGCGGCGGCGCGGCGGCTCGAACGCGTGCTGTGGAACGATCCGGCCACCGGGGTGATGCGCCATGCCGATGCCGGCTATGCCATCGCCCAGGACTGCGCGCGCGAGCGCGGCCTGGACCTGCCAGCGATTCTTTAACCATAGATCGGCCAAAAAGCCCCGAAAATCGCTGGTTTCGCGCCTTAGCGTAAACCTTCCGGTGACCATTCCCGTGGCATAAACCCCGCACCCAAAAAAGCGGATGGCAGCCAGAAGGGGCATCGGTGGAACACTTTCAGCTAGACGCCGCGGCCTTCGGCGACGGTCGGGTCGGGCGCGACGCGCGGCCCGAGGGGCTGGCGCGGTTCGGCGCGGGCAGCCCGCTGGGCGGGGCGTGGGACCGGTTGATGGACCATGCCACCCTGCCCACCCAGGCGCACGGCTTTGCCTCGGCGCTGGCCAATACCATGCTGTCCGACGCCGAACTCAAGGTGTTCATGGCCCGCCGCGCCGGCGGGATCGCCGCCATCATGCCGCTGTGCCGCGATGCCGGCTGGCGCGCGCCGTGGCGGATGGTTGGCGCGGCCGAGGTGTTCGAACCGCTGGATGCGGTGTGCCTGGATGATTCGGCGGCGCACCAGCTGGCCGAGGCGGTGGTGGCCGATGGCCGTCCGCTGCGGTTCGATCGGGTGCCGGCCAATTCGCGCTTCATCCCGGCGTTGCAGGAGGCGATGCGCGGGCGCGGGCTGGTTTCGATCCGCCCGGGGCTGGGTTGCCCGACGATTCCGCTCGATGCCAGCTGGGTCGAACCGGAAAGCCGCTTCAATTCCGGCCGCCGTTCGGATTTCCGCCGCGCCCAGCGCCGCGCCGCCGAGCATGGCGCCGTGTTCTACGAAATCATCTCGCCCGATCCCGGCGAATTCGACCTGCTGTTCGACGAGGCCAAGGCGGTCGAGCTGGCCAGCTGGAAGAAGGATGCCGGTACCGCCATCGCGGTCGATCCGGCCAAGGAAGCCTTCTTCCGCGCCTTCCTGCGCGATGCGGCGGCGCGTGGCCTGCTGCGGGTGGCCTTCATGCGGATCGACCGCCGCGCGGTGGCGATGCAGCTGGCGATCGAGTGGAACGGTCGGTTCTGGCTGTTCAAGATCGGCTATGACGAAGCCTTCCGCAAGGCCTCGCCCGGCACCCTGCTGATGCTCCACACCCTGGGCTATGCCGCGCGCGCTGGGCTGAGCGCCTACGAACTGCTCGGCAATGTCGAGCCGTGGATCGCCGAATTCTGGACCGAACAGGCCCACCCCTGCCTCCGGGTGCGGACCTATCCCGCGAATCTCAGAGGCCTGGCCACGCTGACCGCCGACGCCACGGCCAAGCTGCGCGGACGGCTGGGCGGGGGCAGCTGATGTCGGGCAAGTTGTGGGCGCGGCTGCGCGATGCGCGCTATGCCCTGCCCGGGCAGATCGAACGCTGGCTCGATGGCCCCGGCGCCGGATCGGCGGCGCGGACCAGCGCGCGGCTGGGCAAGGCCGGGCTGGGGACCACGCTGGGCTATTTCCAGCGCGCCAGCGACGGGCCCGAGGCGATCCTGGTTGCCAACCTGGCGGCTGCCGCCGCGTTGACCGGGCAGAACGCCTATCTCTCGGTCAAGGCGCCGCCGCTGGGCTTCGATCACGACCGGGTCGAGGCGGTGGCTGCTGCTGCCGCCGCCGCCGGCACCACCATCCTGCTCGACGCCCATGCCCCCCGGGATGCCGCGCCGACGTTCGATCTGCTTGAACGGCTGCTTGCCGCCTACCCCGGCACCGGCTGCGCCGTCCCCGCGCGCTGGGAGCGCAGCGCCGAGGACGTCGAGCGGCTGCGCGACAGCAGCGCCAGGATCCGGCTGGTCAAGGGCGAATGGGCCGATCCGCTCGACGATGGCGATATCGAGGAACGCTATGTCGTGCTGGCCCGGATGCTGGCGGGGCGTTCCGCGCCGGTTGCCGTGGCAACGCACAAGCCCGAACTGGCCGAGGCCGCGTTGCGGGTGCTGCTGCGCGCCGGCACCCCGTGCGAGCTGGAACAGCTGCGCGGCCTGCCGCGCCGCGCGACCTGTGCGGTGGCGGCGCAGCTGGAGGTTCCGGTGCGGCTTTACCTGCCCTTCGGCCCCGGCTGGTGGCCCTATGCCGTCGACAAGGCGCTGGCCCGTCCCTACCTGCCGGGCTGGATATTGCGCGATCTGGTTGGCCCGAAAGGGTTTCCCGCCGCGGCGTGAGGCCGGCGGCAATCCTTTATTAACCATCTTTGGCTAGGGGTATTCCCGTAGGCCGCCGCAACAGGTGGCCACGGCCGATCCGCGTCATGCGGACGGTGCCAAGCGCAAGATGAAAGGATCAAAGCCATGTTCGCAAAGGTGAGCAAGTCGATGCTGCTGGTGGCCGGGGCCCTTGCCGTGGCCGCGCCCGCGATGGCCGCTGCTGCCGAGCCGGTCAGCCTGAAGAGCGATCTCAAGCTCGACAAGCTGGTCGAGGAAAATGGCGTAAAGCGCCACATGCTGGTCGTTCCGACCAAGGTCGTGCCGGGTGATCACCTGGTTTTCACCACCAGCTACACCAACAATTCGGGCCAGCCGTTCAACAATTTCGTGCTGACCAATCCGCTGCCCAAGGAAGTGGTGCTGAGCGACGATGGTTTCGGCAGCTTCGACTGCTCGGTCGATGGCGGCAAGACCTGGGGCAAGCTGGCCAGCCTGTCGCTCGACGATGGCAAGGGCGGCAAGCGCCCGGCCCAGGCTGGCGATGTCACCCATATCCGCTGGGCTCTGCCCGCCATCGCGCCGGGCGGCACCGGCACGCTGGAATATCACGCCGTGGTGCGCTGAGCCGCACCATCAACATGGCAAGGTGCGGGGCCGGGCCCGCGCCCGCGCATAACAGGGGGTTGCAATGAACAGGAACATGACGCGGCTGCTGGCCGGCGGGGCGATCGTCGCCCTTGCCATGGCGGCGGGAACCGCCCAGGCCGCCGGCACGGTGGCCGGCACGACCATCACCAATACCGCGACGCTGAACTTCCAGGTTGGCGGTGTGTCG
>JAFECL010000061.1:0-131 GCA_018242165.1 Pseudomonadota bacterium
AGGCCGTGGTAGATCTCGTCGGAGATCAGCCGGATCCCGCGCTCGGCGCAGAGCCGGGCGATCGCGGCCAGTTCCGCGGGGTCGATCAGCGTGCCGGTGGGGTTGGCCGGGCTGGCCAGGATCACCCCGTC
>JAFECL010000061.1:139-6680 GCA_018242165.1 Pseudomonadota bacterium
TCCACCGGGGTGAGGTGCAGCGCCTTCAGGTTGTTGCGATAGGCGACATAGCCAGGCCGGGCCATGGCCACCCGCGCGCCGGGGGCAAAGCAGGTATTCAGCGCCAGCACCAGCGCCGGCGAGGCCCCGCAGGTCAGCAGGATGCGGCGCGGATCGACCTCTACCCCCTGGGTTTCCGCATAGTGGCGGGCGATCCGTTCCTTCAGCGCCGGGCTCTCCCAATAACCCATCGGATCGGCATCGAGCACGGCATGGGCCCGGGCCACCGCCCCGGCCGGCGCGCCGGTGGAGGGTTGGCCGAATTCCATGTGGATCACCCGCCGCCCTTCGGCCTGCAGCCGGTAGGCCAGCCGCGAGATGGCGATGGCATGAAACGGATCGACCGCGGCGGGCGGGGCAAAGCTCGGATCGGCAAGGGTGGAATGGGCCATGGCGGCTGACTGTCCCGCCGCAGGACGGTTTGTCAATCGCGCCACGGTTAACAAGATTGCAACGCCGCGCCGCGCCATGGGAAATGCCGGGCATGGCTCTGACCGATCCCTGCCCCGACACCATGCGGGATGCCGTGATCCCCACCCCGCTCGATCTGGCGGAGTGGCGGGCGCGGACCATGGCGCTGGGCCAGGGCGCCGCCGACGGCGAATGGACCGAGCAAGGCGAATGCCTGCGCGAGGCCTATGCCCTGCTGACCCTGGCCCCGCGCGGGCTGGGCGCCTGGCTGGCCGCGCTGCCGGCGCAAGCCACCTTCGATGCAATGCTGGCGGCGGGCTGCTGGGAAAGTGCCGCTGCCGCGCTGCTGCCGCAGGATGCGGCCTGGATGGTCTCGCGCGCGCCCGAAGGCGATTGCCTGGCCAGCGTGCTGCTGCCCGGTGATGGCGAAGGCGACGAGGCGAGCGCCCCCGGGGCCAGCCCCGCGCTGGCGCTGGTTGCCGCGCTGACTTCGGCCTTGCTGAACGCCTGCCCCAGCTCGGTCATGCTGCGCCCGGGCGAGGCAATCGACCTCAGATCCCTGCCCCGCGCCACTGGCTGGCTGCACTGAGCATCCGGCGCCCCGGCGCCACCTAGTCACATCCGCGCCACGCCAACGGCCAATGCCCCGGCCGCGAGGGGACAGCGGCCGGGGCGAGGTGGCGCTGGAATGCCCGGCAAGGCGCGGAGCCGAGGCGCCGCGCCCGTCCGGGGCAGGCAGGGTCAGTGGACCAGCGCTGCCTCGATAGCGATGCGGATGGCTTCGGAGGTGTGGTGCGCGCCCATCTTGGTCAGCATGTTGGCGCGGTGGATTTCGACGGTGCGCGGGCTGATCGCCAGCTTTTCACCGATCAGGCGGTTCGACAGGCCCTCGGCCACGCCGGCCAGAACCTCGCGTTCGCGGCGGGTCAGCCGGTCGACCCGGCTGCGGGCCATGGCCTCGCGCAGCTTGGCGCTGCCGATGTGGTTGGCGCGGGCGCTGGCCGCCTCGATCGAGGCCGACAGGTCGGACGCGTCGAACGGCCAGGCGAGATAGTCGATCGCCCCTTCGTGCACCGCAGCCACGATCCGCTGGGTGGAAGGCGCATCGGCAAAGCAGATCACCGGCAGCCAGTGCCCCGCCTCGCCCATCAGGCTGAGCAGGTGGGCAACGGAATGGCCATCGTCATGCACCAGCAGCAGCCCCTCGCGCGGCCAGTGCGCCTCCAGCTCGACGGTGTCCTCGAACGGCTCCACATGGACGCCGCTGGCCGACAGGCAATGGGAGATTGCCGCCCGGCGGCGGAAGTCACCATCGACAAGGAAAATGTTCGCTTGCATCATTACCCCCGCTTTTACCTTCAACGCCTGGCTGCACCAAGCTGGGGCTAATGCTTAGCGGTGTGCCCTTATCAATTTACCTTTAAATGCATCCGGTTTTTCCGCTATATAGCGATTCATGGTCGGTTTCGGACGCTTCTCCGATTAACTAAGACAAAATACGTAATAACTTGGCCATCGGGAATGGCTATCGGGAGTGGCCTTGGTTCAATAAGCATATTAATCAGGGCCTTGAGATAAATTTTTGGGTGGGTCGCAAATGGTTAACATCTCCGGTTCCCAGCGCCGTCCGGCGGTCTGGCAGGCAGAACTTTCAAGCTTTCATCTTTGCTGCATTAACGCCTCCGCCGCGTCGGAGAACGAATTGGTCATCGCCGGGCTGGCCGCGCTAACCATGATCCCCCCCGATGTGGTAACCACTGCCGGCGCCGCCCCGAACCCGGTGCGGATCGGGCGGATGCTCGATGCCGGTGCCGCGCTGTGCGCCGCGATCGAACTGCTTGGCCCCGGGGTTGGCTATCTGCTGTCGCGCGGCGGCAGCGGGCGGGTGATTGCCTCGGTGGTGCTGCCCACCTCGCAGGCCGAGGTAACGCTGGAAGGGGCCACCCCGGCGCTGGCCCTGCTGGCCGCCTATTCTGCCGCCCTGCTCGAGGCGGTGGGAACCGGCACCGGCGCCCAGGCCCCGGCGCTGGCCGGCGCGGTGGTGCACTAGGCCTGTTCTGGCCTAGTCCTTCCCCCGTTCCGGCCTAGTCCTTCCAGGCCCACCACAGCCGATAGGGCGGCAGGTTGAGCCACTGGAAGGCGCTATCGATCCGGCGGAAGTGCGGCGCCATGGCCACATGGGCCGCCTTGGCGAACTGATAGACCAGAAAGGCCCCGCCCGGGCGCAGCGCGCGCTGGGTGGCGGCGGCGATCGCATCGCCCACCCCCGGCGGCAGGGTCAGGAAGGGCAGGCCGGAGAGGACATAGTCCGCCCCGCTCTCGCCATGGGCGGCCAGCACCGCCTCGACCTCGGCCGCCGAACCCAGCACGGCGGTAAAGCGCCCGTCGCTGATCGTGGCATTGAGATAGTCGACATAGCGCGGATTAAGGTCGATCGCGATCAGCCGCCCATCACGCGGCAGCCGCTCCAGCACCGCGCGGGTGAAGGTGCCCACCCCGGGGCCATATTCGACGAACACCTGCGCCCGCCCCCAGTCGACCCGCGCCAGCATCGCCGCGACGGTGAAGCGCGAGCTGGGCACCACCGCGCCGACCATGTTGGGATGATCGAGGAAGCCTTCGAAAAACACCGCGCGCTCGCCCAGCAGACGCAGCAGGCCGCGCTTCAGCCGCAGGGTCAGGGGGGGCTGGGCCAGTTCACGCACGCTCATCCCGTTTCCGACTCCGTGCCATTATCGCCGCTTATGATCCTGTCTCGCAGGACACAGCTTGGCAAGCCGGTTGCCGCTACGGTTCACAGGATTTCGTGGACCCGATCCTGTGGCCGGCAGAGACGAACGCCCTTGTCGGTCTCGACCAGCGGGCGCTCGATCAGCGCCGGCTGAGCAGCCATCGCGGCCAGCACCGTGGCATCGTCCGCCGTGGGCAGGCCGCGTTCCTCGGCATCGGTGCCGCGCAGCCGCAGCCCGGCCTGCGGGGTGATCCCGGCATCGCGGTAGAGCTGGGCCAGCTTGGCGGCGCCGGGCGCCTGCCTGAGGTATTCGATCACGGTCAGCTCCACCCCCGGCGTCTCCTCCAGGATCGCCAGGGTCTTGCGCGAAGTGCCGCAGGCGGGGTTGTGCCAGATGGTGGCCTTCATGGCTGGGCAGGCTCCTTGACGGGGGTTGCGGCGGGTGGCGGGGCAGGTGGCGCCGGCGGACGCAGCGTAGCGGCGGCCCGGTGCACCGCGCGCAGCAGCCGGGGATAGGCCCCGCAGCGGCACAGGTTGGTCAGCGCGGCGCGGATCTCGGCATCGCCGGGGCTGGGGTTATGGGCCAGCAGCGCGGCCATGCGGATCGCCATGCCGGGAATGCAGAAGCCGCACTGCCCGGCCTGTTCGGCGATCAGCGCGGCCTGGACAGGGTGCGAGCGATCGGCCGACAGCCCCTCGATCGTGGTCACGCTACGCCCCTCGGCCTCGGCCAGGGTGATCTGGCAGGCCGCCATCGCCTCGCCATCGACCAGCACCATGCAGGCCCCGCAATCGCCCGTGCCGCAGGCCAGCTTGGTGCCGGTCAGGTTCGCCGCCTCGCGCAGCGCCACCACCAGCGGGGTGCCGCCATCAAGCCGGAAATCCAGCGGATGGCCATTGACGCTGAGCGCGGGCATCGCCTGGCGATCAGTCGCGCCAGCTGCGGTCGATCTTGTCGACCTTGCGCACCCAGGCGGCGAAATCGGGGGCGCCGGGGCCGCCGGGCAGCTGCACCTGGCCGATATCGCGCTGGTGCACCGCCACCACCTCATCCGAGATGCGGATCGGCGTGCCGGCGGCCATGGTCGCCAGCTGGATCTCGCAGGCCCGCTGCAGGCCCCAATGGGTCAGGAAGATCTCCGGGATCGTGCTGCCCAGGATCACCGGGCCATGGTTGCGCAGCATCAGCACCCGCTTGCTGCCCAGGTTCTTCAGCAGCCGCTCGCCCTCTTCGGCGCGCACCGTCACCCCTTCGAAATCGTGGTACGACAGCTGGCCGATGAAGTTGCAGGCATAGAAGTTCACCGGTTGCAGCCCGCCCTCCATGCTGCACACCGCCATGGTCGCGGTGGTGTGGGTGTGGCAGATGGCGTGGGCCCAGGGCAGGTGGCGGTGAAAGTACGAGTGCTGGGTAAAGCCCGCCTTGTTCACCGCGTGGTTGCTGCCATCCAGCACATTACCGTCGATGTCGATCTTGACCAGGTTGCTGGCGCAGACTTCGGAATAGAGCAGGCCGAAGGGGTTGATCAGGAAGGCGTGATCCTCGCCCGGAACCTTGACCGAAATGTGGTTGTAGATCGATTCGCCCCACCCCATCAGGTCGAACACGCGATAGGCGGCGGCCAGCTGCTGGCGGGCTTCCCATTCGGCTGGGCTGCATTCGATCCGGCGGTGCATGGGGCTCTCTCCGTGCTAGGTTGTCGCGGCAGAGCTTAGCCCATGGCTGGCCCCGCGCAAGGCCCCGTTCGGCCACGGTTCAGCCCGATAACCGCAACGGGTGACTTGGTGCCCACGAAAGGTTAAACGCCTGCCGATGCCGATTGCCCCCCTGCTGCCGCTGATCCTTGCCGCCGCCAGCCCCGCGCCGCCGCTGGTGGTGGAGGTCGGCAATGTCCGCAACGGCCATGGCCGGGTGCGGATCGACATCTGCCCCAAGGAGCGCTTCCTGGCCGACGGCTGCCCCTGGCACGGCAGCGCGCCGGCCCATGCCGGCACCACCCAGATCGTGATCCCGGCGCTGCCGCATGGCGATTATGCGGTGCAGGCCTTCCATGACGAGAACGCCAACGATGCGGTGGATCGCGGGCTGTTCGGCATCCCCAAGGAAGGCGTGGGATTTTCACGCGACGCGCGGATCGTCTTCAGCCCGCCGAAATGGGCCGACGCCATGTTCCACCACGACGGGCAGGTGCAGCGGATCGGCTTCCACCTGCGCTACTGGACCGGGCCGGGCAGCCCGGCAGCATGGCACGCCGCGCACCCGCGCGACTAGGCTGCGCTATTTGGGGCTGGCCGCCAGCTTGTTGAGGTGGGCGATCAGCGCCGGGGCGCCGCCATGGGCCACCACCCCGGCGAAATCGGCCCGGCGGGTGGCCAGCTGGCTGATCGCGTTGCGGTAATAGACGTCGATGATCTTCCACTGGCCGCCATCCTGGCGCAGCCGGTAGTTCAGCTGTTCGCCGCTCTTGCCCGGAATGTTCAGTGTGGTGCGCACCAGTTTGTCGAGCCCGCGGGTTTCCACCTGCGGCACCACGGCAAAGCTCTCGCCCGAAAAGCCGTCGAAGTTGTGGGCATACTGGGCCACCGTCATCGCGCGGAAGGCGCTGACCAGCGCGGCCTGATCCTTGGCCGAAAAGCCGGTCCACGCCGGGCCGACCGACAGCCGGGCCATCAATGCAAGATCGAAGGTGCGATCGACCACCGGGGCGATGATCCGCGCCCGGCCCGCCTGCCCGGCCCCCGCCCCGGCCTTCATCGTCGCGATCAGCCCGGCATCGAGCGCACGCACCACCTCCAGCGCGGGATCGGCGGCCTGGGCCCGGGCCTGGCCAGGGGTAAGGGCAACGGCAGGCACGGCCAGCAGCGCGGCGGCCAGGGGCAGGAAAGCGTTATGGCGCATCGGAAACCTTCGCGGTGGATTCGGCATAAACCTTATCGGCTGCCCGCTTGCCACGCAATGAACGGCGGCGGGGTAGCCAATTGCGAGCCACTTGCGCTAAGGGGCAAGCTTCAGGCCGCCCCGTGGCCGCAGGAGAATTCCATGTCGCTTCCTCTCGGCCCGATGGTCCGCATCGCCAGCCACGCCATCACCAGCCAGATCAAGGGCGGACGCTATCCGCTGGTGCTGATGCTCGAGCCGCTGCTGCGCTGCAACCTGGCCTGCCCCGGCTGCGGCAAGATCGACTATCCCGACGCGATCCTCAACCGCCGCCTGTCGGTCGAGGAATGCATGGCGGCGATCGACGAATGCGGCGCGCCGGCGGTCTCTATCGCCGGGGGCGAGCCGCTGCTGCACCGCGACATGCCGGCGATCGTGCGCGGCTATATCGAACGCAAGAAGTTCGTGATCCTGTGCACCAA
>JAFECL010000061.1:6845-12416 GCA_018242165.1 Pseudomonadota bacterium
GATGCCGATCCGGCGCGGCTGGCCAGCTTCATGGACCTGATGACCAGCCTTGATGTCGAGGTGACGATCAGCCCCGGCTATGCCTACGAACGCGCCGCCGATCAGGAACACTTCCTCAACCGCGAAAAGACCCGCCAGCTGTTCCGCGACTTCCTCGGCCGCGGCAAGGGCGGCAAGGCGTGGAAGTTCACCAATTCGCCGCTGTTCCTCGATTTCCTCGCCGGCAACCGCACCTATCAGTGCACCCCGTGGTCGATGCCGCTGCGCACCGTCTTTGGCTGGCAGAAGCCGTGCTATCTGGTCGGCGAAGGCTATGTGCAGAGCTTTGCCGAGCTAATGGAAGGCACCGACTGGGACCAGTACGGCGTCGGCAAATATGCCAAGTGCAGCAACTGCATGGTCCACTGCGGGTTCGAGGGCACCGCCGCCAGGGAAGGGCTGGTGCGGCCGCTGGAATTCCTCAAGGTCGGCATGAAGGGCGTGCGGACCGAGGGGCCGATGGCCCCCGACATCGAGCTGGCCGGGGCGCGGCCCGCCGATGACGTGCACGAAGCCCAGGTCGCGGCGGAAATGGAAAAGATCCGCGTTACCGACCCCGAAGGCTATCGCCGCGCCACCCGCGCGGCCTAGCCCCGGCTGCTAAGCGGCGCGCAGGTACCAGGTCCAGCGCCGCCGGCGCCCGGGCCCGATCCAGTCGGAGGCGCGCATCGCCCCCCGGCCGAAGGCATCGGGGGCATGGCTGACCGGCTCGACGCAGAAGAAGTCCGCCCCCGCCGGAGCATAGAGGTGGAAACCGTAGAGCGCCGGGCCGCCCAGCACCACGGTGCCCCATGCCCCGCCGACCGTGACCGGGCCCCGGCTGACGAAGCAGTGGTCGAGCCCCGCCAGCCGGCCCAGCGGGACGGGCGCGCCACTGGCGAAAGTCGCGTCGCGGCAGCGGTGGGTGGCAAGGCCGCTGGCATCGCATTCCCAGCGGAACCCGGCACGGGCCTGAACGAAGCTGTCCGGCTCCAGCGCGAAATAGGGGTGCAGCCCGGTGCCCGCCGGCATGGCGCGCTGCGGATCGAGGTTCGTCAGGGTCAGCGCGATGGTCAGGCCGCTTTCGCCCAGCGCCAGATCCTGCCGGGCGCGATAGGGCCAGGGCCAGCCGGCGCCGCCATCGTGGCAATATTCCAGCCGCGCCTGCCCGGCACTGGCCGCCGCCACCTGCCAGGCGCGCCGCCAGCCGTGGCCGTGCAGGGCATGGGGCCGGGCCAGCGGATCGGCATCCAGCTGCCACGCCTGCCCGGCATGGCGCAGCTGGCCATGGCCGATGCGGTTGGCGAAGGGCAGCAGCGGAAAGCTGGCGCAGTCGACCGGCTGGGGCCCCGCGCCCGCGCGCAACACCGCCCGCCCGCCGCGCGTCAGCGCCGCGATCGCCCCGCCACATTCGGGCAGCAGGCGGCAGGTCCAGCCATCGGCTTCGAGATTGAGCGGCATCGCCTGGCCCCATAGCACGGCGCACCGCGCCTGGGCACCGCCGGCAATCGTATTCGTGCCCGCCACGCCCCCGCGACAGGCTGGCCCCGCCGCCATCGCCGGTGCATAAGCGCCCCAGCCGGGCGCGCGCCGCGACCGCCGGCGGGGAGAGATCGCGAGCGATGCGGCTGGGCGTCTGTTACTATCCCGAACACTGGGACGAGGCGATCTGGGCCGAAGATGCGGCGCGGATGGCGGCGGCCGGGCTGTCGCTGGTGCGGATCGGCGAATTCGCCTGGGGCCGGATCGAGCCCGCCCCCGGGCAGTTCGACTGGGGCTGGCTCGACCGCGCGGTCGAGAGCCTGCACCGCGCCGGACTGAAGATCATCATGGGCACCCCCAGCGCCACCCCGCCCAAGTGGCTGGTCGACCGCATGCCCGACATGGTCGCGCTCGATGCCGAGGGGCGGCCGCGCGGTTTCGGCTCGCGCCGGCACTATTGCTTCAGCCATGCCGGCTATCGCGCCGAGGCGGTGCGGATCGCCAGCGCCATGGCCACCCGCTATGGCCACCATCCGGCGGTCGAAGGCTGGCAGGTCGACAACGAATATGGCTGCCACGACACGGTGCAGAGCTTTTCGCCCGCCGCGCGCGAGGCTTTCCGCACCTGGCTGGCCGCCCGCCACGGCAGCATCGTCGCGCTCAACCAGGCCTGGGGCAACGTGTTCTGGAGCATGGAATACCGCGCCTTTGCCGAGGTCGAGCTGCCCAACCTGACGGTGACCGAGACCAACCCGGCGCACTGGCTGGATTTCCGCCGTTTCTCGTCCGATCAGGTGGTCGCCTTCCACCGCGCCCAGGCCGAAGTGCTGCGCGCCGCCTCGCCGGGGCGGACGATCCTCCACAACGCCATGGGCTTCTTTGCCGAATACGACCACCACGCGCTGGGCGCCGAGGTGGATGTGCTGGGCTGGGATTCCTATCCGCTCGGTTTCCTCGACAGCTTCCGCTTCACCCCCGAAGACAAGCTGGCCTATGCCCGCGCCGGGCACCCCGACATCGCCGCCTTCCACCACGATCTCTATCGCGGCTGCACCGCCGATGGCCGCTGGGCGGTGCTGGAGCAGCAGCCCGGGCCGGTCAACTGGGCGGCGCACAACCCCGCGCCGCTGCCCGGCATGGTGCGGCTGTGGACGCTGGAGGCGATGGCCCACGGCGCCGAATTCACCGCCTATTTCCGCTGGCGCCAGTTCCCCCGCGCGCAGGAGCAGAACCACGCCGGGCTGCTACGGCCGGACCATGCGCCGGCCCCGGCACTGGCCGAAGTGGTGCAGGCAGCGGAAGAGATCGCCGCGCTGGGCCCCGCCGGGGCAAGCCCGCGCCGGGTGGCGTTGGTGTTCGATTATCCGGCGGAATGGGTCACCACGATCCAGCCGCAGGGCAAGGGCCTCTCGGCGCTGTGGGCCGCGTTCGATTGCTATACCGCGCTGCGCCGGCTGGGGCTGGATGTCGACATCGTCGCACCGGGGGCGGGCCTGGCGGGCTATGCGCTGTGCGTCGTGCCCTGCCTGCCGGTGGTACCCGAAGCGCTGATGGCGGAACTGGCGCAATTTGCCGGCGAAGTGGTGGTGGGCCCGCGCAGCGGCAGCCGCGATGCCGATTTTGCCATCCCCGAGGGCCTGGCCCCCGGCCCGCTGCGCGACCTGCTGGGGCTGACCGTGGCGCGGGTGGAAAGCCTGCCGCCGGGGCTGGAACACCCCGCCGCAGATGGCCGCTGGGCCATTGCCCGCTGGTACGAAGAGGTGGAGGGCGAGGCCCGCCCCGAACTGACCAGCGCCGATGGCCGGGTCGCCGTCTGGCGCCACCAGCGCCGCCGCTACCTTGCCACCTGGCCCACCCCCGCGCTGGCTGGTGCAGTGCTCGAACGCGCCGCGCGCGACGCTGGCCTTGCCACCACCCCGCTGCCCGAAGGGGTGCGCCTGCGCCGCGCCGGCAACCGCACCTTTGCCTTCAACTACGCCGCCGAACCGCGCGAGCTGCCCGCCAGCCTGGCCGGCCGCGTGGTGCTGGGCGAACGCCGCCTGCCCCCCGCCGGGCTCTGCGTGCTGGAGCATGACGATGCCTGATCCCGAGTTCCTCGTAATGCACTCGCCCGGCGCCAGCCTGGTGCTCGAATGCCCGGCGGGCGAGGCGCCGCTGTGGCGCTATTGGGGGCCGCGCCTGCCCGACGAAGTTGCGCCCGGCCCGGCGCTGCGCGCCACCCGGCCCGAGCCGAGCTTCAGCCTGCATTTCGACCAGCCACTGTCGCTGTTCCCCGGCCTTGGGCACGGCTGGTTCGGGGCCAGCGCGCTGCTGGCCCACCGCGCGGGCACCGACTGGACGCTGCGGATCGACCGCTGCACCATCGAGCGCCCCGACCCCGCCCGCGCCCGGGTGGTGATGCAGGACAGCGTGGCGCAGGTGAGCGTCACCGTCGCACTGTGGCTCGATCCCGCCACCGACGGGCTGACCGTGCAGACCACGCTGACCAACCATGGTGACAGCCCGCTCGAGGTCCAGTGGCTGGCCGCCGCCGTGCTGCCGCTGCCCGTCGATGCGCGCGAGGTGCAAAGCTATGGCGGGCGGCACAATGGCGAATTCGTCGAGCTGCGCGATGCGCTGGGCCGGGCGGGCTGGCGGCGCGAGAACCGGCGTGGGCTGACCAGCCACGATTGCTTCCCCGGCGCGCTGGTCCACGCCGCCGATGGCAGCTGCCACGGCGCGCAGCTGGCCTGGAGCGGCAACCACGTTCAGGCGATCGACTGGCTGGATGATGGCCGCCACCAGTGGCAGCTGGGCGAATGGCTGGCCCCCGGCGAAGTGCGGCTGGCCCCGGGCGAGAGCGTGACCACGCCCGAAGTGCTGGCCGCAACCAGCGCGGCAGGGGCCGATGGCGTTGCCCAGGCCTTCCACCGGATGATCCGCGCGCGCGGGCCGTGGGGTGAGGCGCCCGTGCCCCCCCGCCCGGTCCACCTCAACACCTGGGAAGGCTTCTACTTCAACCACGACGAGGCCGAGCTGTGCGACCTGGCCGAAGCCGCCGCCGCGATCGGGATCGAACGCTTCGTCCTCGACGATGGCTGGTTCCACCGCCGCGACGACGATACCCGTGCCTTGGGCGACTGGTGGCCCGATGCCGCCAAGTATCCCAACGGCCTTGGCCCGCTGGCCCGGCGGGTCACCGCGCTGGGGATGGAGTTCGGCCTGTGGGTCGAGCCCGAGATGATCAACCCCGACAGCGAGCTCTACCGCACCCACCCCGACTGGGTGCTGGCTACCCCGGGCTATCCGCTGCTGGCCGCGCGCAACCAGCTGGTGCTGAACATGGCGCTGCCCGAGGTGCGGGACCATCTGTTCGAGCGGATCGCCGCGCTGCTGGGCGAACTGCCGATTGCCTACCTCAAGTGGGACCACAACCGCGATCTCAGCCATGCCGGGGCGCAGGCCAGCTATCGCGCGCAGGTGCTGGGGGCCTATGCCCTGATCGACCGGCTGCGCACGGCGTTCCCGACGGTGGAGATCGAGGCCTGCGCCGGCGGCGGCGGGCGGATCGACGCCGGGATCGCCAGCCGCACCCACCGCTTCTGGACCAGCGACAATATCGACGCCGCCAGCCGGGTGACGATCCAGCGCGGCTTCCTGCGCTTCATGCCGCCCGAATGGATGGGGGCCCACGTCGGCGCCTGCCCGGCCCATGCCACCGGGCGAATGCAGACCATGGCCTATCGCGCCGGGGTGGCGCTGCCCGGGCACTTCGGGGTCGAGCTCGATCCGCGCAAGCTGGGCGAGGCTGAACGTGCCGAACTGGCTGCCGCCATCGCCCGCTACAAGGGCCTGCGCCAGCGCTTCCACCAGGGCGCGCTGTGGCAGGGCGAGTCGGGCGACGGCGTCGTCTGGCAGGCTCACGGCACCCCGCACGAACTGCTGCTGCTGGTCACCCGCACCCGCCCGACCAGCCTGCGTCACGCCCCCCAGCTGCGCCTGCCGATGGCCGATCCGGCGCGGCGCTATCGGATCAGCCGCGAGGGGGTCGAGGCCGTGGTGCTCGACGGGGCCTGGCTGGCCCGGGTCGGC
>JAFECL010000062.1:0-206 GCA_018242165.1 Pseudomonadota bacterium
CCCTTGATCTGTTCAAAGCAGCGTTCGGCGAAATCGGGGGCATAGCCGTTGGCCACCATCCCCGAAACGAACTGGCGGTGATGGTTCGCCTCGATCTGGCCGCTGCGGCGGAAGGCGGCCATGTCGCGGCGCAGCCGGTCGGCCTGGGCATCGGAGTAGCCGGCGCCGATCATCGCCAGGCTCATCGCCTGTTCCTGGAACAGCGG
>JAFECL010000062.1:288-7279 GCA_018242165.1 Pseudomonadota bacterium
GGCCCCGGCCGCACGATCGCCACCTGGATCACCAGATCGTAGAAGCGGGCCGGCTTCATCCGCGGCAGCATGGCGATCTGGGCGCGGCTTTCGACCTGGAAAGTGCCGATCGAATCCGCCCGCTGCAGCATCCGGTAAGTGGCCGGATCCTCGCGCGGGACCGTGGCGAGGGTCAGGTCGGCCAGGCCGTGGGCGCGCAGCAGGTCGAAGCTCTTGCGGATCGCGGTCAGCATCCCCAGCGCCAGCACGTCCACCTTCATCAGCCCCAGCGTATCGATGTCGTCCTTGTCCCATTCGATGAAGCTGCGATCGGGCATCGCAGCATTGTGGATCGGCACCAGCTCATCCAGCCGGCCGCGCGTCAGGACAAAGCCACCGACATGCTGCGAGAGGTGGCGCGGCAGATCGAGCACCTGCCCGACCAGATCGCGCAGCCGCACGATCTCGGGGTTGTCGGCGGCAAAGCCGGCCTCGGCCAGCCGCGCCTCGGGCAGTTCGCCGCCGCGCCCGCCCCAGATCGTGCCGGCCAGCCGGGCGGTGACATCCTCGCTCAAGCCCAGCGCCTTGCCCACCTCGCGCACCGCGCTGCGCTGGCGGTAATGGATCACCGTGGCAGCGATCCCGGCCCGTTCGCGGCCATAGCGCTGGTAGATGTGCTGGATCACCTCCTCGCGTCGTTCGTGCTCGAAATCGACGTCGATGTCGGGCGGCTCGTCGCGCGCCTCGGAGAGAAAGCGCGAGAACAGCAGCCGGTTTTCGACCGGATCGACCGGGGTGATGCCAAGGAAATAGCAGACCAGCGAATTGGCCGCACTGCCCCGCCCCTGGCACAGGATCGGCGGATCGCAGGTGCGGGCATAGTGGACGATGTCGTGCACGGTGAGGAAATAGGGGGCATAGTTGCGCGCGCGGATCAGGCGGAATTCCGCCGCCAGTGCCGCCTGATAGGCCGGTGGCAGGCCGGCGGGAAAGCGCGCCTGCCCGCCGCGCGCCACCAGCTCCTCCAGCCAGCCCTGCGCGGTATGGCCGGGGGGCACCGGTTCGTGCGGGTATTCATAGACCAGTTCATCGAGGGTGAAGCCGATCGCGCCGAACAGCGCGCCGGTCTGTGCGATGGCCTGCGGGCAGGCGCGGAACAGCCGGGCCATCTCGGCCGGCGGCTTCAGGTGGCGCTCGGCATTGGCAGCCAGCCGCCGCCCGGCGGCCTGGACCGTGGTGCCTTCGCGGATCGCAGTCAGCACATCGTGCAGCGGGCGACTCCCGGGGGTGGCATACAGCGCATCCTGGGTGGCGATCAGCGGCACCCCGGCGGCCTCGGCCAGCGCGGCGCGGCGTTCCAGTTCGCGCGCGTCACGCCCGCCGCGCGGCATGGTCACCGCCAGCCACAGCGCCGGGGCGGCGGCGCGCAGGCTGGCCAGCAGCGCGGGGGTGGCATCGCTCGCGATCAGCGCCAGCCCTTCGGCATGGGCCAGCAGATCGGCCAGTTCCAGCCGGCAATCCCCCTTGTCGGCGCGCCGGTTGCCCAGGGTCAGCAGCCGGGTCAGCCGCCCCCAGCCGGCCCGGTCGCGCGGATAGGCGACCACATCGGGGGTGCCATCGGTCATGACCAGCCGCGCCCCCACGATCAGCCGGAACCCTGCCGCCCGTGACCCCGAATCGCGCCATTCGCGATGCGCCCGCACCACCCCTGCCACGGTGTTGCGATCGGCGATCCCGATCCCGCCCAGCCCCAGCTGGCGGGCGCGGCGCACCATCTCGCCGGGGTGGCTGGCACCGCGCAGAAAGCTGAAGGCGGTGGCGGCGACAGGCTCGGCGTAGTTCACGCAAACAACCCGTGGAGATACCAGCGCGGCACCGGGGCTTCATCGTAAAGGCCGTGGCGGAACAGCCAGAAGCGCCGCCCCGCGCCATCCTCCACCCGGTAATAGTCGCGGGTCAGCCCGCCGTGGCCGGCAAGGTGCCCGGCGGGCCGGCACCACCATTCCGCCGCAAGCCGCTCGGGCCCCTCGGCCAGCCGCACCTCGTGCGTCATGCCCCGCCAGCGGAAGCGGTGCGGCGGGCCATCGGGCACCTCGGCGATCACCTCGACCGGCTGGGGCGGATCGAACAGCAGCAGGGGGCGCGGCGGCAGATCAGCGGCGGGGGCAGGCCAGGGCGCGGGCGCAGGGGCATCGGCCATGGGCACCAGCCGCTGGGCCCGTTCGGGCAGGTGGCTGTCACGCGGCACCAGCCGGGCCAGGTGCTGCGGGCCAAGCCGGGTGGCCAGCCGGTCGACCAGTTCGGCCAGCGCGGCAGACTGGTCGGCAGGGGCCTCGAACCCGGGCTGCAAGGCCCCCAGCGGTTCGGCCAGCGGCACGGCCAATTCCATCGTATCATAGCCGAAACCCGGGTCCAGCGGATCGGCCAGGCTGGCGATGCGTTCGTCGAACAGCCGCAGGATCAGCGCCGGATCGCGGCTGGGCAGGCTGGTGGCGATGGCCAGCTGCTGGCGCGCACCATCGCTGCGGCACAGCGTCAGCAGCAGTTGCCGCGCGCCCAGCCCGCGTTGTTCCAGCACCCGCACCGCCTCGCCCAGCAGGGCCAGCAGGTGGCGGGCGATGGCGGCCTGATGGCCGACCGGTTCGGCAAAGCGCCGTTCGAAACGCAGCGGGGCCTGATGCGCCAGCGGATCGAGCGGCTGCGCCGCTTCGCCCAGCAGGCGGCGCAGCCGGACCACCGCCTCGGCCCCGAAGCGCGCGGCGATCGCGGCAGCGGGCCGTGCGGCCAGCGCACCCACCGTTTCCAGCCCGGCGCGGCGCAGGCCGGCCAGTGCCTCGTCCGGCAGCTCCAGCGCCCGCACCGGCAAAGTGGCGAGATCCTCCTGCCCCGCCGCGCCGTAACGGGCGAGCGCGCGGGCGGCGGGGGCATGGCCGGCCAGCGCCTGGCGCATGGTGAAGGGTGTGGCCGCGCGCACCGCCGCGCACAGGGCCTCCTCGCCGCCGAACAGGTGGGCGCAGCCGGTAATGTCGAGGATCAGCCCATCGGGCGGATCGGGGGCGATCCGGGGGGTAAACCGGCGCAAGCGCCGGGCGATGCCGGCCAGCGCCCGAGCATCGGCGACGGGATCGTGCGGCTGGGTGGCCAGCGCCGGGTGGCGCGCCCGGGCATCGGCCAGGGCCATGCCGGGTACCAGCCCCAGCCCTGCCGCATGGCCGGATACCGCCGCCAGCCGCAGGGCATTGCCGGCGCGCGCCACCAGGGCAAAGGGCGCCCCGCCCTCAGGCGGCGCGGCTGCGTTCAGCGCCCGTTCGGCGGGCAGCCAGGGAAACCACAGCGCCAGATGGCGGCGTGCGGGCGGGGGCTGAGGTGGGGGAAGCAGGCTCGCCGCAGGGCTGGAAGGTGCCATCCGTGTCATTCCATTCAAGCCGCCAGACCAGCCCCGCCGGGCCGCCGCGCCGGCGCAGCAGTTCGGCCAGCAGGGCCGGCGGGCCCGGCGCGCGCGCCGCCAGCGCGGTGGAAGGCGCGGCGCGAACCTGCCAGCGGGTATGGGCGGCACTGGGGCGCGGGGGGGCATCGCCGCGCAGCACCGCCAGCCCCACCCCGGAACGCTCGGCCGCCAGCACCAGCCGGCGGCTGACGGTCAGATCGTAGGCCGGCAGGGCACCGCGCGCTTCCACCACCACCCCCGCCAGCGCCGCACCGCGCGCCGCCTCCAACGCACTGCGCAGAGCCTCGCGCGCGTTGTCGACGGTAAGGATCAGCAGCCGCGCCGGGTCGATCCCCAGCAGGGCCAGCCCCGCGCCACAGGGCTGGAGCAGCTGTGCCCCCCGCCCCGGGCCGCGCACCAGCACCAGCGGGCCGGGGTGCCCGGCGCCCGCCATGGCCAGGGCAAAGCCCAGCGCGCTGGCCCAGTCCGCCGCGTCGCAATGCACTTCGTGCAATTGCCCGCGCGCCAGCGGAGGGAAGGCGCCGGGGGCTGCCAGGGGGACTGCTGCCAGATCGGGAACCATGGGAAAACCGCATCGCGAATCGAGAATTTGTTCTTATTATGTTCCGTTGCCACTATCAATCCCGCACAAAGGGGCGGGGCAGCCCTTTACCCGCTGGCCTGTGGGCGCACTGCGGGCTAGTCTGGCGGACAGAGGAGCCTGCGCATGCCCGAGATGACCGCGATCAGCCTGACCGTGAACGGCCAGGCCCGCACCCTTACCGCCACCCCCGACATGCCGCTGCTGTGGGCGCTGCGCCAGGAACTGGGCCTGGCTGGTCCCAAGTTCGGCTGCGGCGCGGGGCTGTGCGGGGCCTGCACCGTCCAGATCGATGGCCAGCCGGCGCGGGCCTGCCAGATGCCGGTGGGCGCGGTGGGCACGGCCAGGATCACCACCATCGAGGGGCTGCAGCGCGACCCGCTGTTCGAACGGCTGCGCGCGGCCTGGCTGGAGATCGACGTGATGCAGTGCGGCTATTGCCAGGCCGGGCAGCTGCTCAGCGCCCATGCCCTGCTGAAGGCCACCCCGCAGCCCGACGCCGCGCAGATCGACGGGGCGATGGAGGGCAACATCTGCCGCTGCGCCACCTATCCCCGGATCCGCGCGGCGATCGCCAAGGTGGCGAAGGAGGCCGGCCATGGGCGTTGAGGCCATCGACCGGCGCAGCTTCCTGCGCGTTTCCGCCGCGCTGGGCGGGGGGCTGGCGCTGGAGATCGCGGTGCCCGGCAGGGCCATGGCGGCGGCCGCCACCCCGGCCGAACTGTCGGCCTATGTGACCATCGCGGCGGATGGCGTCATCACCATCACCGGCAAGAACCCGGAGATCGGCCAGGGGATCAAGACCGCGCTGGCGATGCTGATCGCCGAGGAACTAGATGCCGACTGGGCACGGGTAAGGGTGGTGCAGGCCGATTACGACCCGGCGCGCTATCCCGATCAGTTCGCCGGGGGCAGCCTGGCCACCCCGCGCAATTACCTGCCGATGCGTCAGGCCGGTGCGGCGGTGCGGCAGATGCTGCTGCAGGCAGCAGCGACGCGCGGCGCGGTGCCGCTGGCCGAGCTGACCACCGAACCGGGCCTGGTGGTCCACGCCCCCAGCCACCGCCGTTGGACCTATGGCGAGCTGGCCGCCGCGGCGGCGCACCTGCCGCTGCCCGATCCCACCAGGGTGCCGCTGAAGGATCCCAGGAAGTTCCGCATCGTCGGCACCCCGCAGGTGGGGGTCGACAGCGCGAAGGTGCTGCGCGGCGAGCCGCTGTTCGGGATCGACACCCGCCAGCCCGGCCAGCTTTACGCGGTGTTCGAAAGTGCCCCGGCCCACGGCGGCCGGCTGAAAAGCTGCGATGCCAGCGCGGCGGAAAAGGCCCCCGGGGTGGTGGCGGTGATCCCGCTGAAAGAGGCCGGCGGGGCCTATGCGCTGGTCGACGGGGTGGCGGTGGTGGCGACCAATTACTGGTATGCCGAAAGCGCCCGCACCCTGCTCAAGCTGGAATGGGACCTGTCGGCGGCCAAGGGCCATTCGAGCGAGGCCTATGCCGCCGCGGCCAAGGCCCTGCTCGACAAGGGCGCCGGCACCAGCCTGCGCAAGGATGGCGATGCCCAGGCCCGGCTGGCCACGGCCAGCAAGGTGGTTAGCGCGCGCTATGCCTATCCCTTCCTCGCCCATGCCCCGCTCGAACCGCAGAACTGCACCGCGCTCTACCGCGACGGCGCGCTGGAACTGTGGGTGCCCAGCCAGGTGCCGCGCCAGGCGGTCGGCATGATCGAGACACGGCTGGGGATTCCTGCGGCCAGGATCACCGCGCACATGACCCGGATCGGCGGCGGCTTCGGCCGGCGGCTCGACAACAATTTCGCGGTCGAGGCGGCGGCAATCGCCAAGGCCCTGCCCGGCCGGCCGATCCAGCTGATCTACAGCCGCGCCGATGACCTGAAGCGCGATTTCTATCGTGCGGCGGGCTGGCACGCCTTTCAGGCCGGGCTCGATTCGGGCGGGCGGCTGACCGCGCTGACCTGCCACGCGGTAACCTTCGGCACCGATGGCAAGCCCAACCGGGCCTGCGAGATGGATGCCAACAACTTCCCCGCCGGCCTGCTGGCCGATCTGGCCTATCAGCAGAGCCTGCTGCCCACCACCATCCCCACCGGGCCGCTGCGGGCACCGCGCTCGAACGCCCATGCCTGGGCCTTCCAGTCGTTCCTTGACGAGGTGGCGCTGGCTGCGGGCAAGGACCTGCCGCAGCTGATGCTGGAACTGTGTGCGGAAGACCGGATCGTGGGCGATCACAGCGATCCCGCCAAGGCGCTCTCGGCCTTTTCGACCACCCGCGCGCGCGGCGTGATCCAGCGGGTGCTGGCCGATTCCCGCTGGGCCAGCCGGCCGCGTTCGGGGCCGCGGGCGCTGGGGTTCGGGTTCTATTTCTGCCACTATGGCTACTTCGCCGAAGTGGCCGACGTGACGGTCGAGGTCGGCGATTACCGGGTCAACCAGGTGTGGGTCGCGGGCGATGTCGGATCGCAGCTGGTCAACCCGCTGGGGGCCGAGGCCCAGGTGCGCGGCGCGGTGATCGATGGCCTGGCCCAGGCGGCGGCGCAGGCGATCACCTTTGCCGACGGGGCACCGCAGCAGAGCGGGTTCGACGGCTTCCTGCTGGGCCGGATCAGCGCCACCCCGCCAATCGCGATCAGCTGGGTGCCCTCGCCCAACCCGCCCACCGGCCTTGGCGAACCGGCGCTGCCCCCGGTGATCCCGGCGCTGACCAACGC
The DNA here is from genome assembly GCA_018242165.1 of Pseudomonadota bacterium. Classification (GTDB taxonomy): domain Bacteria; phylum Pseudomonadota; class Alphaproteobacteria; order Sphingomonadales; family Sphingomonadaceae; genus Novosphingobium. The sequence goes on from JAFECL010000062.1 coordinate 7,023, forward strand.
GATTTTCGCGGCCAGCGGCAGGCGCATCCGCAGCCTGCCGATCCGCGCCTGACCCCGCCGGCGATGGGCCAGCCGACCCACCTTGATCTCAGCGATCGCGCCGGGCTGCGCCGCGCGCTGGAAGGGCAGCGTTTCGATCTGGTGGTGATCGGCGGCGGGATCACCGGGGCGGGGATTGCCCGCGATGCGGCGATGCGCGGGCTGAGCGTGGCGCTGGTCGAGGCGGGCGACTTCGCCTCGGGCACCTCCAGCCGCAG
>JAFECL010000062.1:7299-18603 GCA_018242165.1 Pseudomonadota bacterium
GAGGCCGCTTCGGAACGGGCCATCCTGCACCGCATCGCCCCGCATCTGGCCCAGCCCAGCTGGTTCATCCTGCCCAGCCGCAGCCTGGGCGAAACGGCCAAGCTGAAGGCCGCACTGGTCGCCTTCGACCAGTTGGGCGGCGTGGCCCGGGCCGACCGCCACCGGCTGGCCAGCCCGGCCGAACTGGCGCGGATCGAACCCTTGATGCGCCGCGAAAATCTCCATCGCGGCCTGATCTACCGCGAATACCTGACCGACGATGCCCGCCTGACCGTGGCCAACCTGCGCTCGGCCCGCGCCCATGGCGCGGTGGTGGCGAACTATCTTGCGGTGCGCGGCATCGGTACCGGGGCGGGCGGCGCGGAACTGCGCTGCGAACCCACCCTGCCGGGCGAAGAAGGCGCCTGCCTGATCCGCGCCCGGCTGGTGATCAACGCCGCCGGCCCCTGGGTCGATGCCCTGCGCGCGGCCGAGGATGCCGCCGCACCGCCGCGCCTGGCGCTGAGCCGGGGGATCCACCTGGTGTTCGAACGCGCCAGCCTGCCGGTGAACCACACGGTGATCATCAACACGCCCGACCGGCGCTCGGTCTTCGCGGTGCCGCGCGGGGGCTTCACCTACCTTGGCACCACTGATGGCTTCTATCCCCGTGCCGAAACCTGGCCGGCGATCGAGCGGGCCGAGGCGGACTATCTGCTGGGCGCCGCCCGCGCCGCGCTGGATGCCCCGGCGCTGGGGGTGGATCAGGTGATCGCCGCCTGGGCCGGGCTGCGCCCGCTGGTGCAGCAAGCGGGCAAGGCGGCGAACGAAATCTCGCGCGCCGACGAGGTCTGGACCGGGCCGGGCGGGATGATCTCGATCGCCGGGGGCAAGCTTTCGGCCTATCGGGCGATGGCGCAGCGGATCGTCGATCTCGCGATGGAGCGGCTGGGCCTGCCGCCGCAGCCATGCCCCACCGCCGACGAGGCGCTGCCGGGTGGCGAAAGCGCGGCCAGCCTGCCCGCCGGGCTGGAGCCTGAAACGGCCGAGCGGCTGGCCCGGCTCTATGGATCAGAGACCGCCGAACTGCTGACCGATGGCGGCGACGTCGCCGCCGAGGCACGCCGCGCGGTGCAGGTGGAAGGTGCGGTGCGGCTGGAGGACTGGTGGGTGCGGCGCAGCAGCCGCGCCTGGTTCGATCATGGCGCGGGGCGGGCGGGCCTGGCCCCCGCCGCTGCGGCGATGGGTGCGCTGCTGGGCTGGGATACGGCCCGGCAGGCGGCAGAGGTGGCGCAGTGCGAGGCGCTGGATCGCGCCAGCCGCGCCGGACTGAACGAAGATCGAGAGGGGGGCTGATGGACGCCAAATTGATCGCCGAACTGCGTGCCGAACTGGGCCCGGAGGTGGTGCTGACCGATCCGGCCACGCTGGGCACGCGCAGCCACGACTATTGGGCGGTCAGCCACCTGCGGCGCTTCCGCGCGCCCGAGGGCGAGACCGGCGGCGCGCTGCCCGGCTGCGTCGCCCGCCCGCGCGACCTGGCCGAGGTGCAGGCGGTGGTCCGCTTTGCCGCGGCCCGCGGGGTGGGGCTGATGCCCTTCGGCCTGGGCAGCGGGGTCTGCGCCGGGGTGCTGGGCGATCCGGCGACGATCCTGCTCGACATGGGGGCGATGGACCGGGTGGTCTCGGTCGATCCGGTCAACCTGCTCGCCACCTTCGAGGCGGGCTGCAATGGCCTTGCCGCCGAGGAAGCGGTGGCCGCACACGGCCTGACCATCGGCCACTGGCCGCAGTCGATCGCGATTTCGTCGGTGGGCGGCTGGGTCTCGACCCGGGCTTCGGGCCAGTTTTCGACCGCCTATGGCAATATCGAGGATATCATCCATTCGATCGAGGCGGTGCTGCCCGATGGCGAGGTGGTGACGCTGGGCAAGGCCCCGCGCGCCGCCGCCGGGCCCGATCTGCGCCACCTGCTGATGGGTGCCGAGGGGACGATGGGGGTGATCACCCGCGTCACCCTGTCGCTACGCCGCCAGCCGGAAACCCGGGCCTTCACCGCCTTTTACGCCGAGACAATGGAGCAGGGGTTCGAGGCGCAGCGGCGGATCATCCAGGCCGACTGGCGCCCGCCGGTGATGCGCCAGTACGACGCGCCCGAGGTATTCCGCCTGTTTTCCGCCCATGCCCGGGGTGAGGCCTGCCTGCTGATCATGGTCCACGAAGGGCCGGCGGGCCGGGTCGCGGCGGAACTGGCGGCGGTGAAGGCCATTGCCGCCGAAGCCGGCCTGACCGAGGCCGACCCGGCGGCCACCGAAGGCTGGCTGGCCCACCGCAACAAGGTTCCCGAATGGACCGACCTGTTCAAGCTGGGGGTGATTGCCGACACCATCGAGGTTTCGGGCAGCTGGAGCCAGATCGGCCCGATCTATCGCCGGGTGATGGCCGCGCTGCGCGAGGTGCCGGGGATCGTCAATGCCTCGGCCCACAGCTCGCACGTCTATCGCAGCGGGATCAACATCTACTGCACCTTTGCCTGCCGGCCCGAGGATGCCGCCGCGATGGAGGCGCGCTATCTCGAATGCTGGGACCGGGCGCTGGAGGCCACGGCGGCCGAAGGCGGCGGCATTGCCCACCATCACGGTGCCGGGCGGCTGCGCAAGGCCTATCTCCACCACGACCTGGGCGCCGGCGGCATCGCGCTGCTGCGGCAGGTCAAGGCGGCGCTGGACCCCAAGGAGATCATGAACCCCGGCAACCTGTTACCATAGGCCAGACAGCGGCGGGGGGACGGCAATGGCAGGCGACCTGGTCCTGGCGATCGATTTCGGCACCCAGAGCGTGCGCGCCCTGGCCTTTGACCGGCACGGGCGGCTGGCCGGGCGCGGCAGTGTCGCGCTGGATGGCTACAGCCACCCCCGGCCGGGCTGGATGGAGCACGATGTGGCGGGGCTGTGGCAGGCACTGGGCGATGCCTGCGCCGCGCTGTGGGCCGAAGGCGCGGTGACGCCAGAGCGCATTGCCGCGCTGGTGGTCACCACCCAGCGCGCGACGGTGATCAACCTTGATGCCAATGGCCAGCCGCTGCGCCCGGCGATCATCTGGCCCGACCAGCGCCGCGCGCAGGGGCAGCCGCGCCTGCCGCGCCGCACCCGCCTGCTGTTCCGCCTGCTGTGGGTCGAGGGGGCGATCCGGGGCCTCGCCGCCGAGGCCGAGGCCAACTGGATCGCCGAAAACCAGCCCGAGGTGGCCGCCGCGACCAGCCGGTACCTGCTGCTTTCGGGCTATCTCAACCAGCGCCTGACCGGGCGCTGTGCCGATGCGGTGGGGGCGCAGGTCGGCTTCATCCCGTTCGACTATCGCCAGCAGCGCTGGGCCGCGCCGGGCAGCTGGAGCTGGGGGGTGCTGGGCCTCTCCCCCGATCAGTTGCCCGAACTGGTGCCGGGCGGCGCGGCGATCGGGCCGCTGGCCGCCGAAGCCGCCGCTGAACTTGGCCTGCCCGCCGGCCTGCCGGTGATCGCCGGCGCCTCGGACAAGGCTTGCGAGGTGCTGGGTTCGGGCGTGCTGAGCCCTGAGGTCGGGGCGATTTCCTGCGGCACCACCGCGACGATCAACGTTGCCACCCCGCACTATTTCGAGGCCTTCCCCGGCGCCCCGGCCTATCCCGGCGCCACGCCCGGCATGTTCAATACCGAGGTTCAGGTGGCGAGCGGGTTCTGGCTGGTCCGCTGGTTCACCGAACAGTTCGGCCAGCCCGAGCGCCAGCGCGCCCTGGCCGAGGGGCAGGCGCCCGAAAGCTATTTCGACGCATTGCTGGCCAGCACCCCGCCCGGGGCGGACGGGCTGATGCTCCAGCCGCTGTGGAACCCCGGGGTGCGGCCACCCGGCCCCGGCGCGCGGGGCAGCGTGATCGGCTTTGCCGAAGGGCATACCCGCGCCCACCTCTACCGCGCGATCATCGAGGGGCTGGCCTATGCCCTGCGCGAGGGGCGCGAGCGGATCGAGGCCCGGGGCAAGGTGCCGCTTGCCCGCCTGCGCGTGGCCGGGGGTGGCGCGCGCAGCGATGCGGTGATGCAGATCATCGCCGATGTGCTCGAGCTGCCCGCCGAACGCCCGGCCGAGCTTGAGGCGAGCGGACTGGGCGCGGCGATCCTCGCGGCGGTGGGGCTGGGCTGGCACCCCGACATCCCGACGGCGGTGGCGGCGATGACCGGGGTGGCGCAGACCTTTACCCCGGATCCGGAACGCGCCGCCGCCTATCGCCGCCGCTATCGCGCGGTCTATGCCCGGCTCTACCCCCGGCTGGCGCCACTTTACGCGGCGTTGCGGCTGATCCGCTGATCGCCGGCCCGCTCGACGCAATCGCGCCCGGCATGCTTGGCGCGGTACAGCGCGGCATCGGCTTCGTGATAGAGCACCTGCCAGTCGCCATCGCCGGCCACCTCGCGCTCGGCCACCCCGGCGCTGATCGTTACCCGGCGCGGGCCCGGCATGCGGTGTTCGCGGACCAGCGCCAGCAGCCGCTCGGCCTGGCTGGCGATATTGCGCGCCGCCGGGGCCAGCACCGCGAACTCTTCGCCGCCCAGCCGCGCGGCGCGGGCGCCGTGGGCAGCGGCCCATTCCCCCAGCAGCGCGGCCAGCCGGACCAGCACGGCATCGCCCACGTCGTGGCCGTGGCTGTCGTTGACCCGCTTGAAATGGTCGATGTCGACCAGCACCAGATGATAGGCCCCCGGCTCGGCCAGCGCCGCGCCAACCAGGGCACGCCGGTTGAGCAGCCCGGTCAGCGGATCGCTGTTGGCCAGCCGCCGGGCAAAGGCCTCTTCGGCGCGGGCGACATCGCGTTCGCGCCGGATCAGCTTGATCCGGTAGGCCAGCGCCAGCGAACTCATCAGCGATTCGACCGCCATGGCCAGCACGGTGCACGAATCGAACCACACCGGATATTCCAGCAGGTGCGCGGCATGCAGGATGCGGATCGCGACGATCGCGAAGGGCACCGACCAGACGGTCATGAACAGGCCGACCAGCGGGCTGCGCGCGCGCCACGCCGCCCAGGTCATCGCCGCGACCAGGATCGGCACCGGCAGGAAGGCCAGCAGGTAGATCCGGTCGGCCAGATGCGGGCTGACCGGCAGGTTCATTGCGAAGGGCACGGCCACCAGAACCAGCAGCGCCACCGCGCCATTGATCGCCGCGACCAGCCGGGGGCCGATCGTGCCGGGCTCGAAGAAATGCCGCACGAACAGCAGCAGAAAGCCCGCGACCATCGCCAGCGTCACATAGCGCTGCTGCATCAGCTGGATCGCATCGGCGCTGGGCAGGAACAGGGTGATCGCGTCGGAATAGCTGAGCGCATAGCCCATCATCGCCACCACCGAGGCGCAATAGTAGAACTGGAACTTCTCGCGCAGCGTGGTCCACAGCGCCAGGTTGTAGATCAGCAGCGCGAAATAGATCCCCAGCACCGTGGCAAACATGGCGGTGTCGGTCTGGTCCAGCACGCGCGCCACCGCCACCGGGATGATCCGGATGTCGCGCACGATCCGCGAGATGTTCTCGGCCCCGTCGGCCCGCACCAGCACCCGGGTCAGCGGCGCGGGGCGATCGGGCAGCGGCAGTTCGACCGCCTGGCCCATCCGGGTCACCTCAAGCTGGCGGCCGGCGGGGATGACATGGGTGATCAGCGTGCCGTCGGCATAGCCCAGGGTGACCGTCAGCTGCCGCTGCCATTCAGGGGTAAAGCGCAGGACCAGCGGCTGATCGGCCGTGGTGCGCGCCGCCAGCCCGGTCATCCGCACCCAGAAATCGCCGGGTCCGAAGCTGGGCTGCTGCGCCTGGCAATCGAACCCCGTGGCACGGTCGATCACCGTTTCGGGCCGTTCGTCGGGCATGGCGCGGGCGACGCAGCCATCCAGAGCCTGGGCGGCGGGCACCGGCGCGGGCACCCCGCGCCAGGCCATGCCCAGCACCGGCACCAGCAGCAAGGCTGCGGCAAGCCACCACCACCAGCGGCGGCCTTGGAAATGATAGCGCTCGCCCATTATGGCCGGGGCGTAGCGAATCGAGGATAATTTCGCATTAATGCCCCTGGCAGCCGGCGGGGCCTTCGCGCCGTCCCCGCTATCCACAGGCGGCAGCCCCCAGGCGCCCATTGCACGGCGCCACGCTTGCGCGCATGGACCGGCCATGCCCGACCACGATCTGCTTGTTCGCGCCGACGAGAGCGCCGCCCGCGCCTTGCCCGCCAATATCGAGGCCGAGGCCGCCTTTCTGGGCGCGGTGCTGATCGACAACCGGGTGATCGAGGAGCTGGTCACCCCGCTCCTGCCACAGCACTTTTTCGAGCCTTCGCACGCGCGGATCTACGAGCGGGTGCTGCAATTGCTCGACCGCAAGGCGGTGGTCACCCCGGTGACGCTCAAGCCCTATTTCGAGGCCGACGAGACGCTCAAGGCGCTGGGCGGCACCGCCTACCTCGCCCGCCTCACCGCTGACGGGCAGGGCCTGCTCGCCCCGCGCGCGCTGGCCGAACAGATCTATGACCTCGCCATGTTGCGCGAACTGGTCCGGGTGGGCCGCGAGCTGGTCGCCAATGCCATCGACACATCCGAGGCGGTCGAGCCGCTCGAACAGGTCGCCCTGGCCGAAGCGGCGCTCTACCAGGTCGCCGAAGGTGCCGCGACCAGCAGCGAGGCGCAGAAGTTCTCGCTCGCCACCCGCACCGCGCTGGGCATGATCGAGGCGGCGCTGCTGTCGGGCGGGCACATCTCGGGCAAGACCACCGGCCTCACCAGCGTCAACGAACGGATCGGCGGCCTGCACGATTCCGATCTGATCATCCTGGCCGGGCGCCCGGGCATGGGCAAGACCTCGCTCGCCACCAACATCGCCTTCAACGCCGCCGACCGCTACCGCCGCGACATGGCCGACGGGATCGAGAAGACCGTCGGCGCTCCGGTGGCCTTCTTCAGCCTCGAAATGAGCGCCGACCAGCTGGCCACCCGCATCCTTGCCGAGCAATCGGGCATCAGCAGCGAAAACCTGCGCATGGGCAAGATCAGCCGCGAGGATTTCCAGCAGCTGTCCTACGCCAGCCAGCGGCTGGCCGAACTGCCGCTCTACATCGACGATACCCCGGCGCTGTCGATCGCCGCGCTGCGCACCCGCGCCCGCCGGCTGAAGCGCAAGCACGGGATCGGGCTGATCGTGGTCGACTACCTGCAGCTGCTGCAGGGCTCGGGGCGCAGCAGCGACAACCGCGTCAACGAAATTTCCGAGATCAGCCGGGGCCTCAAGACCCTGGCCAAGGAACTGGCGGTGCCGGTGATCGCCCTCTCGCAGCTCAGCCGTGCGGTCGAAAGCCGCGAGGACAAGCGGCCGATGCTGTCAGACCTGCGCGAATCGGGCAGCATCGAGCAGGACGCCGACATGGTCTGGTTCGTGTTCCGCGAGGACTATTACGTCAAGGCGACCGAACCCAAGTTCCCGACCGAGAGCGACCCGCCCGACGTGCGCGACAAGTGGGAAAAGTGGCGCGAGAAGATGGAGCAGGTAACCGGCCTGTCGGAACTGCTGATCGCCAAGCAGCGCCACGGCGCCACCGGCAAGGTGCGGCTGCGCTTCGAGGCCCGCATCACCCGCTTCAGCGACCTGGCCGAAGACGATCTGCGCGATGACCACTATGAATAGCCCCGCCCCGCTGATCCACCTGGTCTGCGGCTCGACCGGCGCGGGCAAGACCACCCATGCGCTGAAGCTGGAAGACCAGCTGGGCGCGGTGCGCTTTTCGATCGACGAATGGATGCATGGCCTGTTCTGGGCCGACAGCCCGCGCCCGCCGCAGCTGGCCTGGTCGCTCGAACGGGTCGAGCGCTGCTACGCGCGGATCTGGGCCACGGCGCGGATGGTGGCGGCGCGCGGGGTGCCCTGCGTGCTCGACCTGGGGTTTACCACCCGCGCGGCGCGCAACCGCTTTGTCGCGGCGGCGGCAGCCGACGGGCTGGGGGCGCAACTCCACTGGATCGACGTGCCGGCCGAGGAACGCTGGCGCCGGGTGGAAGCGCGCAACGCCGGCGATGGCGCCACCCGCCATCTCGACTTCGCGATCACCCGGGCCATGTTCGATGGCATTGAACGGATGTGGGAAGCGCCGGACGAAGCCGAAATGCAGGCCGCCCATGGGTTGCGTGTTAGCGGATGAGCAGGCGGATTTCCTTGACTTTGGCCGCGCGCTTGCCTAGCGGCCACGCTTTCCGACAGTTTCCCAAGACCGGAGTGCCCGATGGCGCGCGTTACCGTTGAAGATTGCGTCGACAAGGTTTCCAACCGATTCGACCTCGTCCTGCTTGCCGCGCAACGTGCGCGCGAGATTTCCGGCGGGGCGGAGCTGACCATCGATCGCGACCGCGACAAGAACCCGGTAGTGGCGCTGCGCGAGATCGCCGACGAAACCGTCACCCCGGATCAGCTGAAGGAATCGGTGATCACCTCGATGCAGCGTGTGCTGCCCGAGGATGATGACGAGGTCGACGAGATCGGCTCGCTCAGCCAGTCGGCCGAGGCCCTTCGGATCACCGCCGCCGCCCCGGTGCGCAACACTTCGCTAGGTGGCGATTACGACGGCTGAGCCGTCGCCCTGCCGCCTATCGGCAGGGCCATTTCAGCGCAAAAGCCCGCGCCATGCCCTGGCTGAGCGGTAGCTTGCTGCGTTCTGCGGCGGGGATTTGGCCCAGCAGCCGCAGCATTTCCTCCGAATTGATCCTGGCCTTGTCCGGCGGGCAATAGGTTGCCCGTTCCCCATGGGCCAATGCGGCGCGGCGCTGATCGCGCGCGGACAAGCCAGCGCTCTGTGCCTCTTTCATCATCGGCCCCACCCTGCCGGTCAGCAGTGCCATCGGCCCCTTGGCCTCCAGCGCTAATGCCTCGCGGTAATAAGCCTCGGTGCTGCGCTCGGCGGGCGCGGCGGCAAGAACAAGCAGGGCCAGGGCGGCCAGGGCGGGACTTCGCATTGCAACCTTTCCGTTCGGGACAAGCCGGGCTAGTCTTGGCCCTGATGCCTGACTGCAGGCTGAACCGCAAGCGAGGCTAAGCGCATGACCACGGGGGGAATTCTGGGCGACGCGGTGGGTACCGCGATGGCGGCGGAGGGCCTGCGCGAAATGGCCGCACCGGGCCCCGACGGGCATACCCACGAAACCGCCTGCCTGAACTGCGGCACCCCGCTGGCCGGGCACTTCTGCCACGCCTGCGGCCAGGCGGCCCATGTCCACCGCTCGCTGATGGCCTTCGTTCACGACATTGCCCACGGGGTGTTCCATTTCGAAGGCAAGATCTGGCGCACCATCCCCGCCCTGATGCTGCGCCCCGGCCAGCTGACCCGCGACTATATCGAGGGCCGGCGGGTGCGCTATGTCTCGCCGATCGCGCTGTTCCTGTTCAGCGTCTTCCTGCTGTTCGCCGTGGTCAAGCACGTGCCCCACGGCAACCAGGCCGGTGCCGAGGGGATCAACAACATCGACATCAACGGCAAGAAGATCCAGGGCACTGCGGCCAACGAGGCCGAGGTGGTCCGACTGAAGGCCAAGCGCGCGCAGCTGGCGGCAGCCGGCCAGTCGACCGAGGATATCGACGATGAAATCGAGGCCCGCGAAGGGGTGATCGAAGCGCTGCGCGCCGCCAAAGGCGATGTTTCGAAGCAGGTCGACGGCGCGTTCAAGGCGGCCGACAAGACCCGGCACTACAGCGACATCCCCGAGCTCAACACCGCCATTGCCAAGGCCCGCGCCAACCCCGAGCTGGCGCTCTACAAGCTGCAGTCGAACGCCTACAAATATGCCTGGGCGCTGATCCCGCTGTCCGTGCCACTGCTGTGGCTGCTGTTTCCCTTCAGCCGGCGCTTCGGGCTTTACGACCACACGGTCTTCGTCACCTATTCGCTCTGCGCCATGTCGCTGCTGGTGGTGCTGATCACGCTGCTGCGGATGGCCAACGTGCCGGGCACGGCCTTTGTCGCCATGCTGTACCCGCCGTGGCACATGTACCGCCAGATCAAGGACGCCTATGGCCTGTCACGCTTCAGCGCGCTGTGGCGCACCTGGGTCGTGTCGATCGGCGCGGTGATCGTGCTGACCGTCTTCGCCGTGGTGCTGGTGCTGATCGGAGTCGCGGGCTAGGCCGCCACCTCGCCGGCCAGCCGCCGGCCAATCCGCGGCACCGAGGTGCCCTCCAGCGCCGGCGGCAGCGGCTCGCCGCTGGGCGCATCGGACCGTTCCAGCTTGCCGTCGGCCAGCAGCTGCTTGATCTCGTCGCCGGTCAGCGTCTCGTATTCCAGCAAGGCCCCGGCCAGCAGGTGCAGCTGGTCGATATTGGTTTTGAGAATGTCGGTGGCGCGCTGCAGCCCGCCCTCGACCAGCTTCTTGATCTCGGCATCGATCAGCTTGTTGGTCTCGGCCGAATGCATGGTCCGTTGCGAACCGCCATAGCCCAGATAGCCTTCCTGCGATTCTTCGTACTGCAGCGGCCCCAGCTTGTCCGACATGCCCCAGCGGGTGACCATCTTGCGGGCCAGCGAGGTGGCGTTCTGAATGTCGGACGAGGCGCCCGAAGAAACCTTGTCGTGGCCGAAGATCAGTTCCTCGGCCACGCGCCCGCCCATCCCGACCGAGAGGTGGGCATGCATCTGGTCGCGGTGGAACGAATAGGAATCGCGCTCGGGCAGGCGCACCACCATGCCCAGCGCGCCACCGCGCGGGATGATCGTGGCCTTGTGGATCGGATCGCTCGCCGGCTCGTTGAGCGAGACCAGGGCATGGCCCGCCTCGTGATAGGCGGTCATCTTCTTCTCGTCCTCGGTCATCACCATGGAGCGGCGCTCGGCGCCCATCATGACCTTGTCCTTGGCGTCCTCGAACTCCTGCATCGCCACCAGCCGCTTGTTGCGCCGGGCGGCCAGCAAGGCGGCCTCGTTGACCAGATTGGCCAGGTCGGCGCCCGAAAAACCGGGGGTGCCGCGCGCAATGGTCCGCGCCTGGACATCGGGGGCCAGCGGCACCTTCTTCATGTGCACCGCCAGGATCTTCTCGCGCCCCTCGATATCGGGCACCGGCACCACCACCTGCCGGTCGAAGCGGCCCGGGCGCAGCAGCGCCGGATCGAGCACGTCGGGCCGGTTGGTCGCGGCGATGATGATGATCCCCTCATTGGCCTCGAAGCCGTCCATCTCGACCAGCAGCTGGTTCAGCGTCTGCTCGCGCTCGTCGTTCGAATTGCCCAGCCCATGGCCACGGTGGCGGCCAACCGCGTCGATCTCGTCGATGAAGACGATGC
>JAFECL010000063.1:0-440 GCA_018242165.1 Pseudomonadota bacterium
TCCTTTTCGCCCTTCCACGGGGCGAAGCGGACATATTCCTCGCGTTCCTCGCTGGTCGTGCCGACGCGGTGGAGGATCGACAGGCTGATCACCTCGTCATCGCCCTTCAGCAGCATGCCGCGCACGCCGGTGCTGGTGCGGCTGGCGAATTCGCGCACCTCGTCGCCGGCGAAGCGGATCGCCTTGCCCTGCCGGGTGGCGAGCAGCACGTCGTCGCTGGCTTCGAGCAGTGCCACCCCGATCAGGCGATCAGAGGTTTTTTTGGCCTCGTCGCCTTCCTCGAAGCGCATCGCGAACTTGCCGTTGCTGGGGATGTTGGCGAAAGCATCCATGCTGTTGCGGCGGACGTTGCCCTTGGCCGTGGCGAAGACCACGCTGAGCTTGCCCCAGTCGGCCTCGTCCTCAGGCAGCGGCAGCACGGTCTGGATCGTTTCGCCCTG
>JAFECL010000063.1:515-3784 GCA_018242165.1 Pseudomonadota bacterium
AGGCGATAGACCTTGCCGGCGGTCGAGAAGAACAGCACCGGGTTGTGGGTGGAGGTGACGAACATCGTCGTCACCACGTCCTCGTCCTTGGTCGCCATTCCGGCGCGGCCCTTGCCGCCCCGGTTCTGGGCGCGGAAGGTGGAGAGCGGGGTGCGCTTGATGTATCCGTCCATGGTGACGGTCACGACCATCTCGTCGCGCTCGATCAGGTCTTCGTCCTCGATCCCGTCGGCGGCGGCGGTGATTTCGGACAGGCGCGGGGTGGCATAGGCCTCGCGCACCGCGGCCAGTTCGTCGCGCATCACGCCATAGAGCCGGGCGCGGTCGGCGAGGATGGCGAGGTATTCGGCAATCGCGGTGGCCAGCTGCTGCAATTCCTCGCCGATCTCGTCGCGGCCCAGCGCGGTGAGGCGGTGGAGCCGCAGGTCGAGGATTGCCTTCACCTGCACTTCGGACAGGCGATAGCTGGGTGCAGCCAGGGTGCTCGCATCTTCCTCGATCGCCTCGACCAGCCGGATATAGGGGGCAATCTCGCCCATCGGCCATTCGCGGGCCAGCAGCGCGGCGCGGGCCTGGGCCGGGTTGCCCGAACCCCGGATGATCTTCACCACCTCGTCAAGATTGGTGACCGCAATCACCAGCCCCAGCAAGATATGCGCCCGGTCGCGCGCCTTGTTCAGCTCGAACTTGGTGCGGCGGGTGATCACCTCCTCGCGGAAGCTGATGAAGGCGGAAACAAAATCGCGCAGGCTCAGCACTTCGGGGCGGCCGCCCCGGATCGCCAGCATGTTGGCCGGGAAGTTCGACTGCGCCGGGGTGTTGCGCCACAGCTGGTTCAGCACCACCTCGGCGGTGGCATCGCGCTTCAGGTCGATCACCACCCGTACGCCCAGCCGGTTCGATTCGTCGCGAATGTCGGCAATGCCTTCGATTCGCTTGTCCTTGGCGGCTTCCGCGATCTTTTCGACCAGGCCCGACTTGCCGACCTGATAGGGGATGCTGGTCAGCACGATCGATTCCCGGTCACCCCTGCCGCGCTCGATCTCGTGCCGGCAGCGCATGATCACGCTGCCACGGCCCTCGATGTAGGCCTTGCGCGCGCCGGCGGTGCCCAGAATGAGCGGGGCGGTTGGGAAGTCGGGGCCGGGGATGTACTCGATCAGCTCTTCGGAGGTGATCGCCGGGTTGTCGATATAGGCCAGGCAGCCGTCTATCACCTCGCCCAGGTTGTGCGGCGGGATGTTGGTGGCCATGCCGACGGCGATGCCGCCGGCGCCGTTGACCAGCAGGTTGGGGAAGCGGGCCGGAAGGACCGAGGGTTCCTGACGCGAACCGTCATAGTTGTCGATGAAGTCGACCGTATCCTTATCGAGATCGTCGAGCAGGCTGTTGGCGGCCCGGGCCAGCCGCGCTTCGGTATAGCGCATGCTGGCCGGCGGATCGGGGTCCATGCTGCCGAAGTTGCCCTGGCCATCGACCAGCGGCAGGCGCATCGACCAGTCCTGCGTCATCCGCGCCAGTGCGTCATAGATCGCGCTGTCGCCATGCGGGTGGTAGTTACCCATCACGTCGCCGACGATCTTGGCGCTCTTGCGATAGGGGCGGCCGGCAACCATGCCGCCTTCCTGCGCCGCGAACAGGATCCGGCGATGGACCGGCTTCAGGCCGTCGCGCACGTCCGGCAGGGCGCGGGACACGATCACGCTCATCGCGTAGTCGAGATAGCTCGTCTTCATCTCGTCGACGATGTCGACGCGGGTGAATTCGCCGGACGCGCCGGGTTCGGACAGGATGGTATCGTCGCTCACGCGCGGGGGGCTTCACGGTGGTGGGAAATCATTCTGCGGCTCTAGGCGATGGGCCGCGCCAAGGCCAGCCGGGGCGGGGGCGTGGGGGCCTGCTGCGCGGGGTTTTCCACATATGCGGCATGAATGATGCGTTCAAAGCCGGTTCACCGCCGGGATGGCAGGACAGGGCAGTTGCCAAGGCGGGATTTTCGCGCCACTAGGCCACGGGATTCCGCGCGCAAGAACCCGGCAGGGGCGTCCGCGCGATGGCAAGGAGAGAAGGCTCATGATCCGCAAGTCCACCCGGGTTCGCACCCTGCTGCTGCGTTCGGCGATGGCCGGCGCGCTGGCGCTGGCTGGCACCGCGGCCCTGCCCGTTGCGGCGCAGGCCAAGGAAGCGCCGGCGGCCAAGTATTCGGACAAGTTCGTGCCGGTGTTCAGCGCGGCGCAGAAGGTGCTCGCGGCCGCCAAGGCGCGCCCCGACGTGCTGGCCGCGCAGGCCAAGGTAAAGGCCGCGCAGGGCGATGCCCAGGACGCCGCGATTGCCGAGCTGGGCAAGCTGCTGACCAGCGAGCGCGCCACCATGGACGGGGTGATCGCCGCCGCCCAGACCCCGGATGACAAGCATGTTGCCGGCCAGCTGATGCTGCAGTTCGGCGGCCTGACCATGGACCAGACGGTGCAGAGCATCGGGCTCGAATCGATGCTGGCCAGCGGCCGCGTTGCCGCCGCCGATCAGGGCAAGTTCGAATACTACGTCGGCTCGATTGCCTACGAGCACAAGGATTACGCCAAGGCCCGTACGCACCTGGCCGCCGCCGCTGCCGCCGGGTTCAAGGACAACCAGACCGAACTGCTGCTGGCCGACAGCTATTTCCGCGACAACCAGATCGCGACCGGTGTCGACGTGCTGGCCAAGGCGCTGCGCGAACACGCTGCCGCCGGCCAGCCGATGCCGGAAAACTGGTACAAGATGGGCCTGGGCGCGGCCTATCGCGCCAAGCTGATCGACAAGGCGGCCGACCTCGGCTCGCTGTTCGTCACCGCCTATCCGACCAAGGAATACTGGGCCGGGGCGATCTCGGTGGTGCGCGACATCGGTCGCTATGCCCCGTCGGACGAGCTTGACCTGATGCGGCTGATGGGCCGGACCCATTCGTATCAGGAAAAGAACGACTACCTCTCGTACATCGCCGCGCTGGGGGTGCGTAACGCGCCCGCCGAAACGCTGACCGTGGTGGCGGAAGGCTTTGCCTCGGGCAAGGTCGAGGCCGGCAACCAGACGCTGACCGAGGCCCGCACCATCGCCACCAACCGGCTTGCGGCCGACAAGGCCTCGCTGCCGGCGCTGGAGCGCGATGCCCGCGCCGCCAATGCCCCGGTGGCGCTGGTGATGAGCGCGGCGGACGCCTTCCTCTCCTATGGCGATACCGCCCGGGCGATCGACCTCTACAAGGTGGCCCTGACCAAGCCCGGCGTCGA
>JAFECL010000063.1:3793-9266 GCA_018242165.1 Pseudomonadota bacterium
GCCGGCGATTACGCCGCGGCGCTGGACAGCTTCGGCAAGGTCGACGGTCCGCGCAAGCCGATCGCCAAGCTGTGGATGACCTACGTCCAGATGAAGGCCGCGCCGCCGGTGCCGCCGACCCCGCCCGCGCCGCCGGCTCCGCCGAAGTAAGCGGCCACCGGGCTGGAAATCATCACGGGGGCGGTGGGCAACCACCGCCCCCGCTTGATTCGGGGCTGATCAGGCGGCCGGCAGGAAGGCGCCGCTGGCTTCGTCGAGCAGGTGCAGCACGCCATCGGAGATCGCGAAGAAGGCCCCTGTCAGGCGCAGGCTGCCCTCGCGTTCGCCCCGGCGGACGCAGGCAAAGCTGCGCAGGTTGGCCAGGCTGACCCGCACCCCGGCCTGTTCCATCGCCCGTTCCGCCTCGCGCCCCTCGGTGCCGTACTGCGCGGCGATCGGCTCGCGCGCCTCGTCCAGCAGGGCGATCCAGCTGGCGATGAAGCCGCCTTCGCCCGGGGCGGTGCCGTGCAGTTCGCGGGTCAGCGCGGCGCGGCAGCCGCCGCACATGCCGTGGCCCAGCACGACGATCTCGCGTACTTTCAGGACCTGCACCGCGAATTCCAGCGCCGCCGAAACGCCGTGGAGGCCGGGGCTCGTCTCGAAGGGCGGAACCATCGCCGCAACATTGCGCACCACGAAGATCTCGCCGGGGTCGACATCGAAGATCTGCGCCGGATCGACCCGGCTGTCGGAACAGGCGATCACCATCACATCGGGCTGCTGCCCCTCGCGCAGCGATGCCCAGCGTTCGCGGTTGGGGGTCCACCCGGTGGTGCGAAAGCGGCGATAGCCGGCGATCAGCCGTTCGAGCTGGGGGGAGGGGGCCTGGGTCATCCCGCGCCTTCTGGCGGCTGCGATTGGCACTGGCAAGAGGGGGCGTTCGGGCTTATGGGCACGGCCATGAACGACCTGTCCTCTCCCCCGCAGCGCAAGCCCGACTGGATCAGGGTCAAGGCGCCAACCAGCAAGGGCTATGGCGAAACCCGCCAGCTGATGCGCGGGCTGGGGCTGAACACGGTGTGCGAAGAGGCTGCCTGCCCGAACATCGGCGAATGCTGGACCAAGAAGCACGCCACGGTGATGATCCTGGGCGATGTCTGCACCCGGGCCTGCGCCTTCTGCAACGTCAAGACCGGGATGCCGCGCAAGGTTGACGCCAGCGAGCCGGCCCACGTGGCCGAGGCGGCGGCCAAGCTGGGGCTGGAACACATCGTCATCACCTCGGTCGACCGTGACGACCTGCCCGATGGCGGGGCCGGCCAGTTCGTGAAAGTGATCGAGGAACTGCGCCGCACCACGCCGCAGACCACGATCGAGATCCTGACCCCCGATTTCCGCGGCAAGATGCGCGCCGCGGTCGAGGCGATTGTTGCCGCCGGGCCGGATGTCTACAACCACAACCTCGAGACGGTGCCGCGGCTGTACCCGACGATCCGCCCGGGTGCGCGCTACTACGCCTCGCTGCGCCTGCTTGAAGAGGTCAAGGCCCAGGATCCCGCCGTCTTCACCAAGAGCGGGATCATGCTGGGCCTGGGCGAGGAACGGCTTGAGGTCCATCAGGTGATGGACGACATGCGCAGCGCCGGGATCGATTTCCTGACCATGGGCCAATACCTGCGGCCCACCCCCAAGCATGCCGAGGTCAAGGAATTCGTCACCCCGCAGGCCTTCTCGGCCTATGGCGCGATTGCCCGGGCCAAGGGCTTCCTCCAGGTCGCCGCCAGCCCGCTGACCCGTTCGTCGTACCATGCCGGCAAGGATTTTGCCGAAATGAAGGCGGCGCGCGCGGCGCAGCTGGCGCGGGCCGCCACCAAAGCCTGATGCCGGGGATCCGCGAGGTCCGGCGCCTGCCCTACAGCGCCGAACAGATGTTCGATCTGGTGGCGGATGTGGGGCGCTATGCCGAATTCCTCCCCTGGGTGGTGGCCACCCGGGTCCGTTCCGACAGCGAGAGCGAGATGATCGCCGACATGCTGGTCGGCTTCAGGGCGCTGCGCGAGAAGTTCAGCTCGCGGGTGGTCAAGACCCGGCCGGGGTTCATCGAGGTGTTCTACCTCGACGGGCCGATGCGCGATCTCGACAATGCCTGGCGCTTTGCCCCGACCGAGGATGGCGGCTGCGAGGTCGATTTCTCGGTCAGCTTCACCTTCCGCAACGCGGTGTTCGAGCGGCTGGCCGGCGAATATTTCGACCGTGCCTTCCGCAAGATGGTCCAGGCCTTCGAAGACCGCGCGGCGGTGCTTTACGGCAGCAGCAGCTCCAGCGCGACTTCCACCGCCTGAGCCCGCACCCCGGCGCGGGTCTTGGCCGAAAGGCGCTTTTCCTCGGCATCGACCACGCCATCGGCGCCGCGCACCGCACGGGCGAAGACCACCAGCCCGACCGGCTTCTTGGCGCTGCCGCCATCCGGCCCGGCGATCCCGCTGACCGCGACGGCGACATCGGCGCCGCTGCGCTTCAGCGCGCCTTCGGCCATGGCCCAGGCACAGGCGACCGAAACCGCGCCGAAGGCGTCGATGATGTCTTCGGGCACCCCCAGCAGGGCCTGCTTGGCCTCGTTCGAATAGGTGACGAAGCTGGCTTCGAGCACCCGCGACGATCCGGCGACTTCGGTTACGGCGCCCGCCACCAGCCCGCCGGTGCAGCTTTCCGCTAGCACCACCTTGCGGCCGAGGGCGGCGTTCTCACGCACCACCCGCTCGGCCAGGGCAACGATCTCGGGCGGCAGCAGGCTGGCGGGCTCAGTGGACACGCGGCAGCTCCACCGGGCAGACGGTGATCTTGCCCAGCCGCCCGGCGCGGGCGACCGTGGCGGGCCCCCTGGCGCCTTCCGCCCCGGCCCCGAGCGAGACCGCCAGCGCGATCAGCTCGGCGGTATTCTCGGGCGGCAGCGGGGAAAGCAGGCGCAGCAGTCGGTCGGTGGTGGCGCAGCGTTCCAGCGGCAGGGCATCGGCCACCTTGGCCTGGATCGCGGCATCGACCACCTGTTGCAGCGCCTCATCGGGCAGCAGCCCGATCAGCCGGGCGGCATCGCCATCGGCAGCACTGCCCAGCTTGATGAAGGCGGCCTTGGCCCCCGGCCACGCCGCGCTGCGCGCGCCGGCATAGCGGGTGGCCATGGCGCCCGCCCCGGTGCGCAGGAAGGCGTCGGCGGGCAGGCTGGCGGTGCAGCGCTGGCTGGCGCCGTTGATCGCGCTGGGCAGGGTAAAGCCGGCCAGCGCGGCGAATTCGGCCGGCTGCAGGCAGGGCGGTTCGGCGGCGCGGGCGAGGCCGGGGGCGATGGCCAGCGCGGCCAGCGCCAGGCTCTTGATCAGGGGCAGGGGGCGCATCGCAGGCTCCTTCTTACTGACGGATCAGGCTGGCCAGGGCATGCGCGGCGATGCCTTCGCCACGCCCGGTAAAGCCCAGCCGCTCGGTGGTGGTGGCCTTGACGCTGACCAGCGCCGCATCGACCCCCATGATCGCCGCCAGCCGCTCGCGCATCGCCGCGCGGTGCGGGCCGATCTTGGGTGCCTCGCAGATGATTGTCACGTCGACATTGCCGATCGCATAGCCCGCCTCGGCAGCCAGCCTTACGGCGTGGTCCAGAAACCGGTCCGAGGCGGCACCGCGCCATTGCGGATCGCTCGGCGGGAAATGCTGGCCGATGTCGCCCGCGCCCACCGCGCCAAGGATCGCGTCGACCAGCGCATGGATCGCCACGTCGGCATCGCTGTGTCCGGCAAGGCCGTGGCTGTGCTCGATCTTCACCCCGCACAGCCAAAGCTCTTCACCCGCTTCCAGCCGGTGAACATCATAGCCGCTGCCGGTGCGGAAGGCAGGCAGGTTGGCGGCGAAATCGTGCGCGTAGGTCAATTTGTGCAAGGCCTCGTCCCCCTCCACCAGTGCCACGGCCAGCCCCGCCGCCTGGGCCACCTGGGCATCGTCACCGGCCATCGGGGCGCCATCCCAGCCGCGATGCGCGGCCAGTATCTCGGCAAAGCGGAAGGCCTGCGGGGTCTGCACCCGGCGCAGTTCCTCGCGCCGCGCCGGGGCACCCATGGCGGAGCCCTCGGCATGGACCAGCGAATCGACCACCGGCAGCACCGGGATTGCCCCTGGCCGGCCGCCAAGTGCCGCCAGCAGCCGGTCGATCACCGCCTGAGGCAGCACCGGGCGGGCAGCGTCGTGGATCAGCACCGTGGCCGGCGCATCGCCCTCCAGCGCCTCGAGCCCGGCGCGGACCGACAGCTGGCGGGTCGCGCCGCCGGGGATCAGGCGGATGCCTTCGATCCCGGCCAGCGCTGCGCTGACCACCGCCTCGGCCCCCACGGGGATGCAGACCACGATCGGCGCCACCCCGGCGCGGGCCAGTGCCTCGGCCGAATGGCGCAGCACCGGCTTGCCGCGCCACAGGGCGAACTGCTTGGGCAGCGGCTGGCCGGCGCGCAGGCCCTGGCCGGCGGCAACGACGACAGCGGCGATGGCGGGGCCTTGCGACATGATCCGCGCCGGTAAACCCTTGCCGGCACCGGGGCAAGGCGCTATGCGCTGCCTGTTTTTTAGGCAGGCCCATGCAAAGCGTTCCCGTCCCCCCCGTGTTGCAGCCGATCATGGTCGGCCCTGTCGCCATCGCTTGCCCGGTGGTGCTGGCGCCGATGACCGGGGTCAGCGATCTGCCGTTCCGCCGGCTGGTAAGGCGCTTTGGCTCGGGGCTGAACGTCACCGAGATGATCGCCAGCCCGGCGGCGATCCGCGAGACCCGCCAGTCGTTGCAAAAGGCGATGTGGGATCCGGCCGAGGATCCGGTCTCGATGCAGCTGGTCGGCTGCGAGCCGGCGCAGATGGCCGAGGCGGCCCGGCTGGTCGAGGACAAGGGCGCCGCGATCATCGACATCAATATGGGCTGCCCGGCCAAAAAAGTGTGCAATGTGTTGGCCGGCAGCGCGCTGATGCGGGATCCACTGTTGGTGGGGCGGATTGTGGCTGCGGTGGTTGCTGCGGTGGATGTGCCGGTCACGCTGAAAATCCGCACCGGTTGGGATGCGCAGCACAAAAACGCGCCGCAGATTGCGCGGATTGCCGAAGATGCCGGCATTGCTGCGCTCGCGGTGCATGGCCGCACCCGTGACCAGCATTACACCGGCGTGGCCGAGTACGCCACCATCGCGCAGATCAAAACGCTGTTGAAGATTCCGGTGATCGCCAATGGCGATATCGACTCGCCGCACAAAGCCGCCTGCGTGCTGAAGGCCACCGACGCAGATGCGGTGATGGTGGGCCGCGCCGCACAAGGGCGGCCGTGGCTGCTGGGCCAGATTGGGCACTTTCTGAAGTCTGGCGAAGTGCTGCCCGATCCCGCCATACCTGCCGTGCGCGATCTGCTGCTGGAACACCTGCACGCCCTGCACGCGCATTACGGCGAAGACATGGGCGTGCGCATCGCCCGCAAGCA
>JAFECL010000064.1:0-4783 GCA_018242165.1 Pseudomonadota bacterium
GATCGACACGCGGGAAACGATGGGAGAACTGAGCGGGGCCGAAGGCGGCGAGGGCCGGTTCTGGCAGATGCCGCAAGGCGGGATCGACGAGGGCGAGGACGTGCGCGCCGCGGCAATCCGCGAACTGGCCGAGGAAACCGGGGTGGGCGAGGCCCATGCGACGATCCTTGCCCAGACGGCCGAGGAACTGTTCTACGACCTGCCCGACCACCTGATCGGCAAGCTGTGGAAGGGCCGCTATCGTGGCCAGCGCCAGCACTGGGTGCTGGCCCGCTTCACCGGCGAGGATCACCACATCCGCCTCGACGCGCACGAGCCGGCCGAATTCAACGCGTGGAAATGGGTCGAGCCCGAGGCCCTGCCCAGCCTGATCGTCCCCTTCAAGGAACGCGTCTATCGCGCCGTGCTGGACGAGTTCCGGGCGTTAATTTGAGCTTCAGCGTTGATTTGCCCCATGCCGGGCTGCGAACGGGCATCCGCTGCGCTTCCGGTGCTCACGTACTGAAGTACGCTGCGCTCCGGTTCTCGCTGCTACCCATTCTCGCTCCGGCCTGAGCCAAATCCACACTGAAGCGGCACGTCCGAGACCGGCCCCGCGCCCTAATTGCTGGCCGAGGCCTTGGGCTTCAGGTCATCCGCCGAAACCACGCGGGCCGCCGGGCCGCGGGCGATCGCGGCGGACAGCTGCCGGCTGGCCGGGCAGGTCGGGCCGCACAGCCCTTCCAGCCGCGCCAGGTTGCGCTGGGCCTTGGCGATCGCGCCCTTTTCGGCCAGCGCCGCGCCCTCACCGGCAATCGCCGCGACGTTCTGCGGGTCGATCGCCAGCACGGTGCGATAGTAATGCAGCGCCTTGCCCTGCATCCCCTGCCCCCGCGCGGCATCGGCCAGATCGAGCAGCAGCGCCGGGCTGCCCGGCTGGATCGCCAGCGCCGCCTCGAAAGCATCGGTGGCCTTGTCGGCATCGCCGGCATTCAGCGCGGCGCGGCCCTGCGCCTCCAGCGCGCCGGCGCGCGGATCGAGCGGGCGCGGCGGCGCCGAATGGAGCGCGCTGGCGCTGAGCGCCACCAGGGCTGAAAGGGCGAGCGCGGGCGGGGAAAAACGCATCACAAACTCCCTCGCGGTCATCCGTCCTTCAGGGGCGGGCGGCCGATGCTGGTCCATGGCGGCAAGTGCTATCACAGCCGCACCAGCCGTGCGACGAAAAACCCGTCGCAATGATCCCGATGCGGGACAAGCCGGGTGCCCGCCCCGCGCGCCTCGCCCAGTGGCAGGCCGGCCGGTTCGGCGCGCCAGCCGGGATTGGCGGCAAGGAAGCGATCAATCTGGTTCTTTCCTTCCTCATCAAGAACCGAACAGGTGATAAACACCATGCGCCCGCCCCGCCGCACCAGCCCCGCGCCCAGCCCCAGCACATGGGCCTGCACGGCCGCCAGCCGCGCCAGTTCGCCCGGGGTCAGCCGCCAGCGCCCCTCCGGGCTGCGCCGCCAGGTGCCGCTGCCCGAGCACGGCGCATCGACCAGCACCGCATCGGCCAGGCCCGCCAGCGGGGCCAGCGCGCGGTGTTCGTGCCCGGCATCGAGCAGCAGGCTCTCGATCATGGCCGCCCCGGCCCGCGCCGCACGCGGGGCCAGCCGCGCCAGCCGATCACGCGCCACATCGCAGGCCACCAGCCGGCCGCGCCCGCCCATATCGGCGGCGAGCGCCAGCGTCTTGCCGCCAGCCCCGGCGCACATATCCACCACCGTCTCGCCCGGCATGGCCCCCAGCGCCATGGCACCCAGCTGCGAGGCCAGATCCTGCACCTCGATCCGCCCGTCCTGAAAGGCATCCCAGCCTTCCACCGGGGTTTCAGCAGGAAAGCGCAGACCCTGCGCGCTGGCCAGCCATTCGCCCGCCAGCGGCAGTTCCAGCGTTGCCCGGTCAGCCTTCAGCGCATTGACCCGCACATCCAGCGGCGCCCGCTCCAACAGCGCCATGCCCGATGCCGCATCGATCCCGCTGGCCGCCAGCCGCTCAACCAGCCAGTCCGGCGCCAGCCCGCCCTCGGCCACGGCCTCGCCCGGTTCGATCGGCGCCGGGGCATGGCGGGTGCCATCGAACAGCGCGGCCAGCGCCGCATCCCCGGCCGCAAGCCGCAGCAAGGCCGCCCGGCCCGACACCGGCACCGGCCCGCAGACGCGGATTGCCGCATAGACCAGCCCGCGCACCGCCCGCCGGTCTTTCGATCCGGCAAAACGGCGCGGGCGGAACCATTCGCTGATCACCCGCTCGGCCGGGGCGCCCTGCCCCTGCGCCGCGGCCAGCACCGCGTCGAGCACCTCGATCGCCGCCTGAACGCGCGCCTGCGGGGTCACGGTGCGGCCCCGGCCTGTTGCTGCGCGCGCCGCAGCGCCGCCAGTGCTGCCTCGGCCCGGATTTCGGGCACGAACAGATGGTCATGGTGGAACGCCGCGATCACGTTGCAGGCAATGCCCTCTGCCGCCAGCACCGCCGCCACCGCCGCGGTCAGCCCGACCCCGTCGAGCGCGGAATGGACCGTCAGCACGATACGCGCCATCGGCATGTCAGCCGCCAGCCCCGCCGCCTCGGCCAGCCCCTGCGGCAGAACCAGTGTCAGCCCCTCGTCCTCGCGGAACGTCGCCAGCGCCGCTGCCAGCAGTTCGGGCGCCGCATCGGGCAGGGTGACGAAAACCCATGCGCCCGGCGCCAGCACCGGGTTCATCGCGGCCACCATCGTCCGGCCATCGCGGACAGGCGCGCCCACCGCCCTAGCGCGTCGGATAATTCGGCGCTTCGCGGGTGATCGTCACGTCGTGGACGTGGCTTTCCTTCAGGCCGGCGTTGGTGATCTGGACGAATTGGGCCTTGCGGCGCAGGTCTTCGATGGTGGCGCAGCCGGTATAGCCCATCGCCGCCTTGATCCCGCCGACCAGCTGGTGGATCACGTCCTTGGCCGCACCCTTGTAAGGCACCTGGCCCTCGATCCCTTCGGGCACCAGCTTCATCTGGTCCTTGATGTCGCCCTGGAAATAGCGGTCGGCGCTGCCGCTGCCCATCGCCCCCACGCTGCCCATGCCGCGATACGACTTGTACGAGCGGCCCTGGTAGAGGAAGGTTTCGCCCGGCGCTTCCTCGGTGCCGGCCAGCATCGAGCCGACCATGATGCAGCTGGCGCCCGCCGCCAGCGCCTTGGCCGCATCGCCGCTGGTCCGCAGGCCACCATCGCCGATCACCGGCACGCCGTGCCGGTCGGCCTCTTCGGCGGCATCCATGATCGCGGTCAGCTGCGGCACGCCGACACCCGCGACGACCCGGGTGGTGCAGATCGAGCCCGGCCCGATCCCCACCTTCACCGCATCGGCCCCAGCGCCGATCAGCGCCTTGGCGGCTTCGGCGGTGGCGATGTTGCCGGCGATCACCTGCGCGCTGTTCGACAGCTTCTTCACCCGCTCCACCGCGCGGGCAACATCGCGGTTGTGGCCATGGGCGGTATCGATCACCACCACGTCGCATTCCGCCGCCAGCAGCGCCTCGGTCCGTTCGAAGCCCTTGTCGCCCACCGTGGTCGCGGCGGCAACGCGCAGGCGGCCGGCACGGTCCTTGGTGGCATCGGGGTAGGTCACGGCCTTTTCGATGTCCTTGACCGTAATCAGGCCGACGCAGCGGAAATCATCGTCGACCACCAGCAGCTTTTCGATCCGCCGCGCGTGCAGCAGCCCGCGCGCCGTTTCGTGGCCGGTGCCGACGCGCACGGTGGCGAGGTTTTCGTGGGTCATCAGCTCGCGCACCGGCTGGGCCGGGTTGGCGGCAAAGCGCACGTCACGGTTGGTCAGGATGCCGACCAGCTTGCCGCCCGCTTCGACCACCGGGATCCCGCTGATCCGGTTGGCCTGCATGATCGCGCGCGCCTCGCCCAGCGTGGCATCGGGGCCGACGGTGATCGGGTTGACCACCATCCCGCTTTCATAGCGCTTCACCGCACGCACGGCGGCGCATTGCTGTTCGACGGTCAGGTTGCGGTGCAGCACCCCGATCCCGCCCAGCTGGGCCATGACGATCGCCATGTCGGCCTCGGTCACCGTATCCATCGCCGAGGACAGCACCGGGATGTTCAGCGCGATCTCGCGGGTCAGGCGGGTGCGGGTATCGGCCATGCTGGGCACGATGTCGCTTTCGGCCGGGCGCAGCAGCACGTCGTCAAAGGTGAGGCCGAGGGCGATTTGCATGGAAGCCACTTTCTGATCCGCTGAAGATTCGTGGCGGCCCATGTAACCAAGCGGGGGCAGCGGCGCTAGTGGCCGGCCAACAAAAAACGGCGCGGGAGAAGCCCCCCGCGCCGCCTTTGGCTATCTGGCGTCGATCAGGCGCGCGTCAGGCGGCGCACTTGATGAACTTGCCCTTGGCGTCCTTGCAGGGGCCCTTCTTGGCGGCCGGGGCCGGCTTGGCCGCCGGGGCCGGAGCCGCAGCAGGCTTGGCGGCGGCGGGCTTGGCGGCGGCCTTGCCCGGCATCGCCTTGCCGGCGCCGCCATCCTTCTTCACATATTTGCTCGCCGGCACGGCGCCGGGGGTACCACACTTGGCGAACTTGCCGTCGGCCTGATTGCGGCACTGTTCGGCGCTGGCCACAGCCGGGGCAGCAAGCATCGCCACGGCAGCAATCGAAAGCAGCAACTTGTTCATGCGAATCCCTCCTAGGCGCATCCGTGCGCCGGGCAGGGAAGCTATGCCCACGCGCATGGCCCGTCAATGAACCATCCGGTCAGCCACGGGTCAGCCTTGTAAA
>JAFECL010000064.1:4802-5782 GCA_018242165.1 Pseudomonadota bacterium
TGGAAGGTAACGTCCTCGGCCATGCCGCCCAGCTCCAGCCCGGGCTTCACCACATCGCCGGGGCGGTGATAGTCGCCATCGAAAAAGGCCTGCAGGCGCGGCAGATCGCCATAGGCCGAGGTGACCATCAGCGCCGGCACATCGTGCTGGATCAGCGCCCAGCCATCCTGCCGGTGCAGCCAGGCATTGGGGGCGCTGCTGTCGGACAGGCGGCGGCGCTGTTCGCGCGCCACTTCGGCCACCGCGCCATCCAGCCGGGTCAGCCCGCGCCCGACGATCCCCAGCGGGGTGCCGGCCGGGGCGATTGCCACGCTGTCGAGATTGAAGGCGGCGACGATCCGGTCGAGCGGCAGCGGCGGGTTTTCGGCAAAGGCCTCGGCCCCCAGCAGGCCCAGCTCCTCGGCGCTGGTGGCGAGAAAATAGATGTCGCGGTCGAACCCGCCGCCGGCCCCGTCCTGCGCCCTCGACAGGCGCCGGGCCACCTCGGTCAGCGCGGCAAGGCCGCTGGCATTGTCGATCGCCCCGTTGCAGATCAGGTGCTCCGCCGGGGGTGCCGCGCAGGTGCCGAAATGGTCCCAGTGCGCCAGCAGCAGCACCGCGCCCTGTTCGGGGTGGCGGCCGGGCAGGCGCCCGATCAGGTTGTGGGTGCGGATCGCGGTTTCGCGGGTGGTGGCCTCCATGCTCGCCGCGAGGTCGATCGGGCGCGGCTGGAAATCGGCGCGGTCGGCGGCCTCTTCCAGCGCCTTGAGGCTGGTGCCGGCGGCAGCCAGCAGGCGGTCGAAGGCCCCGGCGGTGATGAACCCCTCAAGGTCGCCGCCCAGCGCCTCGCTGGCCAGGGCATAGCCCGAACGCCGCCGCCGGGCGGCAATCGCGCCGATCCCGCGCGGGCCGTCCAGCACGGTCAGCACCGCCGCCGCGCCGCCGGCCAGCAGCGCATCCTGCCGGGTGCCCGAAACGATCGCGCGCGGATCGCCGCCCGG
>JAFECL010000064.1:5945-34333 GCA_018242165.1 Pseudomonadota bacterium
ACCGGCTCGCGCGCGATCAGGTTGACCGGAGCGAACCACGGGTGGCCCGGATCGTTGGTGCCCGAAACCAGCCCGGCCTCGAACCATTGCCGGCCCAGCCAGCGCAGGGTCTTGGCCTCGCCCTCGGTGCCCGGTTCGCGCCCGGCGAAATCGTCGCTGGCCAGCACGGTAATGTCGGCCAGCAGCTGCGCCTCCAGCGCGCGGTCGCCAGCGGGGCGGGCCGGGGCGCGCGGGGCGGTGCGCGGCGGCGCGGCGGAGATCGGGGCAGAGACCGGGGCCAAGGCCAGCGCGAGGCCAAGGCCAAAGGCGGCGCCAGCGCGAACCCAGCGCCAACGGTTCGTCTCTAGCCTGCCTCGGTTCATCGCTGCGCCACCCTACAGGTCCGCTCCGCGCCGGCAAGCACCGGCATGCGATTTTTGCCCGATGGTGGCAGCTCTGCTACACCCCGGTGAAACCACTATCCAAGGGAACCGGGCGCCAGCCATGAAGCTAGACGATTTCGATGCCAGCGATGTCGATGTCGAGGATCAGCGCGGCGGCGGCGGCGGCGGCGGCGGCGGGCTGATCCCCGGGCTGGGCGGCGGGCGGATCGGCCTCGGCACCCTGGTGGTGGTGCTGCTGTTCTCGGCGGTTTTCAAGGTCAATCCGCTCAGCCTGCTCGGCGCCATGCCGGCCACCACCACCCAGCCCTCGCGCCCCGCCACGGCGGCCGGCGGCGATGCCATGGCCAGCTGCAACGCCAATGCCGAAAGCCACGAGGCCTGCGCCGCGCTGGCCTCGCTCAACAAGACCTGGGCGGCGCAGTTCAGCGAAGGCTTCCGCCGCCCGCACCTGGTGTTCTATTCGGCAGAGGGCAATTCGGGCTGCGGCGCGGCGCAGAGCGCGATGGGGCCGTTCTATTGCCCCGGCGACCAGGGCATCTACCTCGATACCGATTTCTACCGCCAGCTGGCCGATCAGCTGGGGGCGCAGGGCCAGTTCGCCCGCGACTATGTCATCGCCCACGAATACGGCCACCACCTGCAGAACCTGCTGGGCACCTCGGGCAGGGTCCAGCAGTTGCAGGACAGCGATCCGGCACAGGCCAACCCGCTGTCGGTGCGGCTGGAACTGCAGGCCGATTGCTATGCCGGGGTCTGGGCGGCGCTGAACCGGGAACGGATGGAGCCGGGCGACATGGAAAGCGGCCTGAACGCCGCGCACCAGATCGGCGACGACACCCTGGCGCAGGCGGCCGGGCGCAACCCGGTCGAGGCGGCCTTTACCCATGGCAGCAGCGCCCAGCGGATGGCCTGGCTGCGGAAGGGGCTGGAAAGCGCCGACCTCAAGGCCTGCGACACCTTCGGCGGTGGCCAATGAAGCTGGCCGATTGCCACAACATCGACGATTTCCGCGCGCTGGCCCGCGCCCGGCTGCCCTGGCCGGTGTTCGACTATATCGACGGCGCGGCCGATGACGAGCTGACCAAGGCGCGCAACACCGCCGCCTTTGCCGAGGCCGATCTGGTGCCTGATGTGCTGGCCGGGGTGGCCGAGATCGATCCCTCGGTGACGATCCTCGGCAGGAAAAGCGCGCTGCCGCTGATCCTCTCGCCCACCGCGCTGCAACGCGTGTTCCACTGGCAGGGCGAGCGCGCCGTGGCCCGCGCGGCGGAGAAATTCGGCCTGTGGTGCGGGATTTCCAGCCTGGCCACCGTCTCGATCGAGGAAGTGGGCGCGCTGATCGCCACGCCCAAGATGTTCCAGCTCTACGTCCACAAGGACCGGGGGCTGAACGCCAGCATGATCGAACGCTGCAAGGCGGCGAAGTTCGATGCGATTGCGCTGACGGTCGACACCATCGTTGGCGGCAAGCGCGAGCGCTGCCTGCGCAGCGGCTTTTCCTCGCCGCCGCGCTTCACGCCCGCCAACCTGCTGGGCTATGCGCTCAAGCCGCGCTGGGGGCTCGATTACCTGCTGCGCGAGAAGTTCTCGCTGCCCAACCTCGATACCCATGTCAGCCAGGGCACCCGCGAGGCGGTCTCGGTCCAGCGCTATTTCACCGAGATGCTCGACCAGAACCTCGACTGGACAATGGCCGCGAAGATCCGCGAGGAGTGGGGCGGAACCTTCGTGCTGAAGGGCGTGATGAGCGCCGCCGACGCGCGCCGCGCGGTGGAGATCGGCGCCGATGCGATCATGGTTTCGAACCACGGCGGGCGCCAGCTAGACGGCAGCCGCGCCCCCTTCGATGCCCTTCCCGAGATCGTCGACGCGGTGGGCGGGCGGATCGAGGTGATCTGCGACGGCGGTGTGCGGCGCGGCACCCATGTGCTGAAGGCGCTGGCCGCCGGGGCCGATTGTGCCAGCGGCGGGCGGCTCTACCTCTATGCGCTGGCCGCCGCCGGGCAGGCCGGGGTCGAGGCAGCGCTGACGATCATGCGTGAGGAAATCGTCCGGGCGATGAAGCTGATGGGCGTCACCCGGCTCGACCAGCTGAACCGCGACCGGCTGCGCTACCGCTGACACAGGAACCCGCGGCCAGCCGGGGTGCTTGGCTGGCCACGGGCGAGGTGCTCGGTGTTGCGTTGGTTTCGTTGGCCCCCTGATCGGGTTACTTCTGCTGGGCGATCTTCTCGTCCAGCGCCTTCAGCACCTTGGCCTTGATGTCGGCCGGCATGTCGTTCTGCGCGGCGATCTCGGCGCGGGCCTTGGTCAGCGCGGCGGCAACATGGGCGCGGATGCCATCGTGGCACAGCTTCAGCCTGACCCGGCTCTGCTCGGCCCCGGCGGCGTCGACCGTCGTTGCCATGCCCTTGCCGCAGGCCTCGCCCACCGCGTGGCCGATCTCGGTATCGGCCTCGGCCATGGCGCTGGCGATGGTGGCGTCGATGTCGTGGCCATCGGCCATGATCTGGGTGGTGCTGCCCGCGCCCCCGTCGATACGGCGCTTGACGATCACCCGGGCGTGGGCGTCACCCGGCGCGGGCGGCGCCGGGGGCACCGGCAGCTGGCCAACCTCGGCCTCGATCCTGGCGATCCGCTGGTCAACCTCGGTCGGGCTCAGCTCCTTGTCGGTGGTGAAGACATAGGTCTTGCCGCCGCGCTGGATGGTCACGGTGTAGCCGGTGCCGTGGTGCTTGTCCTGCTGGACGATCACCACCTTGTGCTCGCCCACCGCAGGGGCGGTCAGCATCACCGGCGGGGTGGGCGCGGAAGGGGCCGACGGGGCCGACGGGGCCGATGGCGCGGCCGGCAGTTCCGCCGTGGCGGGCGGCGGCGGGGGCGGCGGGGGCACTTCGGCGTTCTGGGCGCGGCTGATGCTCGCGGTCAGCGGCAGGGCCAGCGCGGCAGTGGCCCACAGGGCCCGCCCCAGCCAGCGGCGGCGCTTGGAAGTGTCGGTCATGGTCAGGCTCCTCAGACGATGGATAACGTGGGGTTCGCGCAGCATCGGACAGGCCAGCGCGGCGGCGGAACTGGTGGCGCCGGCCCCGGCCAGCGCGGCGATCAGCGCGCCATAGGCGGCGCGGGTCGAGGCATCGCGCCCGGCCAGCACCGCGGCATCGCAGGCCGCTTCCTGGTCGCGGCGCATCGCCCGCCAGCCGGCCCAGGCCAGCGGGTTGAACCAGTGCAGCGCCAGCAAGGGCTGGGCCGCCCAGTTTGCCCACAGGTCGCGGCGGCGGTGGTGGGCCAGCTCGTGCGCCAGGGCAAGGTCACGCGCGGCGGGATCGCCGCCGGGCAGGCGGGGCGGCATGGCCACCACCCGGTCGATCAGCCCGAAGGCCACCGGGCTGCGCAGCGTGGCGCATTCCACCACCCGCACCGCGCCGCGCCGCTCTACCTCGCGCGCCTCGGCCAGCAGGCGGCGGCGCATCCGGTGATAGGCGGCCAGCCGCCAGCCCAGCAGGGCCAGCGCACCGCCCAGCCACAGCGCCAGCAGCAGCGGGCGCGGATCGAAGGCGGCCGGGGCGGGGGCGGCATCGCTGGCGGGCAGGAAGATCACCCTCGGCGGCGCGGCGGTGCTCGCCGCCCGGGGCAGCGCCGGCAGCACGATCGGCGGCAGCACCAGCCGCAGCAGCGGCAGCGCCCACAGGGCATAGGCCATGCCCGGCCCGAAGCCCCGCGCCACCGGGCGGCGCAGCACCAGCACCGCGGCGATCAGCGCCCCGGTCCACAGCGTGGTGTCGAACAGCCAGCTCATGCCCGCAGCCGCTTCAGCAGCGCCTCGATCTCGGCCAGGTCCTGCTCGCTCAGCGCCTCGGTCTCGGCGAGGTGGGCGAACAGCGGCGCCGCCCGGCCACCGAACAGGCGATCGATCAGCCGGCGGCTTTCGTGGCCCAGATAGCGGTCGCGCGCGACCAGCGGGCGATAGAGGAACCGCCGCCCCTCGGCCTCGGCGGCCAGCGCCGCCTTGGCGACGAGGCGGGCAAGCAGGGTCTTGACCGTGGCCAGCCCCCAGCCCCGGGCCTCGCCCAGCGCCTCGGCCACCTCGGTCGCGGTCCGGGGGGCGCGGTCCCACAGCACTTCCATCACCGCCAGCTCGGCTTCGGTGATCCGCTCGGTCGGCTCGTCGGCCATGGCATCCTCTCGTTTACGCCTGTAATCGACTACGGGTGTAAACGTGAACCGTGGATGAATGTCAAGGGGGGGTGATATGCGCCGCTCTAGCCTGCCAATTTTGGCAATGACAGATTCCGCGCATTCGACTTGCTTCAAAACAGGCGGTCAAACGCCTTTGAATCTACTTGATTGAGCCGCTTGGCCAGCTGGTTAACGTAGATCATATCCGGCTCCGCCGAGATGGCTCGCGTCACCATGCGAAAATCAGGCCGATCCTCATTCAGATCAAACACAACAAGGCCAAGACCGAAAACTCCGCACAAAGCCTCAATGCGATCCAAGTCCTCCGCGATAGTTG
This sequence comes from Pseudomonadota bacterium, assembly GCA_018242165.1. Taxonomy (GTDB): domain Bacteria; phylum Pseudomonadota; class Alphaproteobacteria; order Sphingomonadales; family Sphingomonadaceae; genus Novosphingobium. Next base: position 10,842 of record JAFECL010000064.1, read on the forward strand.
TATTTGGCAAAACCAGATACGATTTATGAGAAAACAAGCGATAGGACACTGCCTGCCCGAAGGCGGTGACCGGCTGGGCCGGATCAATCTTAATCTCTGCCGAAACGATTTTTGGGGAGAATTTGACCAAATCACCACTCAGCGGTCGCAGAACCCCGATGACGTCAGGCGTATTCCACTTCCCCTTGAGAATGTTACCCCCGACAGGAATGGCTTCCGTCACCTCATCAAGCGACATAAGCCACTCGGCGAATGGCTTGTAAAAATCTGACTCTTTTAAAGTCTTTCCTGCCACGGAAACCGATGAAATTTCCGGCGGCTCATCGACAGCGGTTTCGCGCTCGCCCGCTTCCACGGCAGACAGCAAGGCATAAATGCCTTTGGAAACCTTGATGATCGATGCGTCTTCCTTGAACAATCGCTGGGTAGCGCCCCAAATCGAATTTTCCGGGGTTTCAGGATGGTCTGCGGCGATGTCCTTGACCAAATTACCCCAGCGCAAACCATCCGGCGCTGAAGCTAATCGAGCCTTCGCTTCCTTGCCAATTTGCACGTAAGAGAGTTTGGACATCAGCGCCCCTCAATACACCCGCTTCTTCGGCTTGATGTAGCTGACGTCGTCGGTCAGCGTGTATTCGTGCACCGGGCGGTAGTCGATGGTGACCTTGCCGCCCTGGCCGCCCCAGCCCTCGAACCAGGTCGCGGTGTGCTTCATCCAGTTCTTGTCGTCGCGCTCGGGGAAATCCTCGTGCGCATGGGCGCCGCGCGATTCCTTGCGGTTGTGCGCGGAATGGATGGTGACGCTGGCCTGGGCGATCAGGTTGTCCAGCTCCATGGTTTCAACGAGGTCGCTGTTCCAGATCAGGCTGCGGTCGGTGATGCCGATGTCCTGCATCCGCTGATAGGTCTTGGCCAGCTGCTCCTTGCCTTCGGCCATCAGCGCATCGTCGCGGAACACGGCGCAGCCCTTGGTCATGGTGCGCTGCATTTCGGTGCGGATCTCGGCGGTGGGCGAGCCGCCCTTGGCGTTGCGGAAATGATCGAGCCGAGTCAGCGCGAGGTCGGCCGAATCCTTCGGCAGCTCGGCATGGGCCGCGCCGGGCTTGACCAGTTCCTTCAGGCGGTGGCCGGCGGCGCGGCCGAAGACCACCAGGTCGATCAGCGAGTTGGACCCGAGCCGGTTGGCCCCGTGAACCGAGACGCAGGCCGCCTCGCCCACCGCGAACAGGCCGGGCACCACGGTTTCCGGATCGCCATCCTTGCCGATGGTCATCACCTCGCCGTGGTAATTGGTGGGGATCCCGCCCATGTTGTAGTGCACCGTCGGGCAGACCGGCAGCGGCTGGCGGGTCAGGTCGACGCCGGCGAAGATCTTGCCGCTTTCGGTGATCCCGGGCAGGCGTTCGGCCAGCACCTTGGGGTCGATATGATCGAGGTGCAGGTAGATGTGGTCCTTGTTCGGGCCCACGCCGCGCCCCTCGCGCATTTCCAGCGCCATCGAGCGGCTGACCACGTCGCGGCTGGCCAGATCCTTGGCGCTGGGGGCATAGCGTTCCATGAAGCGCTCGCCCTCGGAATTGGTGAGATAGCCACCCTCGCCCCGCGCGCCCTCGGTGATCAGCACGCCGGCGCCGTAGATGCCGGTGGGGTGGAACTGGACGAATTCCATGTCCTGCAGCGGCAGGCCCGCGCGCAGCACCATCCCGCCGCCGTCGCCGGTGCAGGTGTGGGCGCTGGTGGCGGTGTAATAGCAGCGGCCATAGCCGCCGGTGGCCAGCACCACCGCCTTGGCGCGGAAACGGTGGATGCTGCCGTCATCCATGCACAGCGCGATCACGCCCCGGCATTCGCCATTCTCCATGATCAGGTCGATCGCGAAGTATTCGATGAAGAAGTCGGCGTCGTACTTCAGGCTCTGCTGGTAGAGCGCGTGGAGCATGGCGTGGCCGGTACGGTCGGCCGCAGCGCAGGTGCGCTGCACCGGGGGGCCCTCGCCCATGTTCTGCATGTGCCCGCCGAAGGGGCGCTGGTAGATCGTGCCATCGGCGTTGCGGCTGAACGGCACGCCGGCATGCTCCAGCTCGTAAACCGCGGCCGGCGCCTCGCGCACCATGTATTCGATCGCGTCCTGGTCGCCCAGCCAGTCCGACCCCTTGACGGTGTCGAACATGTGCCAGGTCCAGTGGTCGGGCGTGTTGTTGCACAGGCTGGCGGCGATCCCGCCCTGCGCCGCGACGGTGTGGCTGCGGGTGGGGAAGACCTTGGTGATGCACGCGGTCTTCAGGCCAGCCTCGGCGCTGCCCATGGTGGCGCGCAGGCCCGATCCGCCGGCACCGACCACCACGGTGTCATAGGTATGGTCGATGATCTTGTAAGCAGTCTGGGTCATGTCAGGCGCCTCCCAGCGCCAGCCGGATCGCGCAGACCAGGCCGAAGGCCCCCGCGCCGAAAGCAGCAAGATTGAGCGCGGCAAAACTGGCGAACTTCAGCCCGGCATCGTGGACATAGTCTTCGACCAGCACCTGCATCCCCAGCCGCGCGTGCCAGACGGTGCACAGCACCAGCAGGCCGGCCAGCGTAGCCGGCAGCGGATGGGCCAGCCAGTCATGCATGGTGATGTAGCTGTAGTTCGGCAGGCCCAGCAGCGAGAACAGCAGCCAGCCGCCGAGGAACAGGTTGCCGATCGCGGTGAAGCGCTGGATCAGCCAGTGATGCGCGCCCGAATGCGCCGAGCCCAGCCCGCGCACCCGGCCAATCGAGGTTCCGTTACCCATGGAGCGATCCTGTCCTTAACGCAGCCACACCGCCGCCCAGCAGGCAGCGGTGGCAAGAATGGCGATCAGCGGGGTCAGCACCGACCAGCGGGCATTGGCCACCAGTTCGAACCCCGCGCCGATGTCCAGCAGGAAGTGGCGGATGCCGCTGGCGGCGTGGTTGAAGAAGGCCCATGAGAGGCCGACCAGCACCACCTGCCCGTACCACGTGCCGGCCTGGGCCTGGAACAGGGCATAGCTGTCCGGCCCGCCAGCCAGGCTGCCCAGCCAGCACAGCAGGGTGGCGATGCCCACCACCGCAAGGCCATTGCCGGTAACGCGATGAAGGATCGAGACCGCCATCGCCGGCCCCCAGCGCCAGATCTGCAGGTGCGGCGAAAGCGGGCGTTTGGGGCGAGAAACTCCGGCACTGGCCATGTGGTGGTTCCCTGATGATTGCGGCGCGTGGCCTGGACGGCATTCCCATAACCAAAATGCCGGGGGGCGCAAGGCGCCCGCAAGGGAATATGGCCCGCCCGGTTCGCCGTGCTCAGCGAACCGTCGGCCGCCCCTGCACCCCGGCTTCGGCATCCACCGCCTGCTGCACCGCGCGGAACAGGCCGACCCGTTCCTCCCACAGCCCGGCTTCCTTGCTGGTGGGGAAATCGGCCTGGATGGCGATCACGATGTGCCGCCTGGGATCGACGAAGATCGCCTGCCCGAACAGCCCGCGCGCCGAAAAGCTGCCATCGTCGAAGGTCCACCACTGATAGCCATAGCCGCGCCCCGGCTCGCCGATCCCGACCCGGCTGGTGGTCGCCTGGGCCAGCCAGTCTTCGGGCAGCACCGGCTTGCCGCCGGCCTTGCCGCCATCGAGGATGAACTGGCCGAAGCGGGCATAGTCACCGATCGTGCCCGAGATGCAGCAGCCGCCAATCTCCTTGCCGGTGGTATCGAGCACCCAGAAGCCGTCGGCCTCCATCCCGTAAGGCGCCCAGACCTTTTCGCCCAGGTACTGGGCCAGTGACTTGTGCGTCGCGCGCATCACGATCGCGCCGATCAGGTTGGTCTCGCCGGTCTTGTAAACCCATTTCGTCCCCGGCGCGGCCTCGCGCGGCAGGTGCTTCATGTAGGTGACGATGGCTTCCTCGCCCGGGTCGGGCATCACCTTGTCGAACTTGGCGACATCCGAATTGGGGTCGGCATAGTCCTCGTTCCACTTGACCCCGCTGGTCATGGTCAGGATCTGGCGGATCGTCACGCCATCATAGGCGGTGCCGGCAAAGGCCGGGATGATCTCCTTGACCTGCTGGTCGACGCTCTTGATGTAGCCATCCCTGATCGCTGCGCCGAGCAGGGTGGAAGTAAAGCTCTTGGCCACCGAAAAGCTGGTCCAGCGGTCGGTCGGGCCATAGCCCATGCCGAACCGGGTCAGCCGGGTCTTGTCGTCGACCACCACCTGCAGCGCCACCGCGCGCTGGTGGGTCATGAACCGGTCCATGTCGAACGGCGCGGCGCCATCGGCGGCGTTCAGCTTCAGCGGCGCGCCCTGCCCGAAGGCATGCACCGCCGGCCCGCGCTTCATCGTGTTGTATTTCAGGCTGGGAATCAGCTCGAGGTGGCGGAAGGCAAAGTCGCGCTGCTCGACCGACCAGAACAGCACGTTGCGATCCTTCGGCAGGTGCATCGCGAACTTGATGTAGTCGCAGGCCCCCAGCCCCAGCACGGCACCCGCGGCGATTGCCGCCCCCACCATCTTGCGCATCACCGCTCTCCCCGGAAAAAGTGGCGCGATGCTACCCATCCCCGCCCCCTTGGCGCAAGAGCCAAGCAATCCTATAGCCGGAACGATGGCCCAAAGCTCCAAGATCGCCGTGCTCGCCGCCCTGGGCCTGCTCGGTACCGCACCCGCCCCCGCCGCACCGCCCACCGGCGCCAGCCGGAACATCCGCGCCGCCTGCGGCGCGCGCGAGGGCTGGTCCGATCCCGCGCCGCCCGCGCATATCCATGGCCGCAGCTGGTATGTCGGCACCTGCGGGATCACCGTAGTGCTGATCAAGACCAGCGCCGGGCTGATCCTGATCGACAGCGGCCCCGCAGAAGCGGCGCCGCAAGTTCTGGCCAATGTCCGGGCCCTGGGCTTCGACCCGCGCCGGATCAGGTGGATTCTCTCGACTCACGAACATTTCGATCACGCCGGGGGAATCGCGACGCTGCAGCGCGCCACGGGGGCAAAGCTGGCAACCGGCCCGCATGCCGCGGGGGCGCTGCGCAGCGGCCGGCCCTATCCCGACGACCCCCAGGCGGAACGGCTGCAGGCTTACCTGATGGCCCCGGCGCGGGTCGGCCGGGTGCTGGGCGATGGCGGGTCGCTGACGCTGGGCGACACCACGGTCACCGCCCACGCCACCCCAACCCATTCGCCGGGTTCGACCAGCTGGACCTGGACGAGCTGCGAAAGCGGCCAGTGCCTGACGATTGCCTATGCCGATTCGCTCAGCACCATCTCGTCGGATGGGTACCGCTTCCGCGACCACCCCGAACGGGTGGCGGCGGCGCGCGCCGGGATGCGGTCGGTCGAACGGCTTGACTGCGACATCCTGCTCACCCCGCACCCCTCGAGCAGCGATCTGCTCGAACGCCTCTCGGGCCAGCGCCCCCTGGCCGCCCCGCGCCAGTGCGTTGCCTATGCCGCGGGGGCCAGCAAGGATCTCGCCGAACGCCTCGCCGCCGAGCAGACCGGCAAGTGAGCGTCGCGTGGAAGATCACCGCCCACGCCCGCCGCGCCATTATCGAGGCCGCGCTGGTGGCGCACGAGGATGCCATGGACTGGGACCATGACGTCATCCTCTCGGGCAGCGAAGTGGCCGAAGACCGGCCGGATGACTGGGTGCTCGAGGCCTGGTTGCCGCGCAAGCCCAGCCGCGCCGACCGCGCCGCGATTGCCGCGCTGTTCGCCGGCAAGGCGCCCGAACTGGTGGCCGAACGCCTGCCCGAGGTTGACTGGCTGACGCAAAGCCAGCTGGGGGTCGAACCGATCCGCGCCGGGCGCTTCCATGTCCGCACCCCCGACTATCCCGAAGTGGCCGAGCCCGGCGTGTTCGATCTCGCCATCCCCGCCAGCCAGGCCTTCGGCACCGGCCAGCACGCCACCACCGCCGGCTGCCTCGCCATGCTGACCCGGATGCGCGGCGAAGGGCTGGTGGTGAAGAACCTCGCCGATATCGGCACCGGCACCGGCCTCCTCGCCTTTGCCGCGCTGCGCCTGTGGCCGCGCGCGCTGGCCACCGCCAGCGACATCGATCATGCCTGCCTGCGGGTGGTGGCCGAAAACGCCGCGCTGAACGCCATCCCCATGGGCGGCCGCCGCGGTGAAGTGGCGATGTGCGAGGCGGCGGGGATGGATCACCCGCTGCTGGCGGCGCGCGGCCCCTACGATCTGATCTGCGCCAACATCCTCGCCGGCCCGCTGATCGCGCTGGCGCCGGACTTTGCCCGGGCGCTGGTGCCGGGGGGCAGCCTGCTGCTGGCCGGGCTGCTGGCCACCCAGGAGGATGCGGTGCGCATGGCCTGCCGCCGCGCCGGGCTGCGGCTGGCCCGCCGCATGGTCAACGGCGACTGGTCTATCCTGTGGCTGAGGAAGCGGGCCATAGCCGGCATCCGCGCCACCCGCCCGGGCACCCTGCCCGACTGGGCCAGGGCGTGGTGAACTAGTCTCGGGCGAACTGCACGCCGATCAGGTTGCGATCCACCCAGCGCACCAATCCCCAAAGCTCGCGCCCATCGGGCAGGCTGACGGTCACCACCGCGTCGCGCGCCGGCACCGTACCGCGCACCGCGCCCGAAAGGCCGAATTCCGAAATGTCGCGCACCAGCATCTCTTGCGGCGGCGCGGCGCCATCGGCCAGTCGCACCCGGGCAAGCAGGCGCTGGCGGCGGCTGCGCGGCAGCGGCATCGGGCGGAACTGGGCATGGTTGTGGTGGCTCATCGCGCGGCCATCATGGCGATGCAGGCTTAACCCCGCGCGAAGGCCACCCCCGGCAGCCTACGGAGCGGCCCGCTAACCCGCCCGCGCGACAATCGCCGACCAGCCCGCCTCGTCGATCACCGGCACCCCGTGCTTTTCGGCTTCCTTCAGCTTGCTGCCGGCGCCGGGGCCGGCCACCACCAGGTCGGTCTTGGCCGAAACCGAGCCTGCGGCGCGCGCGCCCAGCCGCTCGGCCTGGGCCTTGGCCTCGTCGCGGCTCATCGTCTCGAGCTTGCCGGTGAAGACCACCGTCTTGCCCGCCACCTCGCTCGCCACGCTTTCGACCACGTAGGGCGGCGGAGAGACCTCGGCCAGCAGGTCGTCCCACACCGCCACATTGTGCGGCTCGTGGAAGAAATCGGCCAGGGCATGTGTCACTTCCGGTCCCACGCCCGGCACGGCGATAAGCCCCACAAACTCGTTCCAAAGCTTTCTACGTAATGCTCGATGCTCGTCCATTTGCTGGGATTCGAGAGGCCCAGCGAATTGAGCATCTTTGGCGCTAGCGCGAGCAACAATGTCATCGACCGTTTGACGCAACGCCTCCAGCGTCACAAACCGCTTCATCAGATCGCGCGCCGTCACCGCCCCCACGTGGCGGATGCCGAGGCCAAACAGCAGCCGCGCCGCATCGGGCGCACGCTTGGCCTCGATCGCCGCCAAGAGGTTGTCGACCGACTTGTCCTTCCACCCCTCGCGCCCGACCAGCTCGGCGCGGCGGCGGTGGAGGCGGAAGATGTCGGCCGGGCTTTCCAGCCAGCCCAGCGCGAAGAACTCCTCGATGCTCTTCTCGCCCAGCCCCTCGATATCGAGCGCGGCGCGCGAGACGAAATGCTTCAGCCGCTCGGTCCGCTGCGCCGGGCAAACCAGCCCGCCGGTGCAGCGCACATCCACCTCGCCTTCCTCGGCCAGCGCCTCGCTGCCGCATTCCGGGCAATGGTCGGGGAAGGCGAAAGCCGGGCGATCTTCATCGCGGGTCAGGTTTTCGACCACCTGCGGGATCACGTCGCCGGCGCGTTGCAGCACCACCCGGTCGCCCACCCGCACCCCCAGCCGGGCGATCTCGTCGCGGTTGTGGAGGGTGACATTGGTGACGGTCACCCCGCCCACCAGCACCGGGGCCAGCCGGCCCACCGGGGTCAGCTTGCCGGTGCGGCCAACCTGGATGTCGATCGCCTCGACCAAGGTCTCGGCGCGTTCGGCGGGGAACTTGCGGGCAATCGCCCAGCGCGGCGCCTTGGCGACGAAGCCCAGCCGCTGCTGCAGGGCAAGGTCATCCACCTTCAGCACCACCCCGTCGATTTCATAGGGCAGATCGGGCCGCGCCGCCCCGATCCTGGCATAATGCGCCAGCATCGCCGGAAGATCGGCACAGCGGGTGAGAAAACGGGAAACCGGCAGCCCCCAGTCGCAGATCCGCCCCATCATCTCGTACTGGCTGGCGGCCGGCACCGCGCTGGCCGCGCCCCAGCCGTGGGCGAGGAAACGCAGCGGCCGGCTGGCGGTCACGCTGGCATCCTTCTGGCGCAGCGATCCGGCGGCGGCATTGCGCGGGTTGGCGAACAGCTTGGCCCCCGCCGCCGCCTGCGCCGCATTCAGCGCCGCAAAGGCCGCGCGCTCCATGTAAACCTCGCCGCGCACCTCGAACAGCTCGGGCACCTCGCCTGCCAGCTGCTGGGGGATATCGGCGATATGGGCGACATTGGCGGTCACATCCTCGCCCACCTGCCCGTCGCCCCGGGTCGCGGCGCGGACCAGCCGCCCGTGTTCATAGCGCAGGCTGCACGACAGGCCGTCGATCTTGTCCTCGGCGGTAAAGGCCAGCGGCGCCTCGTCGGGCAGGTTGAGGAAACGCCGCACCCGGGCAACGAATTCGCCCACCTCCTCGTCCGAAAAGGCATTGTCGAGGCTCATCATCCGCACTTCGTGCGCCACCTTGGCCAGCGGGCTGGCCGAGACCTCGTGCCCCACCCCGCTGCTCGGGCTGTCAGGGCGGATCAGGTGCGGAAAGGCCGCCTCAAGCTCCGCATTGCGGCGGACCATGGCATCGTATTCGGCGTCGGAAATCTCCGGCGCATCCTCGGCATGATAGAGCTTGTTGGCGCGATGGATCGCCCGCGCCAGCCGCATCAGTTCATTGGCAGCTTCGGCCTCGGTCATCATTGCTTGGCAGCCGCAACGAAGTCCGGATCGGCAAAGACCTTGCGGGCCAGTTGCGCGTAGAGGCCGTTGTAGTCGTTGAAGGCCTGCTCGATCGCGATCGCGCCGATCAGCGACGAATCCCAGTGGGTTTCGACCTGATAGGCCTTGCTGAACACCGGCACGCCCTGCCGCAGCAGGGTGATCCGTGCCCCCAGCACCCCGCCGCCCTTCCTGAAATCCTCGTCGATCCGGCTTTCGGTCAGGGTGCCGTCGATCCGCAGCGGCGCGGCCGGATCGAGCTTGCCGGCGGCGCGCAATTCGGTCTCGAAGGTCGCCCCCAGAAAACTGGCAAAGTCCTTGCCCTTGGGGGCGTGGAGCACCCCCAGCCGCACCGTGATCGTCCGCCCGATGGCCTTGTCACCCGAAACGAACCGCCCGATCGCCAGCGGCGGCACCGCCTGATTGCGCAGGACGCGAACCGATTCGAGCGAGGGCGGCAATTCGCCCATCGGCTCGGCACAGGCGCCCAGGGCCAGGGTCAGCACGGCAACGGGCCAGAGGCGGGGCAGGCTCATTTCGGAAAGGCGGGATCGGCAACGATGGTATTGATGCCATGATCCAGCGCCTGGCGAACCAGCACCTTCACCGCTTCATCGGCATTCTTGTATTCGGTGCCGGGAATCTCGACATTCTTGTTGCCGTATTTCGAGATCAGCTCGTGGCGAACCTCGGTACGGATCGGCGTGGCGCCGGTCGCGGCGACATATTCGATGGTCACCACATAGTGGTCGGTGGCCACCACGCCGCCCAGCAGGCCGAAGCTGAGCCCGGCGCCGAAGGCCTGGCTCTTGGCCTTGTCCAGTTCTTCCTTGATCACCAGGTTGTTGAACTTGATGCTGATGATCGCGCCATCGGGCGCGGGCGCATCGCTGACGGTGGTGAAGTTCCCCGTCCCCTTGATCGCATCGATCGCCCAGGGGGCTACCACCTTGGTCGCGCGGGCATTGGGCTTGCCGTCGCGCTGGAATTCGAACAGCACCTGCACCGGTTTGGGCTTGGCCGCGGTAACCTTTTCGGCCGGCTTGACCTCGCCCAGCGCATTGGCGACGAAATAGCGGATCGCGAGGGCCGACTGCGGCGCAGCGATCAGCGCCATGGCGGCAAGCAGCGCGGCAAGCCGCGTAACGAATTGATGAATCACCGGATACCCTCCCATCCTCGAAGCGGTTTGATTAGCAGGTCGTGCCCGGCGCGCCAATGTGATCGGCCGCCTCAATCCGCCACCAGCATGGTGACGACCATCTCGCGGCGGATGACGAAACCCAGCGACTGGTAGAGCCCGATCGCCGCCGCGTTGCCGGCGTAGGAATGGAGGAACGGGGTGTCGCCGCGCGCGACGAAGCCGGCCATCACCTGCCGGATCAGCCGCCCGGCCATGCCCTGCCCGCGATATTCGGGCCAGGTGCAGACGCCTGAAACCTCCGCAAAGCCGTGCCCCGGCCGCATCCGCTCGCCGGCCATCGCCGCCAGTCTCGCGCCATCACGCAGCCCGTAGAACTGGCCGTAGCGCCGGGTTTGCGGCCCCCACGGGCCGGGCTGGGTCGCCTCGGCCAGCGCGGTCATCGCCGTGGCATCGGCCTCGCCCAACCGGTCGACCACATCATCGGGCAGCGGCGGCGCCGGGTGTTCGGCGACCATCTGCGCCAGCGGCGCGGTGCGGGCCACCCGGGTGCCGGGCGGGGCCGCCCATTCCGCCGGCTCGACCAGCCAGACCTCGGCACCCCCGGCGGCGCAAACCAGTTCGGCCAGCGCGGCCTGCGCCTCCGCCCCATCGTCGCGCGCGGCGGCAAAAGGCCCATAGGCCGGATCGATCCGCCACGCCGCCGGCCCACCCCGGGCAAGGTGCGCCTGCGGGCCGGTGAGCGCGTTCCAGACGGGGCGGTCGAGCGGGTGGTTCACACCCCCTCCAGCAGCCGGTCGGCCTGGGCGCGGGCTTCGGGGGTCACTTCGGCGCCCGACAGCATCCGGGCGATCTCTTCCTGGCGCTCGGCCGCATCCAGCAGGCGGACCGAGGTGCGGGTGACGAGGCCCCCAGAATCTCCGGCGCTCGATTTGGCGATCAGGTAGTGGCGCTGGCCGCGCGCCGCGACCTGCGGGCTGTGGGTCACCGCCAGCAATTGCCCGGAACTGGCTAGCCGCGCCAGCCGTTCGCCAATCGCGCTGGCCACCGCGCCGCCCACGCCCCGGTCGATCTCGTCGAAGATCACCGTCGCCGCGCCGCCCTGTTCGGCCAGCGCGACCTTGAGCGCGAGGATGAAGCGCGACAGTTCGCCGCCGCTGGCGATCTTGGTCAGGGGCGCGAAATCGGCCCCGGGGTTGGTGGCGATCAGGAATTCCACCGCGTCGATCCCGCCCGGGCCCCAGCGGTCTTCCGGCAGGCGGCCAATCCGGGTGCGGAACCGCGCGGCATCCAGCTTCAGCGGCGCCAGTTCGCCCGCCACTGCCGCATCGAGCCGCGCCGCTGCCTCCACCCGGCTGGCCGACAGCGCCTCGGCCCGGGCGCGGTAATCCATGCCCAGCTCGTCGGCGCGGCGTTCCAGCCCGGCCAGCTCCGCCTCGCCACCCTCGATCGCCGCCAGCAGCGCGGCCAGCTCGGCCGCCTTGTCGGCCAGGGCATCGGGCGCGCAGCCATGCTTGCGGGCCAGCGCGCGCAAGTCGAACAGCCGGGTCTCGATCCGGTCAAGCTCGGCCGGATCATGCGCCAGGGCATCGGCGGCGCGGGCCAGATGCTCTTCCGCCTCGCCCGCCTCGATCACCGCGCGATCCAGCGCCGCCAGCGCTTCGCCCAGCAGCGGATGCTCGCCCGCGATCCGGTCGAGCCGGCGGGCGGCGCCGCGCAATTGCGCCAGCGGCGCCTCGGACCCGGCCCAGAGGTGCTGCAGCGCGGCCAGATCGTCGGCCAGCTTCTCGCCCTTCTGCATCGCGGCGCGGGCACCGGCCAGCGCTTCCTCCTCGCCCGGCTGGGGGCCCAGCGTCGCCAGTTCGGCCAGATGCGCGGCGTAAAGCTCGCGGTCTGCGGCGGCGCGTTCGATCCGCGCCCGCGCCTCGGCCAGCGCATCCTCGGCGGCGCGCCACGCCGCCCAGGCGCCGGCCACCCCCTCGGCCTCGCCGCCGGCATAGCGGTCGAGCAACAGGCGGTGGCCGCGCGGGTTGGCAAGGCCGCGATCATCGTGCTGGCCATGCAGCTCGACCAGCAGCGGGGCCAGCTCGCGCAGCAGGGCAACGCTGGCCGGCTGGTCGTTGATCAGCGCCTTCGATCCGCCATCGGCCTTCAGCTGGCGGCGCAGCAACAAGGGTTCGCCGGGCTCGACCATGATCCCCGCCTCGTCGAGCATGGCGGCAATCGCCGGGGGCAGCGGGGCGAATTCGAACTGGGCGGCCACGCTGGCGCTATCGGCCCCGGCGCGGATCAGCCCGCCATCGGCACGCGCGCCCAGCACCAGCCCCAGCGCATCGAGCAGGATCGACTTGCCCGCCCCGGTCTCGCCGGTCAGCACGCCAAGGCCGCCGGCGAAATCGAGGTCGAGCGCCTCGATCAAAACGATGTTGCGGATGGCGAGCCGGGTCAGCATGTTCGCGGGACGTTCTAGTCGCCCGGGGCGCCCGCGCAAGGGGGTTTAGGTAGGGAAACGGGGGAAATGCAGGGATCGCGGCGTCAGCCACGATCACCAACTACAACAACCTCCACGCCCCCAGCGCCAGCGTTGCCAGCCACAGCGCCAGCGCCACCCCGTGTTCGGGGTGCCAGCGGCGGCGCGGCGTATCGCGCAGGGTGAAGGCAAATGCCACGCCATCGCGGTGGGCGATCCCGGCCAGTGGCGCCGCAGCCGACGGCGGCGCGGCCGGGGCGCTGGTCGGTTCAGGGGCGGGGGCGGGTTCAGCCATGGCGCCAGAATCGCGCCCAATGGTAAAAATGGCGTTAACCCGCCGGCACCTTCAGCGGAACAGCCGGGCCAGCGCACCCAGCACGGTAATCAGCAGAATCAGCGCGATCACCACCGATTCGGGGTGCAGCGGCCCATCGGGCCCGCCGCCCGGCCAATCACCCTTGTCTTTCCCCCGCTGGCGCATCGACCCTGTCCGTTTTCCTTGCCCCAAAGCTATGCCGGGCCAAGTGTTAACGGGCCGATAGACCTTCCGATTAACTTTGTGTTGCCACGCCTTTGCCCGGCATCGGTGCGCCGGCGGGGCGGCTCAGGTAAACGGCGGCTCGACCACGATCGGGTCGGCCAGGGTCAGCCGGTCGAGCATCGCCGCCATCTCGTCGCGCAGGGTCAGCATCAGGCCGCGCAGCCGGCATTCGGCCTCGGGCAGGCAATTGTTGCAGGTTTCATGGGCGTTGCGGCTGGCGCAGGGCACCAGCGCCAGGCTGCCCCGGGTCAGCCGGATGATGTCGCCATAGCGCACGTCGACCGGTGGCAGCGCCAGTTCATAGCCCCCCTCGCGCCCGCGGGTCGACAGCACCAGCCCCTCGCGGACCATTTCCGACAGGATCACGGTCAGGAACTTGCGCGGGATGTTCTGCGCCTCGGCAATCGCATCCAGCCGCACCGGCCCCTGCCGCCAGTGATCGGCGAGGTGTTGCAGGGCGCGGATGGTATAGCGGGTTTTCTGCGAGAGCATCGGCGGCGGCTTTCCAGGGCCGGCACGACAACACGCACCGGGACTTGCCGCCCATATCAGGGGGTGGCGCGCCGATTGTCAACCGTAGCGCTAGATTTGGCGCAGCCCGGCGTCAGCTGAAACCCCACCCGCCCTAGCGGGCGACGATACCGGGCGCGTGGATGCCCATCAGGCGATAGGCCTTTTCGTACCATTCGTTGCCGGGGTAGTTGCTGCCCAGCACGGCGGCGTTCTTCTGCGCCTCTTCCGGAATGCCCAGGGCCAGGTTGGTTTCGACCAGCCGGTACAGCGCCTCGGGCACGTGGCTGGTGGTCTGGTACTTGTCGATCACGGTGCGGAAGCGCAGCTGCGCCGCCAGCCACTTGCCCGAGCGCTGGTAGTGGCGGCCGATGTCCATTTCCTTGCCGGCAAGGTGGTCGATCACCAGGTCGCGCTTCAGCGTCGCGTCGACCGCATAGCGCGAATCCGGGAACCGGCGGATCACGTCGTTCAGCGCGGTCAGCGTCTGCTGGGTGTCCTTCTGGTCACGCGCGACATCGCTGATCTGCTCGTAATAGCACAGCGCCACCAGGTAATAGGCATAGGCCGCGTCCTTGTTGCCCGGGTGGATCGTCAGGAAGCGCTGGGCCGACTGGATCGCCTTGGTGTAATCGCGCGCGACGTAGTAGGAAAAGGCGCTCATCAGCTGGGCGCGGCGGGCCCAGGGCGAATAGGGGTGCTGGCGCTCGACCTCGTCGAACAGCTCGGCCGACGCCTTGGGGTTGCCCTTGTCGAGCTGGGCCTTGGCGGCCAGATAGAGCGTATCGACATCGCGCGCGACGTAGGCGGTATCCTTCTTGACCTTGTTGCCCCCGGCACAACCGGCGGTGAGCATCAGCGCGGTGCCGGCGCCGGCAATGAGGAGCAGCCGCAGCGGCGCGAAACGGTGGGTCTGAATGGCCATGACCGGGCCTATAGCCAGAGCGCGGCTGAACGCCAAGTGAAAGGCGCGATCAATCCCCGCCCGGTGGCTGCAAGGCCAGCAGCGCAAAGCTGGCCAGCCAGTGCTCGCCGGCATAGTCGCCCGTCACCGCGCCAAGGCTGGCGGCAAGGTGATCCTGCGCCGCGCTTTCGGCCACCGGGCCCAGCGGATGCGCCGCCCCCAGGGCATGGGCCAGCGCCCGCCAGCACCAGGCGCGCGACAGGTTCAGCCCGTCCAAGTGCGCGATCTTGCCATCGCTGCGGTCGGAAACGGTCGCCGGGGTGAACAGGCTGGCCGGCTGGCCCGTGGCGGCGCGCGGCAGGAACAGGTCGAACCACGCGGCGAACTCGGCGGCGGACAGCACCCGGCTCATCACCAGCGCCTCGCACAGCGCGGAGGAGAGGAATTCATCGCCCCCCGGTTCCCACGCCTGGCAATCGCGGTCTGCCCCGAACCAGTGGTGGGCGCGGGCGTCGATCAGCGCCACCAGCGCGGCGTCGCGCGTCACCGCCCAGTCGCGCGCCAGCACCATGGCAAAGGCAATGTTGAAATGGGTGCCGACCCGCAGCGGATAGGTCAGCCGGGGCAGGAAGGCATGGAAGCGTGCGGCGAAGGCCCGGGCCAGCGGCTCCAGCGCCGCGCCCCACGGGGCATCATGGCGCTCCGCCTCGGCATGGAGCGCCAGCAGCCAGCCCCAGCCATAGGGCCGCTCGAACCCGCCAGCGGTCGCGCGGCTCAGGAAGGCCAGCTCGCCGGCCAGCTTGTCAGGCACCAGCATGGCATCGGCCCGCGCCCGCACCAGCGCCGCCTCGGGCAGATGGGGAAACAGCCGCGCCAGCCGCAGCACCTGCCACCAGCCGTGGACGCAGCTGTGCCAGTCGAAGCAGCCGTGGAACACCGGGTGCAGCTCGCGCGGGGGGCGGGCATCGTCCGGCCCTTCCAGCACCAGATCGAGCTTGTAGGGATATTCGCGCGTCAGGTGGCCGCAGGTCTGGGCCATATAATGCGCGGCATGGGCTTCGGTCAGCCAGGTCATGGGTGCCCCCGAAAAAGCATCGCGCCAAAAAGTGGGAACCGGTTTTTGGCTCCTCGGCGATGCGACAACAAAGGACTCAGGTCATGATGCCTGACGAAGGCCGGCATCATGACCTGAAAGCGAAGAGCCAGATGAAGAGAATGTTGGCCGCCAGCAGCGGCAGCGCGGTGCCGGCCTGGCGGCGGATCACCGCATTGCGATCGGCAAGGTTCAGCAAGGCGGCGGGCACCAGGTTGAAATTGGCCGCCATCGGGGTCAGCAGGGTGCCGCAGAACCCCGCCAGCATGCCGATCGCCGCCACCACCGCCGGATCGCCATGATGCGCCCGGATCAGCAGCGGCAGGCCCACCCCGGCAAACATCACCGGAAAGGCGGCAAAGGCATTGCCCAGTGCCATGGTGAACAGCGCCATGCCCAGCCCATAGGCCAGTACCGCGCCGGCCAGGCTGCCCGCGGGGATCGCCATGGCAAAGATCTGCCCCACCGCATCGCCCACCCCGGCCAGGGTAAATACCGCCCCCAGCGCGACCAGCGCCTGCGGCAGCACCGCCGCCCAGCCCACCGCATCGATCAGCCGCCGCCCCTCGGCCAGCGCGACGCGCGGGCTGGCGCGCAGCACCACCAGCGCCAGCCCCAGCGCCACCAGCGCGGAAGCGGCCAAGGCCACCAGGCTGCCCTGCTTCGGCTCGACCAGCGCCGGATAGCGCTGGAACAGGAAGGTCGCCCCCAGCGCCACCAAGGGGATCACCAGTGCCAGCGCGAACAGCCGGTGGCCAAGTCGCGCGGCACGGGCGGCGCGGGTGGCGGCATCGGCGCTGGGTTCGGCGCCCGGCCCGGTCAGCCGCAGCATGGCCACCAGCGCCAGCGCCGCCACCACCAGCCCGTTGCCGAGATCGCCCAACCGGTCGCCCGCCAGCATCGATGCCGCCATCAGCGCCCAGAAGGCGCCGTTGCCCAACCGGTGCGGATGGCCCCGATCGGCCAGGTTCAGCCCGGCATAGGCGGCGAACAGCAGCCCGGCGAAGAGATAGACGGCGTGGAGGGTGATCATGCGCCCCCCTCCCCGCGCGCTGCCAGCGCCCGGTCCAGCCGGCGCAGGCGCCAGCCGTGGATGGCGAAGGCCGCCAGCGCGCTGGGAATGGCCCAGACCGAGAACTGCCACGGCTCCAGCACGATCCCGGCCTTGTCGAGCACCCCCTTCATCAAGAGGATCGAACCGACCGCGAGGAAGATGTCCTCGCCGAAAAAGCGCCCGACATTGTCGGTGGCGGCGGCCATCGCCTTGATCGCGTCACGGGCCGGCTGATCCAGCCCCGGCGCCTGCCGCTCGGCCGCCGCCTCGGCCATCGGCGCCAGCAAGGGCCGCACCGTCTGCGCCTGCCCCGCCGCCGCATCCAGCCCCAGCGCCGCGCTGACCTGCCGGATCAGCAGATAGCCGGTCAGCAGCCGGCCAACCGTCGCCCCGCGCAGCCGCTCGATCAGCGCCCGGGCGTGTTCCTGCAGGCCATAGGCCTCCAGCAGCCCGATCACCGGCAGCAACAGCCACAGGATCATCACATAGCGCGCCGAATTGAACGCCTTGCCCAGCGCGGCGATCAGCGCCAGCGGGGCAATTCCGGCGGCCCAGCCGCTGGCCAGCGCCGCCAGCACGATCACCGCCAAGGGGTTCCAGCGCAGGGCAAAGCCGGCCAGCATCACCCCCAGGCCCAGCAGCACCAGCATCAGCCCTCGCCCTCCCCCGGTGTGCCGTAACCGCCGCCGCCGGGGGTTTCGACCACCAGCACATCGCCCGGCGCCATGTCGGCCCCGTCGGACGAGCCCAGCACTTCGATCCGCCCGTCGGCCCGCCGGATCATGGTGCGGCCCAGCGCGCCCGGCGCGCCGCCGGCCATGCCAAAGGGCGCCACCCGCCGCCGGTTGGCGAGGATGCTGGCGCGCATCGGCTCCAGGAACCGCAGGCACCGCACCACCCCGTCGCCGCCGCGCCAGCGCCCCGTGCCGCCCGATCCGCGTCGCACCGCAAAGCTTTCCAGCAGCACCGGAAAGCGCGTTTCGAGCACTTCGGGGTCGGTCAGCCGGCTGTTGGTCATATGGGTCTGCACCGCACTGGCCCCGGCGAACCCCGGCCCGGCCCCGGCCCCGCCGGCGATGGTCTCGTAGTACTGGTGGGTGGCATCGCCGAAGGTCAGGTTGTTCATCGTCCCCTGCGCGCTCGCCATGGCGCCCAGCGCGCCGAACAGCGCATCGGTCACCACCTGGCTGGTCTCGACATTGCCCGCCACCACGGCAGCCGGCGCGCGCGGGCGCAGCATGCAGCCTTCGGGCACCACCAGCCGGATCGGGCACAGGCAGCCCTCGTTCATCGGGATCGGCGCGTCGATCAGGGTGCGGATGACGTAGAGCACCGCCGCCCGCACCACCGGCAAGGGGGCATTGAAATTGCCCGGCAACTGGGCGGAGGTGCCGCTGAAATCGATCGTGGCGGTGCCCGCCGCGCGGTCCAGCGTCACCGCCACCCGCACCACGGCGCCATTGTCCAGCTCGTAGGCAAAGCTGCCCTCGGACAGGCCGGCGATCAGCGCGCGCACCGCCGCCTCGGCATGGTCCTGCAGGTGGCCCATATAGGCCGCCACCACCGCGGCCCCGTGTTCGCCCGCGATCCGCCGCAGCTCGCCCGCCCCCTTGGCGCAGGCGGCGATCTGGGCCTTCATGTCGGCGAGGTTCTGCGGAATGTTGCGCGCCGGCCACGGCCCGGAGGCCAGCCGCGCGGCCAGCTGTTCCTCAAGGAAGCGCCCGCCTTCGACCACCAGCACATTGTCGAGCAGCACCCCTTCGTCGGCGATGGTCTGGCTGTCGGGCGGCATCGATCCCGGGCTGGTCCCGCCGATATCGGCATGGTGGCCGCGCGCCGCAACAAAGGCAAAGGGCGCACCATCGCCGTCGTTCAGGAACACCGGCATGATCACCGTCACATCGGGCAGATGGGTGCCGCCATCGTAGGGGGCGTTCAGTGCATAGACGTCGCCGGGGCGAATCCCGCGCCCATCGGCCCCGCCGCCGCGCCGCGCCAGCACGGTGCGCACCGATTCCCCCATCGAGCCGAGATGCACCGGCATATGCGGGGCATTGGCAATCAGGTTGCCCGCAGCATCGAACAGCGCGCACGAGAAATCGAGCCGTTCGCGGATATTGACCGAAGCGGCGCTGCGCTGCAGCGCCCCGCCCATCTCTTCGGCCAGCGCCATGAACAGCGCCCCCATGATTTCCAGCCGCACCGGATCGAGCGCGGTACCCCCGGCCCCGGCCCCGGCGCGCGCCAGGTGGCGCGTCAGGATCAGGTTGCCCACGCCATCGACCGTCAGCCGCCAGCCGGGTTCGACCATGGTGGTCGAAACCGGGTCGGAGACCAGCAGCGGGCCGTCAGCGGTGAACCCTTCGGCCAGGTGGGCGCGGTCGTAGAGCGGGGTCTCGCGCCAGGCGCCGTCGCACCACACCGGTACCCGGGCCAGCGGCGCGCCCGATTGCGCCGGCAACATGGCGCGCAGGCGGTTCTCGGCCGGGGCGGGCACCACCGCCTCGGCCCGCGCGCTTTCCAGCACCAGCGGGGCCGTGCCGGTAAAGCCGAAGCGGGCGCGGTGGGCCTCGGCAAAGCCGGCCTCCAGCTCGGCCAGCGGGGCTTGCGGCAGTTCGATCAGCGTCTCGGTACCATCATGCCGAACGGCCATGGTCACCCGCCGCTCGATCGCACCGGCCACGCCCTGTGCGCGCAGGTCGGCCTCGGCCGCATCACCCAGCCGGGCCAGTGCCGCGTCGATCTCGCCCATCCGGTCCGCCCGCAGCGGCAGGGCCAGCGTCGCCTCGCGGGTCGCGGCGCGCTCGGCCAGGCCCATGCCATAGGCCGACAGCACCCCGGCAAAGGGGTGGATCATCACCCGTTCGATCCCCAGCGCATCGGCCACCAGACAGGCATGCTGGCCACCCGCCCCGCCAAAGCAGGCCAGCGTCGCCCGCGAAGCATCGTGGCCGCGCCGCACCGACACCGCCTTGATCGCATTGGCCATGTTGGCCACCGCGATCTGGAGAAAGCCCTCGGCCGCCTGCTCGGGGCCGAGGCGGTGGCCGGTCTCGGCCTCCAGCCCGGCGACCAGCTCGGCAAAGCCGGCGCGCACCCCGGCAAGATCGAGCGGCTCGTCTCCGCCCGGGCCGAACAGCGCCGGAAAATGCGCCGGTTGCAGCTTGCCCAGCAGCACGTTGCAATCGGTGACGGTCAGCGGCCCGCCCCGGCGATAGGCGCGGGGGCCGGGCACCGCGCCCGCCGATTCGGGCCCGACCACGAAGCGCCCGCCCTCGATCCGGCAGATCGAGCCGCCGCCCGCGGCGACGGTGTGGATCCGCAGCATCGGCACTTTCAGCCGCGCCCCGGCGATCACCGTCTCGCTCTCGCGCTCGAAGGCCCCGGCATAGTGGCAGACATCGGTCGAGGTGCCGCCCATGTCGAAGCCGATCACCTCGGCAAAACCCGCCTCGCGCGCGGTTTCGGCCACCGCGACGATGCCGCCGGCGGGCCCGGACAGCACCGCATCCTTGCCATGGAAGGCCCCGGCAGCGGCCAGCCCGCCGCTCGATTGCATGAACAGCGCGGTCACGCTGGGCCCCGCCGCCGCCTGCAACCCCGCGACATAGCGGCGCAGCACCGGCGACAAATAGGCATCGGCCAAAGTGGTATCGCCCCGCCCGACCAGCCGGATCATCGGCACCAACTGGTGGCTGACCGAGATCTGAGTGAACCCGGCCTCGGCTGCCAGCGCGGCCAGCCGCGCCTCGTGCGCCGGCCAGCGATAGCCATGCATCAGCACCACCGCCACCGAACGCAGCCCCCGGCCATGGGCCGCGGCCAGCGCGGCGCGGGCCTGATCCTCGTCCAGCGGGCGTTCGATGGTGCCATCGGCGCGCACCCGCTCGTCCACCTCGGCCACCTCGGCATAGAGCGGGGCGGGCTTGCGGATCGCGCGGACGAACAGCTCGGGCCGTTCCTGGTAGCCGATTGCCAGCGCATCGCCGAAGCCCCGGGTGATCAGCAGCAGCGCCGGCTCGCCCGCGCGTTCCAGCAGGGCATTGGTGGCAACTGTGGTGCCCAGCCGCAGCTCGATCGGCGGCAGGGCGCCATCGCCCGCCCCGGTCAGCCGCCGCATCGCCGCGACCGCCGCGTCGTCATACTGGCCGGGGCTTTCCGACAGCAGCTTGGCGCTGTGCAGGGTGCCATCGGGCGCGCGCGCGACCACGTCGGTGAAAGTGCCGCCCCGGTCGACCCAGAATTGCCAGCAGGAAGAAGCCATCGGCGTCGGATAGAAAGATGCCACGCCGGGCGCCAGAGCTAATCGGCGAAGCTGAAGCGGTTCAGCCCGCCCGCGCTGGTCACCTCCACCGCCGCCCCCAGCGGATCGCGCACCGCCATCGCCGCCAGCGTGGCGGGATCGGCAGCCTGCGCCAGGAAGCGCCGCCCGTCGCCCAGCCGGCCCAGCACCCAGCCCTGCCCCGGCGCACCGCCGGCATGCTGGATCGCATAGGTCTCGACCCGCCCCGGCCCATCGGCCATGTCAGCCAGCGCGGGCACCGGGGCGGCATGGCGCGGCGCGGCGGCCCAGTCCGGCCAGTCGGCCGGCGCGGTGGAGAGCACCAGCGCGGCATATTTCGAGAGCAGCCCGCCATTGGCCCCGACCAGCCCCGCCCCGCCCGGCGCCGCGCGCAGCGCCACGACCATGCTGGCCAGGGCATGCAAGGCATAGGCATTGCCCGGTCCGCCGAAATAGGGCAGCCCCCCGGTCACCGTCAGCCCGCGCGGATCGTCCGCCGCCAGCCCCAGCCCGTCGATCGCCGGCGCAGAAACCGCGATCGGGAAGCAGCTGTAGAAATCGAACCGGGCCACATCGCCCACCCCGCGCCCGGCGGCGCCCAGCGCGGCGGCAATCGCGGCATCGGCGGCGGGGTAGGCGCCCAGATCGCCCCGGGCCAGCGGCTCGGGCTCGGCGGCCTGCCCGGCGCCGTGGAGATAGACGCGCCGCGCGGGATCGATCCCCAGCGCATCGGCCCGTTCCTCGGCCATCACCAGCAGCGCCGCCCCCTGGTTGACCTGATCGCGGGCGATCAGTTTCACCGGGTAGGGGTCGGCCACCATCCGGTTGCGTTCGCCCGGCGTGGCGATCTCGGCCGCCGTCAGCGCCGGGGCCGCGGCGCAGCTGAACGGGTTGGCTGCGGCGAGCGCGCTGAACGGCGCGAACAGTTCGCCCATCGCCATGGCATAGGCGGCCCGGTCCAGCCCCAGCCGGGCGCGGCGGGCGTTTTCGTAAAGGCCATGCACCGCCGGAATTCCCATCAGCCCGTGGCGCATCATCGCCGGGGACAGCATCCCCGAAAGGTCCACCCCGCGATCGTCGATCGGCCCCTCGTCATGCTCGGCCCAGTCGGGCGCGGGGCCGCCGGCGCGCATCAGGTGGCGGGTGGAACTCATCGCCTCGCCGCTGACCAGCAGCGCCGCCTCGGCCTCGCCCGCCGCGATCCGCTGGCCCAGTTCGACCAGCAGCGCCGCCGGGCTGTCGCCCCCCACCGGGCCAAGGATCGCATGGCCGGGGCTGATCCCCAGCCGCCGCGCGACCGCCAGCGGGAAGGCATCGGGCTTGCCAAACGGGCTGGGGGCCACCCCGCTATCCTCGAAAGTGCGCACGGCGGCGATGATGCCGATCTGCGCCCCGCCATCGGCCCCGCAATCGGCCCCGCAATCGGTCAGCGCCGCCCGCGCCGCCCTGGCTGCCAGCTCTGCCGCCGGGGCGGCGCGATAGCCGGGCGCCTCGATCCGGTCGACCGCCTGCCCCGCCCCCACGATCACCACCCTGCGCGCCATTTTCGCCCTGCCCCCTGCCTGTTGCGTCAATCTCTTTGCGGCAAAGGTGAAAACTGTTCAATTGCGCCGCGCCCTTGCGCAACCTTACCATGGTCAGAATAACCGCCGGGCCCGGCCCGCCGGATCAGGGAGCCACGCCGATGTCCGACATGCCCGCCGCCGCAGCCGAAGGTGAAGCCCAGGCCGGGGGGCGGGCGCGCCGCGCCGGGGGCCGCGCCGCGCGGGTGGCCCTGCGCGCCGCCCCGCTGGCCGAAGATATCCGCCCGATCCGCCCGGGCCTTGAAGGCGGGCAATACCGCCCGCTGACCGACGCCGGCGTGGCCCGGATCCACCAGGCGGCGCTGGATGCGCTGGAGCAGATCGGCCTCGCCAATGCCCCGGCCTCGGGCGTCGAGATCCTCACCGGCGCCGGCGCCATCCTGGGCGACGATGGCCGCATCCGCTTTCCCCGCGCGCTGGTCGAAGACATGCTGGGCAAGGCGGCGCGCGACCTGACGCTCTACGCGCGGGAGGACAAGCACAACCTGCTCCTCTCCGGCAACCGGGTCCATTTCGGCACCGCCGGGGCGGCGGTGCACGTGGTCGACCTTGAGACCAACTCCTACCGGGATTCGACCTCGAAAGACCTCTATGCCGCCAGCCGGCTGGTCGATAATCTCGACAATATCCACTTCTTCCAGCGGATGATGGTCTGCCGCGACGTGGCCGATCTGGTCGAGATGGACCTCAACACGCTCTACGCCTGCCTTTCGGGCACCACCAAGCACGTCGGCACCAGCTTTTCCGACCCGATCAGCGTCGATCCGTGCTTCGAAATGCTCCACATGGTCGCGGGTGGCGAGGCGGCGTGGCGGGCGCGGCCCTTCGTCTCGAACTCGAACTGCTTTGTCGTTCCGCCGATGAAGTTCGCCGAGGAAAGCTGCATCACCATGGAGAAATGCGTCCGCGCCGGGATGCCGGTGCTGCTGCTCTCCGCCGGGCAGGCCGGGGC
>JAFECL010000064.1:34391-42158 GCA_018242165.1 Pseudomonadota bacterium
AACGCGATCCAGCCGGGCGCCCCGGCGATCTTCGGCACCTGGCCCTTCGTTTCCGACCTGCGCACCGGATCGATGTCGGGCGGCAGCGCCGAACAGGGCCTGCTGACCGCCGGCTGCGCCCAGATGCACCGCTTCTATGGCCTGCCCGGCGGCGCCGCCTCGGGCATGACCGACGCCAAGCTGCCAGACATGCAGAGCGGCTGGGAACAGGGGATCACCAATGTGATGGCGGGCCTCGCCGGCCTCAACATGTGTTACGAGACGGTGGGGATGCACGCCTCGCTGATGGGCGTTTCGCTTGAGGCCATCGTGCTGGGCGACGACATCCTGGGCCAGGCGCTGCGCGTGGTGCGCGGGATCGAGGTGAACGAGGATACCACCTCGATCGAGGTGATGAAGGACGTCTGCCTGCGCGGCCCCGGCCACTACCTCGGCGCGGCGCAGACCATGGGGCTGATGCAGACCGAATACGTCTATCCCAACGTCGGCAACCGGATGAGCCCCAAGGAATGGGTCGAGGCGGAAAAGCCGCTGCTGCTCGACGCCGCCAAGGCGCGGATGGACTCGATCCTGGCCGAGGCCCAGTGCCGCATTCCGCCCGAGGTGGATGCCGCGGTGCGGGCCCGGTTCAATATTGCCTTTGGGGCGTGAGGGCGCGCAGGGCCCCGAATCCTCGACAGGTTCTCATTTGCCTACGGGCGGCGGCGTGAGCACTACGAGCGACATGAGTGCCGCCCACACCGCCAAGGCAATAACGAGACCGAAAATCAGCTGTTGCCGCACCGCCCGTTGGTGAACGTCGGAAACCGGGTAGGTGGCAATCCGGGCTATCAGGAAAATCGCCGCATCTGGTGCGGCGAAGAACATGATGTCCCCCTTAGATGCGGGAAATTTGGCAATTGGTGAAAAGAACAGCGCGAGGTTGAACAGTGCTGCGACCGCAAATGCGATCTTGGGCCATTGCGCGCCCGGGTAGTCAGTTCCAAGATTGTACACAAGCTTGAGGCACATGGCCGCACAGGCAACGCGGTACGTGATGACGAACGGCACACCGGCCCTGCTTTCCAAGGTAATGGCAACCGCCATGAACGCGATGAGCCCGATCAGCCAGAAGACCAACTCTCGCTGACGCGACTGCATACCTTCGCCCCTACCCCGCCTTCTTCCCCAGGAAATGCGCCACCGGCTGCGGGCCCTTGTAGCTCGCCCGGTCGGGGTTCAGCGCCTCATAGACCACGGCGTTTTCGATCACCCGGGTGATATAGCCGCGCGTTTCGTAGAAGGGCAGGCGCTCGATCCAGTCGAGCCAGTCGATGTTGCCGGTGCGCGGGTCGCCATAGGCGCGCAGCCACTTGTTCACGTTGCCGGGCCCGGCGTTATAGGCGGCGATGGCCAGCGGATAGCTGCCGTTGTAGATCGTCATCAGCCGGGCGAACATCGCATCGCCGATCCGGATGTTCAGCGCCGGATCGTCGGTCAAGCCGTTGAACGAATAGGCGATGCCCGATTTGCGCGCCTCGGCCGCGGCATAGCCGGGCATCAGCTGCATCAGCCCGCGCGCGCCCGAATGGCTGACGGCATTGGCGGCAAATTGGCTTTCCTGCCGGCTGATGGCGTGAACCATCGTCCAGTCCTGGGTGCCCTGCGGCACCGGGATCAGCGGAAAGGCCGCGGCGCGAAAGCCCGGCAAGCCGGCATTGCTGGCCGCCTGCGCCCCGATCACCGCCAGATCGCGCCGGCCGAGGTCACGCGCGAAATCGAGCAGGATCACGAAATCCTCCTCATTGCGGCCCTGATCGGCAATCGCCTTGAAGAAGCGGATGGTGGTCTGCCAATCGCCCTCGCGCGCCAGTTCGCGCACCGCGCGGGCGATCGGCCGATCGAGGAAGGCGGCGCGGGCCGAGGTGCTGGCGGCGGCATGGGCCGGATCGTTGAGATCGGGCAAGGGCCGCCCTAGCCGCTCCAGCGCCAGCTGGCCATAGAACTGATCGGGGTATTGCGCGGCATAGTCGAAATAGCGCGCCGCCGCCTCGCCCTGCCCGGCCCGGGCCAGCGCCCGCCCGGCCCAGTAGAACCCCTTGGCCCGGGTCTGCGGTGTACGCGCGGCATTGCCATAGCGGTAGAACAGCGGCGCGGCGCGGGCCGGATCGTTCAGCTGGTAGAGCGCCAGCGTGCCGCCCAGCCACATCAGCGAGGTATAATCGTCGCGGATCGGGAAGATCAGCCGGGGCAGCTCGGTACGCGGCGGGAAGGCATCGTCGATCTTCTCGGCGATGGCCACCGCGCTGCGGGCATCGGCATCGCGCGCCGCCACCAGCTGCAGGCTGACCCATTTGCGGGTATCGAGCGGGGCGCGGGCCAGCAGCGGCCGGCTGGCCAGCAATTGCGCCGCCGCCTGGCTGCCGCGCTGGCGCAGCAGGAACTTGGCCCGGTTGTAGAGATAGCCGGGATCGCGCAGCGCACCGGCCGGCAGCGCCGGGGTAGCCAGCGGCGCGGTGCCCTCGGCAGGCGCGGGCGCGGGCGCCTCGGGATCGATCCCGCGCAGCAGCGACAGGCGGGCGAGGGCCAGCGGGCGCGCGGCGGGGCCCAGCCGGTCCAGCTGGCGGCTGGCCCCGTCGGCCGCCCCCTCCCAGGCCAGCGCGTCGGCGCGGGCTTCCTGATCCTCGGCACTGAAGGTTCCGCCCCAGCGCGCCAGGATCGCCGCCTCGTTCGCCTCGCTCATCGGCCCGCCGCGCCAGGCGGCGCGGGCCATGTCGGCAGCTTCGGGCCGGTGCACCGCCGCCAGCGCCAGGGCATAGGCGGCGCGCGCCGGGTTGGTCAGCGGCGGGAAGCGAT
Source organism: Pseudomonadota bacterium (assembly GCA_018242165.1). Taxonomy (GTDB): domain Bacteria; phylum Pseudomonadota; class Alphaproteobacteria; order Sphingomonadales; family Sphingomonadaceae; genus Novosphingobium. The sequence goes on from JAFECL010000064.1 coordinate 37,227, forward strand.
CGAACAGGGCAACCAGCCGGTTGGGATCGCCAGCGGCGGCATCAACCTTCTTTTCCGCCGCGGTGCGCAGCTTCCATTCCTCGGGGAACCCCGGATAGGCGACCAGAAAGCCGGCATAATCATCGAAGCTGCCGGCGCTGTCGCTGGCGGTCAGCTGCTTCCACCGCGCCACCGCCGCCGCCATCCCGCTGGGGGCCGTGGCGGCCAGCCGGGCGCGGGCGCGATCCCACTCGCTGCCATCCTCGCCCTGCGCCGGGGCCGACAGCGCCACCAGCCCCAGCAGGGTAACGGCGGCCAGCCGGCGATGGAGACTGGACAGGGGGGGCATAGGGTTCCTAATGGGCCGGCGCGGCTGAACGGGTGGCGGGGCAAATCACCCCGTTGGCCCACCATGGCGCAGGAACAGGGGTAATTGCAATGTTCGCGGGATCGATACCGGCGCTGGTCACACCGTTTCGCGATGGCGCCTTTGACGAGGCCGCCTTCCGCAAGCTGGTCGACTGGCAGATCGAGAACGGTTCGGCGGCGCTGGTTCCCTGCGGCACCACCGGCGAGGCCAGCACCCTGTCGAATGCCGAGCACCACCGGGTGATCGAGGTCTGCATCGAACAGGCCGCCGGGCGGGTGCCGGTGATCGCCGGCTGCGGCAGCAACGATACGATGAACGCCCGGCTGCACCTGAACTTTTCGAAGAAGAGCGGCGCCGCCGCCGGCCTCTGCGTCGCGCCCTATTACAACCGGCCCAGCCAGGAAGGGCTGATCGCCCATTTCAGCTTCCTCGCCGAACATACCGACCTGCCGATCGTGCTCTACAACGTGCCGGGCCGCACCGTGACCGATCTCAAGCCCGAGACGGTGATCGAACTGGCCCGCCGCTTTCCCGACCGGATCATCGCCATCAAGGACGCCAGCGGCGACCTGTCGCGCGTGACCGACCACCGGATGGGGATCGGCAAGCATTTCGTCCAGCTGTGCGGCGATGATGAGCTGGCGCTGCCGTTCAATGCCGCCGGCGGGGTGGGCTGCATTTCGGTGACGGCCAATGTCGCCCCCAAGCTCTGCGCCGAATTTCAGGAAGCCTGCAAGGCCAACGACCTCAAGCTGGCGCGCGAGCTGAACGACCGGCTCTATCCGCTGCACTACGCGATGTTCGACGATGCCTCGCCGGGGCCGGTCAAGTATGCGCTCAGCCGGGTCCACCCGTGGATCACCGATGCGCTACGCCTGCCGCTGGTGCCGTGCAGCGACCATGCCCGCAAGGCGGTCGATGCCGCCCTGGAGCATGCCGGGCTGGTTTAGCGGAGATTGGGCACAGGCCGGAGCGAGAATGGCGTCGTTCGAGAACCGGCGCGCAGCGTACTTTCAGTACGTGAGCACCGGAAGCGCAGAACGATGGCGTTCGCAGCCCGGCATGGGGCCAATCTCCGCTAAACCAGACTGATCTGAGGCGGGGGGATACCCCCACCCCTTCAATAGCTGGTTTCGGGCAGTTCGGCGCGGCGGCGTTCGATATAGTCGCGCAGCGCCTCGTCGATGCCGGGGTCGAGCGGCGGATCCTCGTGCTCGGCCAGCGCCTTCTTCCACTGGGCATTGGCGCGCTGGACCATGTCGAGGCCGCCATCGGCCTCCCACTGCTCCCACGAATTGTAGTCCGACAGCGACGAGCGGTAGAAGGCCGTCTCGAAGTTGGCCTGGGTATGGGCGCAGCCGAAGAAGTGCTTGCCCGGCCCCACCTCGCGGATCGCGTCCATCGCCTGGCCGTTTTCCGACAGGTCGTACCCCGCCAGCAGGGTGTGCATCATCCCCAGCTGGTCGCAGTCCATCATGAACTTCTCATAGCCGGTCACCAGCCCGCCCTCGAGCCAGCCGGCCGATTGCAGCACGAAGTTGGCGCCGCCCAGTGCGGTGGTGTGCAGGGTGTGGGCGGATTCGAACGCGGCCTGCGCATCGGCGATCTTCGAGGCGCACAGGCTGCCCCCGGTGCGCGAAGGCACCCCCAGCCGCCGGGCCAGCGCCATCAGCGCGTTCTTGATCAGCACCGTTTCGGGCGTACCATAGGTCGGCGCGCCGGATTGCATCGAGAGCGTGGTGACGAACGAGCCGAAGATCACCGGCGCCCCCGGCTTGACCAGCTGGAGGAAGGCCATGCCGGCCATCGCCTCGGCCAGGGTCACCGCGATCGCGCCGGCAAGGCCGGTGGGGGCCATGGCGCCGGCCATGATGAACGGGGTGACCAGCGTGCCCTGGTTGGCCCGGGCCAGCACCTTCGCCGCCCCCAGCATGGTGGCATCGAAAGTCAGCGGCGAATTGCCGTTCATCACCCCCATCAGGCAGGTGTTCGGTTCACCGGTCAGCGGGTTGATCCAGTTTTCGCCGTGCAGGATCTGCGCCATCTCGACGCAATCCTCGGTCCGGCTGGGCGCCGACACCGCGCTGAAGAACGGCTTGTCGGTGTGCTTGGCGTTGCCATAGAACATGTCGAGGTGGCGCTTGGGCACCGGCAGGTCGACCGGTTCGACCATCGCGGTGGCCGACGAGTGCAGCCACGGCGAGGCCTGGGTCAGCTTGGCGAAATTGTTGAAATCCTCGATCGTCCCATAGCGCCGCCCCTTGTCGAGGCAGCGGACGAAGGGCGGGCCGGCGGTGGGGGCAAAGACGGTGCGCTTGCCGCCGATGATCGTGCTGCGCGCCAGGTTGCGCGCCTGGTGGGTGAATTCCCTGGGCGCATGGTCCTGGATCAGCTTGCGGCAGAAGCCGCGCGGAGTGCGGACCAGTTCGCCCGTCACCTCGGCCCCGGCGGCGCGCCAGATCTCCAGCGCCTCCGGGTCGTCGCGGAATTCGACGCCAACCTCGGCCAGGATGGTTTCGGCATTGGCCTCGATCAGCGCCAGCCCTTCCTCGTCGAGCAGCTCGACATAGGGCAGGCGGCGGCTGATGTAGGGGGCATTGGCGGCAACCGCGCCAAGCCGCGCCGCGCGCTTGGCATCGCGTCCGCCGCCACGGCGGGACGAAGGGGCAAGGTCGTTCATCGGCAAGGTGCTATCAGCATTCGTTCAGCCGCGCAGCATTCCAAATGCAGATGCGCTTATGACAGGTATCGGGATACGTTACACAAATTGACTTTACCCGCCCCGCCCCCCGGCGCACCCTGAGCGCCGCCCTGGCACGGGGCGCAACGGGAGGTGGGTCAATGAAGGATCATAACCGGGTTCTGGCCGAGGTTTTCGGCACATTCTGGCTGGTGCTGGGTGGCTGTGGTACCGCGGTGCTGGCCGGCAATGGCGTGGGCACGCTGGGCATCAGCCTGGCCTTCGGGCTGACCGTGCTGACCATGGCCTATGCGGTGGGCCACGTCTCGGGCGGGCACTTCAACCCGGCGGTGACGCTGGGCCTGTGGGCCGGCGGGCGCTTTCCCGCGCGCGACGTGCTGCCCTACTGGGTGGCGCAGGTGGTCGGCGCCGTGCTGGCGACCGGCCTGCTGGCGCTGATCGCCGGGGGCAATGGCGAATGGCATGGCAGCCTGGCCAGCAACGGCTTCGATGCCCATTCGCCCGGGCACTACACCATGATGGCGGCCTTCATCACCGAAGTGGTGATGACCGCGATGTTCCTGGTGGTGATCATGGGCGCCACCCACGGCAATGCCGCCGGCGCGCTGGCCCCGGTGGCGATCGGCCTGGCGTTGACCCTGATCCACCTGATCTCGATTCCCGTCACCAACACCTCGGTCAACCCGGCGCGCAGCATCGGCCCGGCGCTGTTCGAGGGCGGGGTGGCGCTGCAGCAGCTGTGGCTGTTCATCGTGGCCCCGCTGCTGGGCGGGGCGCTGGGCGGCTGGCTCTATCGCAAGCTGATCGCCGAGTGAGGCGCGCGGCTGGCCGGCGTCCTTACCCGGCGTCGGCCAGCGCGGCCTCCATCGCCTTGCGCATCTCGAACTTCTGCGCCTTGCCGGTCACGGTCATCGGGAAGCTCTCGACCACGCGGACATGGCGCGGCACCTTGTAGTGGGCAATGCGCCCCGTGCAGTGGGCCACCACCCCATCCGCCGTCAGCCCGGCCCCGGTGCGGGCGATCACCCAGGCGGCCACCGCCTCGCCATAGCGCGCGTCGGCCACGCCGAAGACCTGGGCATCGGTGATGTCCGGATGGGTCAGCAGGAATTCCTCGATCTCGCGCGGATAGATGTTCTCGCCGCCACGGATGATCATGTCCTTGATCCGCCCGGTGATCCGGACATAGCCCTGGGCATCCATGGTGGCGAGATCGCCCGAATGCATCCAGCCCTCGGCATCGATCGCCTCGGCGGTCTTGTCGGGGTCGCCCCAATAGCCCTTCATCACCGCATAGCCGCGCGAGCAGTATTCGCCCTGCTGGCCGATCGGCAGGGTGGCGCCATCGGGCCCGACCACCTTGGCCTCGGCATGGGGGTGAACCCGGCCGACGGTGGTGACGCGTTCCTCCAGCGGATCGTCCGGCGCGGTCTGGGTGGTTAGCGGGCTGGTCTCGGTCATGCCATAGCCGATGGTCACTTCGGCCATGTTCAGCCGCTCGATCACTGCGGTCATGGTGCTGGTCGGGCACGGCGATCCGGCCATGATCCCGGTGCGCAGGGTGCTGACATCGGCCCCGGCCAGCGCCGGGCTTTCGAGCACGGCGATGAACATGGTCGGCACGCCATAGAGCGCGGTGCAGCCCTCCTCCGATACCGCCGCCAGGGACTCGGCCGGATCAAAGGCCTCGCTCGGATAGACCATCGCCGCCCCGCTGGTCAGCGCCGCAAGGTTGCCCAGCACCATGCCGAAGCAATGGTACAGTGGCACCGGGATGCAGATCCGGTCGGCGGCGGCGTAGCCAAGGTTGCGGGCGGTGAAATAGCCGTTGTTGAGGATGTTGCGGTGCGACAGGGTCGCGCCCTTGGGAAAGCCGGTGGTG
>JAFECL010000065.1:0-2278 GCA_018242165.1 Pseudomonadota bacterium
TGTTCTTCGGCTGGGAGGGCGTGGGCCTCGCTTCCTATCTCCTCATCGGCTTCTGGTACAACAAGCCGGAAGCGAATGCGGCGGCGATCAAGGCGTTCGTCGTCAACCGCGTCGGCGATTTCGGCTTCGCGCTCGGCATCTTCGCGCTGTTCATGATGATCGGCGCGATCGACTTCGACACCGTGTTCGCGCAGGCGCCGTCGCTGACCGGCAAGACCATCAATTTCTTCGGCTGGCATGCCGATGCGCTCACGTTGATCTGCCTGTTCCTGTTCATGGGTGCCATGGGCAAGTCGGCGCAGTTCCTGCTGCACACCTGGTTGCCGGACGCGATGGAAGGCCCGACCCCGGTGTCGGCGCTGATCCACGCCGCGACCATGGTGACCGCCGGCGTGTTCATGGTGGCGCGCCTGTCGCCGCTGTTCGAACTCGCTCCGAATGCGCAGACGGTCGTGACGCTGATCGGTGCGACCACCGCGCTGTTCGCGGCGACCATCGGTCTCGTCCAGAACGACATCAAGCGCATCGTCGCCTATTCGACCTGTTCGCAGCTCGGCTACATGTTCGTGGCGATGGGGGTGGGGGCCTATTCGGTCGGCATGTTCCACCTGTTCACCCACGCCTTCTTCAAGGCCCTGCTGTTCCTCTGCGCCGGCTCGGTGATCCATGCCATGCACCACGAGCAGGACATGCGGTTCTATGGCGGCCTGCGCAAGCAGATCCCGCTGACCTTCTGGGCGATGATGGCTGGCACCCTGGCGATCACCGGCGTCGGCATTGTCGACCTGTTCGGTTTCGCCGGCTTCTATTCGAAGGATTCGATCCTCGAGGCGGCCTATGCCAGTGGCACTTCGGCGGGCAGCTTCGGCTTCTGGGCCGGGATCACCGCCGCGCTCATGACCAGCTTCTATTCGTGGCGCCTGGTTTTCCTGACCTTCTACGGCAAGCCGCGCTGGTCGCAGTCCGAGCATATCCAGCACGCGGTGCATGATGCCCATGGCCATGGCGATCATGCCCACGGGCACGATCACCACGCTGCCCATCACGGCCACGGCCATGATGACGGCACCGCCGGCTATCACCCGCATGAAAGCCCGTGGCCGATGCTGGTGCCGCTGGGCGTGCTGACGGTGGGCGCGGTGTTTGCCGGCTACTTCTTCGGCCATGCCTTCATCAGCGAGGGCACCGGCGAGTTCTGGAAGGGCGCCGTGGCGTTCGAGGAACACCTGATCCACGCCATGCACGGCGTGCCCCTGTGGGTGAAGTGGGCGCCGTTCAGCGTCATGCTGCTGGGCTTTGTCACCGCCTGGTTCGCCTACATCAAGCGCCCGTCGCTGCCGGCCGCCTTCGTCGAGCAGTTCGGGGTGCTCCACCAGTTCGTCTACAACAAGTGGTACTTCGACGAGCTGTACAACTTCCTGTTCGTGCGGCCCGCCTTCTGGCTGGGGCGGCAGTTCTGGCAGCTGGGCGATGTCGGCCTGATCGACCGGTTCGGGCCCAATGGCGCGGCCTGGGCGGTGGTGAAGGGCAGCACGGGGGCACGGCGCCTGCAATCGGGCTTGGTTACTTCCTATGCCTTGTGGATGCTGCTCGGGCTGGTCGGCGCGGTCAGCTGGGTCGTGATGCGGTAAGGGCGCAAAGAGATGAGCTTTCCCATTCTTTCGCTGATGCTGGCCGTGCCGCTGGCCGCCGCGCTCGCCTGCCTGCTGGTCAACGCCCAGGCAGCCCGCTGGCTCGCGCTGGGCGCGACCCTGGCGGATTTCGCCCTCGGGCTGGTGCTGTGGCAGCACTATCAGATCGGCGGGCCGCAGTGGCAGTTCACCGAGCGTGCCGCGCTGTTCGCCGGGTTCGACTGGGCGCTGGGGATCGATGGCATCGCCCTGGTGCTGATCCTGCTGTCGGTCTTCCTCATGCCGCTGTGCATTCTGGCGAGCTGGGAGGCGATCGAGACCCGGGTCAGCGAATACATGGCTGCCTTCCTGCTGATGGAAACGCTGATGATCGGCGTCTTCGCGGCGCAGGACCTCTACCTGTTCTACATCATGTTCGAAGCCGGGCTGATTCCGATGTACCTGATCATCGGTATCTGGGGCGGCAAGGACCGGATCTACGCCAGCTACAAGTTCTTCCTCTACACCCTGTTCGGCTCGGTGCTGATGCTGATCGCGATGCTGTGGATGGCGCATCACGCCGGCACCACCGATATCCCGACGCTGATGGCCTACAACTTCCCGGCGGCGGCGCAGAAGTGGCTGTGGCTGGCCTTCTTCGCCAGCTT
>JAFECL010000065.1:2322-14414 GCA_018242165.1 Pseudomonadota bacterium
GGCGTGCTGCTGAAGATGGGCGGCTATGGCTTCATCCGCTTCAGCCTGCCGATGTTCCCCGAGGCGAGCGCCTATTACGCCCCGCTGATCTGGGGGCTCAGCATGGTCGCGGTGGTCTATACCAGCCTGGTCGCGCTGGTGCAGCACGACATGAAGAAGCTGATCGCCTATTCCTCGGTCGCGCACATGGCGATTGTCACCATCGGCCTGTTCGCTTTCAACCGCCCCGGCCTTGAAGGCTCGATGGTGGTGATGCTCAGCCACGGCCTGGTTTCGGGGGCGCTGTTCCTTTGCGTGGGCGTGATCTACGACCGGCTCCACACCCGCGAGATCGACCGCTACGGCGGCCTCTCGATCAACATGCCGCGCTATGCGCTGCTGTTCATGCTGTTCACCATGGCCTCGGTCGGCCTGCCGGGCACCAGCGGTTTCGTCGGTGAATTCCTGTCGATGGCCGGGATCTACGCGATGTCGAGCTGGGTGGCGCTGATTTGCGGCACGGGGATCATCCTCGGCGCGGCTTATATGCTCTACCTCTATCGCCGGGTAGCCTTTGGCGAGCAGAAGAATGCCGATGCGGCGGCGATGACCGACCTCTCGGCGCGCGAACTGCTGATCATGGCTCCGATTGCGCTCGCGGTGCTGTGGATGGGGGTTTATCCCGAAAGCTTCATCGCCCCGATCCGGGCCGATATCGCCCATCTCGACGCGCGCCTGGCGCAGGCCAAACCCAAGGGAGACGCGGCCGTGACCGCAGGAAGACCGGCTGCGGCCGGGGAGGTGCGCGAATGAGCGCCTTGCTCGCACTGCGTGCCGCCGCGTCGGAAGACGTGCTGAGCGCACTGGCCCTGTTCATGATGGTCTGGGCCGCCTGGGGGGGCGATCGTGCCGCGCGCATGGTCGGCTGGCTGGCGGTTGCCGCGCTGGCCGCGGCCATGGCGCTGACCGTGCCCGGCCTGTGCCACCCGCTCACCGGCTCGGCCGCATCGGCCTTCGGCGGGCTCTACAGCGGCGATGCCTTCGCCGCCTATGCCAAGCTGCTGATCTATGGTGCGGCGATTGTCGCGGTGCTGGTCGCCCCGCCGTTCTTCGAGCGGCTGGGGGGCTATCGCGCCGAATATCCGCTGCTGGTGGTGCTTGCGGCGCTGGGCATGGGGCTGATGGTTTCGGCCAGCGACCTGCTGACCCTCTACATCGGGCTCGAGCTCAATTCGCTCGCCGCCTATGTGCTTGCGGCCTTCTACCGGGCCGACGAACGCTCGGCCGAAGCGGGGCTGAAGTATTTCGTGCTTGGTGCGCTGGCCAGCGGGATCCTGCTGTTCGGGATGAGCCTGGTTTACGGCTTCACCGGTGCAACCGGCTTCGGGGCCATCCGCGCCGCGCTGGGCCACGGGCCGATGGCGATGGGGGCCACGTTCGGCATGGTCTTCATGCTGGCCGGCATGGCCTTCAAGATCAGCGCCGCGCCTTTCCACATGTGGACGCCCGACGTTTACGAAGGCGCACCCACCCCGGTGACGGCCTTCTTCGCCATGGCCCCCAAGGTCGCGGCGCTGGGGCTGGTGATGCGGCTGACGCTGGTTGCCTTCGGCACCCAGGTTGGCGCCTGGCAGCCGATTGTCGCGGTGGTGGCGGTGCTCTCGATCGTGATCGGTGCTCTGGGCGCCATTGGCCAGGGCAACATCAAGCGCCTGCTGGCCTATTCGTCGATCAACAACGTCGGGTTCATCCTGGTTGGCCTTGCCGCCGCAACCCCCCAGGGGGCCTCGGCGATGCTGGTCTATCTGGCGATCTACGTGGCGATGAGCATCGGCGGCTTTGTCGCGGTGCTGATGCTGAAGGACGAGCATGGCGCGCCGGTCGAGGCGATTGCCGACCTTGCCGGCCTGTCGCGCCAGCGCAAGGTGCTCAGCGCCTGCCTCGCCATGGTGATGTTCAGCCTGGCCGGCATCCCGCCGCTATTCGGGTTCTGGGGCAAGTTCGTGGTGTTCCAGGCGGCGGTGGCCGCCGGTCTGGTGCCGCTGGCGGTGCTGGGTATCGCGGCCAGCGTGATCGGTGCCTTCTACTACCTCAAGGTGGTCAAGGTGCTCTATTTCGACGAGCCGACGGGCAAGGCCATCGGGCGCAGCGACTGGATCCACCAGGCGCTGCTGGCCCTGGCTGCGCTGGCGATTTCGCCGGCGGGCTATCTGGCCACCCGCTGGCTCGGCGCGCTGGCCGATAGCGCCGCCGCCGCGCTGTTCGCCGCTGGCTGAGGCCGGGCGCACCGGGGGTAACCCGTGCTCGAAGTGGTTCACGAAACCGGCTCGACCAATGCCGACCTTGCCGCGCGGCTGGCCTCGGGCGAGGTGCTGGCGGAAGGCTTCTGGCTGATCGCGGACCGGCAGACCGGCGGGCGGGGCCGTTTGGGACGGGTCTGGCAGGATGGCGGGGGCAACTTCATGGGTTCGACGGTGGTGCGCCGGCAGGCCGGGGACCCGCCCTTGCCCAGTCTGGCACTGGCCTGCGGGGTGGCGGTGCAGGCGGCGCTGGCGCCTTTGCTGCCCGCCATGGCCCAGCCGCAGCTGAAGTGGCCCAATGACGTGATGCTCGATGGCGCCAAGCTGGCCGGCCTGCTGCTGGAAAGCGTGGGCGAGGTGGCGGTGCTGGGGGTGGGGGTGAACCTTGCCCAGGCCCCCGATCTGCCCGATCGGCCGGCCACCGCGCTGGCCCGGTTCGGCCCCGCGCCCGATCGCGACCTGTTCGCCACGGCGCTGGCCGCGGCCCTGGCTGAGGAACTGGCGCGCTGGCGGGCCTATGGCCTGGCCCCGCTGGTTGCCCGTTGGCAGGCGGTGGCCCATCCGCCGGGCACGCCGCTGGTGGTGCGGGGTGTGGCCGATGCGCCGCTGGCCGGAGAATTCGCCGGGCTGGCCGACGACGGGGCCTTGCGCCTGCGGCTGGCGGACGGCACCACGCGGCTGGTTCACGCCGGCGAAGTGATGGTCGGCTGAGGGAGAGGGCGATGCTGCTCGCGATCGACAACGGCAACACCAATGTGAAGTTCGCGCTGGTGGATGCGCAGGGGGCCATCGTGCGCGGCTGGCGGATTGCCACCGATCTGCGTCGCACTCCCGATGAATATGCCGTGTGGCTGGATCAGCTGCTGCGGATGGAAGGCTTTGCCCGCAGCGACGTGAGCGCAGTGATGATCGCCACGGTGGTGCCGCGCGCGCTCTACAATCTGCAGGTGCTGGCCAGCAAGTATTTCGGCGTCGAGGCGCTGATCGCCGGCCGTGCCCCGGTCGAATGGGGCATCGCGCTGAAGGTCGATGAGCCGCGCGCGCTGGGGGCCGACCGGGCAGTCAACGCCATCGCCGCCCAGGCGCTGGAGGCGGGCGACAAGATCGTGATCAGCTTCGGCACGGCCACCACCTTCGATCATATCGGCGCCGACGGAGCCTATCTGGGCGGCAGCATCGCCCCCGGGGTCAACCTCAGCCTAGATGCACTTTACAACGCCGCGGCGATGCTGCCGCGGATCGGGATCGAGCCGCCGGCCAGCGGCAGCGTGATCGGCCGCGATACGGTGGGGCAGATGCAAATCGGGATCTACTGGGGCTATGTCGGCCTGATCGAGGGGCTGCTGGCGCGGATGAAGGCGGAGATCGGCCGCCCGGTGAAGGTGATCGCCACCGGCGGCCTGGCCGCGCTGTTCCAGCAGCACAGCCACCTGTTCGACCGGGTCGAGCCCGACCTGACGCTGCGCGGCATTGCCCAGCTCTATCACAGCAACTTCCCCTCGGCATGACCCGTCCCGGCCAGGAATTGCTGTTCTGCGCGCTCGGTGGATCGGGCGAGATCGGCATGAACGTCAACCTGTACGGGTGTGACGGCAAGTGGCTGATGGCCGATCTGGGCATGAGTTTCGGCGCGCAGGAATATCCCGGCACGGAACTGATGTTCGCCGATCTGGACTTCATCGAGCAGCGCAAGGCCGACCTTGTCGGGGTGGTGCTGACCCACGCGCACGAGGATCACATCGGCGCGGTGCCCTATTTCGCCGAGGAACTGGGGGTGCCGCTCTATGCCACCCCCTTTACCGCGCGGCTGGTGGCCGAAAAGCTGGCCGAGGCCGGGCTGACCGACAGTGTTACCCTGAAGGTGATCGACCATTTCGATCCCTTCCGGCTTGGGCCTTTCGAGGTGCGCTACCTGCCGCTGGCCCATTCGATCGCCGAAGGCCACGCGCTGCTGATCGACACCCCGTACGGCCGGGTGTTCCACACTGGCGACTGGAAGCTGGATGACGAGCCGGTGATCGGCCGCCCGGCGACGCCGGAACAGCTGACCCGGATCGGCGATGACGGCGTGCTGGCGCTGGTCTGCGATTCGACCAATGTCTTCAACCCGGCTGCTTCCGGCTCGGAAGGGGTGGTGGGCCGCGCGCTGGTCGAGGAGATCGCCCGCCACAAGGGCAAGCGGGTGCTGGTGACGACATTTGCCAGCAACGTGGCGCGCTTGCACAGCCTGGCCGTGGCGGCCCGCGCCGCCGGGCGGCAGCTGTGCGTTGCCGGGCGCTCGCTCGACCGGATCATCCGCACCGCGCAGGCCAGCGGCTATCTCAAGGACCTGGGCGAGGTGATCGACATGGAGCGGGCGATGGACCTGCCGCGCGGCGAGGTGCTGATCCTGGCCACCGGCGGGCAGGGCGAACCACGCGCCGCGCTGGCCCGGATCGCCGACAGCAACCACCCCATCGCGCTTGAATCGGGCGATGTGGTGCTGTTTTCGAGCCGCCAGATCCCCGGCAACGAACTGGCCATCGGCCGGATCCAGAACCAGCTGGCTGCGCGCGGGATCGAGATCGTTACCGACCGGCAGGCGGAAATCCACGTTTCTGGCCACCCCGGGCGCCCCGAGCTGGAGGCGCTGTATGGCTGGCTACGGCCGAAGGTGCTGGTGCCGGTGCACGGCGAAGTGCGGCATATGCGCGAACAGGCCCGTCTCGGTCGGGCCTGCGGGATTGGGCAGGTGGTAACGCAGAAGAACGGTGATCTGGTGCGGCTGGCCCCGGGCAAGCCGGGCAAGTTCGGCGAAGTGCGCGCCGGGCGGCTGGTGCTGGATGGCGACATCATCGCCCCCGCCGATGGCGAGGCGATCGTTATGCGACGCCGGCTGGCCGCCAACGGGCTGGTGATGGTGGTGCTGGGCGCCGACGGTGCGGTTCATGTGGAGAGCGTGGGGCTGCCGCTGGTCGAGGACCATGATGCCTTCGTCGCCGAAGCGGTCGAGGATGTCCGCACCGCGCTGGCCAAGCTGAAGGGCGCGGCGCGCAAGGATGCCGAGGCGGTGCATGAAGCGGCGCGTCTGGCGGCCCGCCGTGCCGCGCGGCGCTGGTGCGGCAAGAACCCGCAGGTGCGGGTGATCGCCATGGCGGAAGGAGCGGCGCGATGAAGTGGGGCTCGATGCTGGCGATCTTTTCGCTGTTCTGGGTGCTCAGCTGCTTTCTGGTGATGCCCTTCGGGCTGCGGACCCACGCCGATGTTGCCGGCACGGAAGATGCCCAGGAGCGGGTGCCCGGGCAGGTTGACAGCGCCCCGATCAACTTCAATCCGCGCCGGATCGCGCTGCGCGCGCTGATGCTGGCCACGCTGTTTTTCGCGCTGTTTTACGCCAATTACCTGCACCACTGGATCACGGCACGCGGGATCGTCGCGGTGCTGCCGGGGGCGACCGGGCCGGGCTAATTCCTTAGGCGTTCGATCGCCTGGGCGAGGGCGACATAGAGCTTGCCCATGTCGGACGACAGCAGCGTAACCCCCAGCGCATGGCCATCGCGGGTGGACAGCAGCTGGCGCAGCATTGCCTCGAAATCGTGGATGTAGCGGCTGACGTGATCTGCGAAATTGGCGTCGGCCTCGTAGAGCTGCAGCACCGATTTGGCCTCGGCCGGATCGAGCAGCCGGACCGCGCGGCGGGTAAAGATGCCCCGGTCGCCGCGCAGATAGGCGGCCCAGGCGGTGTCGCCGACATCGGCGTCGAGCGCGCGGGCGATGTCGATGGCGTTGGAATGGAGGCTTTCGGTGATCAGCGCGACACGGCGGGCAAAGTCGTGATCGACCTGTTCCTCGGCGCGGTTGCGGGCCTGTTCGACCCGGCGTTCGAGGTTGCCGACCAGCTCGTCGACCTTGCTCAGCTGGTTGCGCAGTTGCAACGCCGCCTCGCGCGTCACGCCGGCGGCATGGGCGGCCGCCTGCTCCAGCTGGCCGGCAATCGCATCGGCCGATCCGCGCATGGCCTTGTCGATCGCCCCGCCGCTGGCTTCGCCCAGCTGTTCGGCGAGCGTGGCCACGGTGCGGCTGCCGCTGGTGCGGAACTGGTCGATCAGTTCGGCATTGGCCGTGGCCAGCCGCTCGATCGCCCCGGCCAGATCGGCCTCGGTCCGCGCGGCGGCGGCGCTGGTCGTGGCATCGACACTGGCGATCCGCGCCTCGATCCCGTCAAGCGCGGCACTGTGCGCCTCGGCCTTGCCGGCCAGCCCGTCATGCAGGGCCGTTAGCCGGGTGGCGGTGGCGCCCAGCTGCTCGTGGGTGGCCAGCACATAGTCCGACAGTGCCTCGCCGCTGGCCCGGGCGCCATCGATGCTGGCGCCCAGCGCCACGGCCCGGGCTTCCAGCGCGGCAAGCCGTTCCTCGCCGCTGCCAATCGCGCGCGGCAGATCATCGCGTCCGTGCTTGACCCCGGCCTGGATCAGTTCGAGCAGCCGGACCGAGCCGTCGGTCACCGCGCCAAGTTCAGCCGAGGTGGTGGCCAGCGCCGCGCGCGCCTCGGCCAGGCGCGTCGCCAGTTCGTCCAGCTGGCCGTCGAGCACCGCACCGGTCGCCTCGGCCCGGGCGGCGATCGCCCCGATCTGGGCCTCGATTGCCTCCATCCGTGCCTGTACGGCGGCAGCTTCCGCCCCAAGTTTGGCGGTCTGCTCGCCATGGGCCAGCTGCCGTGCCGCGGCGGCATTGTCGTAAGCGGTCAGCGCCGCCTGCTGTGTGGCCAGCCGCGTTTCAAGCGCCGAGCCGTGGCTGGTCAGCGCGGCGACCCGCTCGCCATGCGCGGCATCGAGGTCGGCCAGCTGTTCGCCGAACCGGGCCAGCGCCGTTTCGAGCTGGGCGCGGGTGGTGACGATCAGGCGTTCGGCTGCCTGGCCGAATTCGTTGAGCTGGTTGAAGCCGCCGATCAGTTCGCGCAGCTGGGCATGGGCGGTGCGCCCGGCGGTGCCGATGTTGTTGGCGACATCCTTGGCGGCATTGGCCAGCACCGGCAGCTGCCCGCGCAGCCGCTCCATGTTTTCCAGCGCCGTGGTGCTGACCGAGCCGATTCCCTCGATCTGGGCAGCATTGCTGTGGATCAGCGCGGCCAGCTGATCGGCATGGGTCGACAGCCGTTCGACCGCCTGGCGCCCCAGCGCGTCGAGATCGCGGCCTTGCGCGGCAAGGAATTCGCGGGCCAGCGAGAGTTCGCCATTGGTGCTGGCCAGCCGTGCCTCCAGCCGGGCCGATTCCGCCTCCAACTGGCGGGCGGCATCGGCAAAGCGGGCCGTCTCGCGCCGGCTGGAGCGCATGGCCAGCAGCCAGACGACCGCCACCAGCAGGACCGGCTGGGCCCACAACCCGATCCAGCCAGCGGCCTGAGCCGGGGTGGCGGCGAGCAACTCGCGCTGGTTGGCCCAGCCAAACCACCCGCTCCATGCGGCGATGGCAGTCAGAGCCAGCACCGGCGCAATCCTGTCTTTCAGGTTGAGCTTTGCCGGATAATATTCTGGTTCTTCGTGATAATAGTCTGCATGATCCGCATCGTCAGCAACAATCGGCAAGGTGTCGGAGGGCGCCGGCGCTGAGGCATTTGCCACCCCGGCATCGGCGGCAGGATCAATCGACACGAGTTTGCGGTTACGGGCCATGGCGCTTCGTCTAGCACGGCGCGGCAAAGGATAAACCCCGGATTAACTTGTCGATGCTAGCACAGGGGCATGGCTTATCACGCTGGAGACCTCGACGCCACGCTCGCCGCCGCCGCCGGTGAAGACCCGGCGCTGTTCCACGAACTGCGCGCCGCCTTCGAAGAGAGCCTGGCCCGCCAGCTCGACCTGCTCGGCCGCGCGCGCTGCGATGGTAACTGGCATGTCGCGGCAATGCGCCTGAAGGGGCTGGCCGCCAGCTTCCACGCCGATCCGTTGATCGATCTGGCCGACGAGGCGCTCGATGCCGCACCGGGCGACCCGGTGGTGCTGCGCAAGTTGCGCCGGTTCCACACCGATTTCGCCGCCGGCTGACCCGCCGCGGGCGGCTGCATTGGCCGCCGCCAACAATTCCGGTTCCCACTTCGCCCCGCGATGCTAGAACCCAGCCCGCAAGGGCCGGGAGAAGAGTTCTGCGCGTCGCACTGTTGAGCATGGTGGAGCCCGCCGGGGGCACTGGAGCGGGCTTGCGCGCCTGGCTGCCGCTGGGCGGCCTGCCGGTGGCGCGGCACCAGCTGGCCCTCGCCCTGGCGCTGGGCTGCCAGCGGATCGTCTGCATCGCCGCCCGGGTCGATCCGGCCCTGATCGAACTTCAGCACCTGGCCGAGGCGGCAGGGGCGCGGTTTCACGTGGTTCCGGGGCCGGGTGGGCTGCTCGGCATGGTCACCACCAGCGATGAGCTGATCGCGCTGGCCGATGGCCTGCTGGTCTGGCCGGCCAGTGCGGTGCCGCTGATCGAGGCCGGGCCGGGGGTGCTGGCGCAGCCGGTTGCGGGCGGTCTGGCCGCCGGGTTCGAGCGGCTCGATGCCGATCTTGCCGGGGCCGGGGTGTTGCGCCTGCCTGGCCGGCTGATCGAACGTCTGGCCGAGCTGCCGCCGGATTGCGATGCCTTCGCGGCGCTGCAACGCATTGCCCTTCAGGCCGGGATCGCCCCGCGCCCCTTGCCGGATGGCCTTCCGGGCAGCGCCCGCTGGCTGCTGCTGCGCGACGAGACGGCGGCCCACGCTGCCGAAGCCGAGTGGATCGCCCTCTACAGCGCCACCGACGAGCCGGACTGGCCCAGCCGTGCCGCGGCGCGCTGGCTGGCGCGCAAGTTCGGGCCGGCGCTGCTGCACGCCGGCAGCGGAGCGGGGATCGTGGCCGCCAGCTCGGCAGTGGTTGGCCTGCTGGGGCTGGTGGCGCGATGGTTTGCTCTGCCGGCGCTTGGTTTCGGGTGCGCGGCGCTGGCCGGGTTGGGGCTGGCCATGGCGGCGATCCTGGCCCGGATCGAGGCGCGCAGCCGGCTTGCCCCCCCGGGGCTGATCGACCGCCTGCTGGCCGGTGACTGGGCGCTTGATGCCCTGCTGCTGGCGCTGATCGGCTGGACCATCCCGGCGATGCCCGGCACCGGGCTGATCGCCCGGCTGTTCGCGCCCTTGATGCTGTTGGGGCTGCTGCGGCTGGTGCCACGGGCGGTGCCGCTGGGCTGGACCCGCTGGCTGCATGACCGGGTGCTTCTGGCGCTGGGCCTGACCGGGGCCGCCTGTTTCGGCGTGGCCGCGCAGGCGGTGGGGCTGGGGGCGCTGGCCCTGCTGGCGGCGGGGCTGGCCGGCGCAGGAAGACTAACGCGGGCTTAACCCAAACCCGCTAGTAACCACGAAATGAGCACGTCCCACGCTGATCCGAATCCGCCGGATTCGGCCGAAGCCACGCTGCGCCAGGCGCTGGCGCGGGGCGATGCGGCGCAGGCGGGCGTGGCCCCGGTGCTGCGCCACCTGCTGGTGGCGGAAGACCACGGCCTGTTCGCCGAGGAAGTGGTGACCCGGGTGCGCGGCACGCTGGCCGATCTGTCCGGCCAGCTGTGCCATGCGGTAACCGTGGCCCACGGGCTGGATGCGCCGCTGCCGCCGGAGGACCCGGCGGTCGCCCGTCTGGCCCGGCAACTGGCGGAAATCCCGGCTTTGCTGGCCCATGTTCATGCCCTTGCCCTCGAGGCCCAGGCGGCGGCGCAGTTGCGCGCGCGGTTGGGGCTGGATCCGGTGCTGTCGCCGCTGGTGCAAGCGCTGGTCGCATCCCCCGAGGCGGAAACGGCTGACCTGGCGATGCGCTTTCTGGCCGCAGAGGCACGGTTCCAGCGTCAGGTTCTGGCCATGCGCCTGCCACTGGGCGAGCTGCCCCCGGAACTGCTGCACGGCGCGCTGCTGGCCTTGCGCGAATGCCTTGGCGGGGCGGGTGGCACGCCCCATCCCGATTTCGCCGCCTGCGCCGAACCCGCCGCCGAAGCGATTCGCGCCAACTATGACGAACGCGCCAGCCGACTGGGGCTGGCCGCCCGGATCGTGACCGGGCTGGGCGGCGGCGTCGTTGCCGCGCTGCAGCTGCCGCATGCGGGCCTGGGGCTGTTTGCCTCGGCGCTCGCGCTGGCCACGGCCCAGCATCGCGAACAGGTGCTGCTGGCCATCCAGCCGGGGCAGGGGCCTCGGCTGGCGCTGATGCTGCGCGCCGCCGGCCTGCGTCAGGCGGCGATCGACGAGAGCCTGGCGGCGCTTGACGCCGGGCCGACGCCTGCCGAAGTGCTGCGGCTGGATGCGGCGCGGGCCGCGCAATTGCTGGCGGGGGGCTGAGCATGGCCCCGGCGACACCTGCCTTGGCCGAAGCGCGTAGCGACCGCGCCGATCAGCTGATCGCCGCCGCCGAGCCGCTGGTGGGGCTGCAGCTGCGCTGCGGCGGAACCCTGCCCGGGCCGATCGCCATCCCCGAACTGGCGGAACTGGTTGGCCGGGCGCGGGTGTTGCGGCTCAAGCTGGGCCGGCCGATTACCGCGCAGGACGGGCATGAGACGGTGCGCGCCTGGGTCGAGGTGGAGCCCGAGCTGGACGCCGAGGGGCAGGCCACCGGCTGCCGCATTCTGGTGCGCCACTGGCAGGCAGCGGCACTGCCGGCCGAGGACAGCGAGGCGCTGATCAGCCGCCGCGCCGAGATCGATCGGGCGCTGGCCGAACTGACCGCCCGGCTCGATGCCCGGCAGGCCGTGCTGGCGGTGGAGGCCGATGTGCCCGATCTGGCCGGCGTTGCTGCCGCGATGCGCGCCGCGCTGGGGCGCCCGTGGACCGATTTCGTCACCATCGCCGGGGATATCCATCACCAGCCGCTGCACTGGCGCCTGCTCGACGGGGCGGAGCTGACCGTGGCGGGATCCGCCCGCCGCTGGCGTGCGCGGCTGATTCCGCATGGCCTGGCCGGCGCCGAACCGAACGGCTTCGAACTGTGCCTGACCTCGGACGAGCCTCCGCCGCTGCCGGCGCCGGCCACCGGCGCGGTGCCCGAACTGGGCGAAAGGCTGGTCGGGCGCGATCTGGCCCCGGTGCTGCGCCAGCCGATCGCCCGGATCATCGCCAATGCCGAGACGATCCGTGCGAAGATGGCGGGGCCCTTGGCCGAGGAATATGCCGCCTATGCCCGCGACATCGCGACGGCGGGCGAGCATTTGTTGTCGCTGGTCGATGATCTCGCCGACCTCGAGGTGATCGAGAGCGACGATTTCGCCACCGCGCCCGACCCGGTCGATCTGGCTGACGTGGCCCGCCGCGCCGCCGGTATCCTGGGGGTGCGGGCGCGCGAGAAGCGGATCGTGATCGCCGCGCCGGCCGAGGCCGAGACCCTGCCGGCGGTGGCCGAATTCCGCCGCGTGCTGCAGATTCTGCTCAATCTGGTGGGCAATGCGATCCGCTATGCGCCGGAGGAGACCCGGATCACCGTGTCGCTGGAGCGCAAGGGCGATCTGGCGCGGATCGCGGTGGCCGATCAGGGGCCGGGGCTTGATGCCGAGCAGGCCGCCCGGGTGTTCGACAAGTTCGAACGGCTGGGCCGCAGCGGCGATGGCGGATCGGGGCTGGGGCTCTACATCTCGCGACGCCTTGCGCGCGCCATGGGCGGCGATCTGGTGGTCGAAAGCCACGCCGGGGAAGGCGCACGGTTCGTGCTGAGCGTCCCGGCGGGCTGAACGCAAAACGGGGGCCCGCAGGCCCCCGTTCACATCCGAATGTGGCGAACCTTACCGCTTGTCCAACGGCACATAATCGCGCTGAGTCGGGCCGGTGTAGAGCTGGCGCGGGCGGCCGATCTT
>JAFECL010000066.1:0-3672 GCA_018242165.1 Pseudomonadota bacterium
CGACCTGACCCCGGTGTTCTTCGGCTCGGCGCTGAAGAATTTCGGCGTTGCCGAACTGATCGAGGCGCTGGCCCGGATCGCCCCGCCGCCGCGCCCCCAGCCGAGCGAGCAGGGCACCATCAGCCCCGACAACCCCGAGGTGACCGGGTTCATCTTCAAGGTCCAGGCCAATATGGACCCGATGCACCGCGACCGCATCGCCTTCATGCGGCTGGTTTCGGGCACCTTCAAGCGCGGCATGAAGCTGACCCCTTCGGCGCTGGGCAAGCCGATCGCGGTCCATTCGCCGATCCTGTTCTTCGCGCAGGACCGCGAGATTGCCGACAGTGCCGAGCCGGGCGACATCATCGGCATCCCCAACCACGGCACGCTGCGGGTGGGCGATACCCTGTCGGAGGCCAACAAGGTGCGGTTTACCGGTCTGCCCAACTTCGCGCCCGAGATCCTGCGCCGGGTGGCGCTGAAGGATCCGACCAAGACCAAGCAGCTGCGCAAGGCGCTCGACGACCTGTCGGAAGAAGGGGTGATCCAGGTGTTCTATCCCGAGATCGGGGCGCAATGGATCGTCGGCGTGGTCGGCCAGTTGCAGCTGGACGTGCTGATCAGCCGGCTCGAGGCCGAATACAAGGTGGGGGCGATGCTGGAGCCGGCACCCTTCGACACCGCGCGCTGGCTGAAGGGCGGCGATGCCGCGCTGAAGGACTTTGCCGAGTTCAACAAGACCAACCTGGCACGCGACCGCGACGGCGATCCGGTGTTCCTGGCGCGATCGGCCTGGGATGTTTCCTATCAGCAGGAACGCAACCCCGAGCTGACCTTCAGCGCCACCAAAGAGCGCTAGAAGCATCGCGCCAAAAAGTGGGAACCGGTTTTCGGTTTCCCGGCGATGCGACCGATTAGGGCGTTTCAGCTCACCCAGGCGCGGGCCAGCTGGCGGCTGCCCAGCAGCATCAGCGTGGCGGCGATCAGGTAGAAGCCGGCGGTGATGGTCATTGCCATGCGCAGTGCCTCGACGCCGTAGCCGGCGGTGAGATGGTCCGAGAGGCGGCCGATCAGCCATGGCCCCACGCCCATGCCCACCCCGTTATTGATCAGCAGGTAGCAGGCCGAAGCGGTCGCCCGTTCGGGCGCGGGGACAAGGTGCTGGATCGCGGTAGTCACCGGGCCGAGCCAGACATAGCCCAGCACCGAGGGGATCAGCATCAGCGCGATCGCCCCGCTGGCGCTGCCGTACTGGAAGGACAGGACATAGGCCGGGGCGCAGGCGAGATAGGCCAGCCCGGGCACCAGCGCATAGGCGCCACGGCTGCGGTGGCCCAGCCAGTCGGCCAGCCAGCCGCCGGCCATGATCCCGGCCACCCCGGCCACCACCGTCTGCACCCCGAAATAGGCCCCGGTCTGGACCATCGACAGGTGGTACGAGCGCTGGAACAGCGAGGGCGCCCAGAACAGGAAGCCATAGCCGCACAGCGAGGAAACCCCGGCGCCAAAGGCGATCAGCCAGAAGGCCGGCAGCTGTGCCAGCCGGGTGAACACGGCGGCAACCCCGGTGTCGCGGCCGGGTTCGGGTGCGGGCTGGGGGGCATCGCGCACCACCATGGCAAAGGGCAGGGCAAAGACCAGCCCGGCCCCGCCCATCACTGCGAAGGCCACCCGCCAGTTGACCGCGTGGGCGATCTTGGCGCCAAGGAAGGCCCCCAGCGCCGCCCCCAGCGGCACGCCCAGGGTATAGACCGCGATGGCCCGGGCGCGCTGGTGCAGGGGGAAACGTTCGGCCACCAGGGCATAGCTGGGGGCAACCCCGCCGGCTTCGCCCACCCCCACCCCCAGCCGGGCGATGAACAGCTGGGTAAAGCTGGTGGCCATGCCGCACAGCGCGGTGAACAGGCTCCACACCGCCAGGCTGGCGGTGATCACCCTGGCCCGGCCCAGCCGGTCGGCCAGGCTGCCGAGCGGGATCGCCACGGTCGAATAGAGCATCGCGAAGGCCAGCCCGCCGAGCAGCCCGAGCTGGGCATCACTCAGCCCCAAGTCCGCCTTGATCGGCTGGGCCAGGATCGCCAGCAGCTGACGATCGAGGAAATTGAAGATGTAGACCGCCAGCAGCATCGCCAGCACCACGCCGGGGCGCGCCAGCGGGCGCGGTTCTTGGGGCTGGGGCACGCTCTCTCTCCCGGACGTTTTGCCATGGTGTGGCCGATGCTTGGGCCGGGCACAAGGGCGATTGCGGGGCGATTGGCGCTTGCGCGATCCGGCGCCGCCGCTAGCCTTGGGCGATGGCCGATTTCACCCCCGCGCTCACCCCCGACCAAGTGGCGATGATCTCGCGGCAGTCGGTGTTCTTCGTTGCCACCGCCGCGGCCGAGGGGCGGATCAACCTCAGCCCCAAGGGCTATGACGCCTTCCGCGTGCTGGCGCCCGACCGGGTTGCCTGGCTCGATCTGGGCGGCTCGGGCAACGAGACCAACGCCCATCTGCTGGCCGATGGGCGGATCACGATCATGATGTGCAATTTCCAGCAGCCGGCGCTGATTCTGCGGATCTATGGCCGGGGCCGCCCGGTGCTGCCGGCGGACCCCGACTGGGCCGAGCTGGCCGCCCATTTCACCCTGCTGCCCGGCACCCGCCAGATCTTCGAGGTGGCGGTGGAAAGCGTGCAGGGCAGCTGCGGCTGGGGTGTGCCGCTGATGGAGGTGCAGGCCGAGCGCCAGACCCTGGTCAAATACCACGCCCAGCAGGACCCCGCCGCCTGGACCGCCAAGGTGGCCAGCCGCACCCGGAGCATCGACGGCCTGCCGACCCGGCCGACCGACCGCTACATCGGCGGCGAACGCGAGGTCTGAGCCGCCCATTTTCTGCCCAATTTTTAGGCAGGTGGTGAGAAAACGGGCTGCCCCGTGCTGCACTGCCGCAAGGGCCGTTTGGCCAACCGGCTGATTCCTTAACAAAACCCTGTTTGGCACGGCCCTTGCGCTAGGGGTTCGGCCGGCGTCCTGCCGGCGCACCAGCAGGGGACCGGCATGAAATACATCATCGCCATCATCAAGCCGTTCAAGCTCGACGAGGTGCGCGAGGCCCTTGGCGCGCTGGGTGTCGCGGGCATGACCGTGACCGAGGTGAAGGGCTTTGGCCGCCAGAAAGGCCAGACCGAGATTTACCGGGGCGCCGAATATTCGACCAACATGCTGCCCAAGGTGCGGCTGGAAATCGCCGCCAGCGACGATCTCGCCCCGCAGGTGGTGGAATGCATCCAGCACGCCGCCGGTACCGGGACGATCGGCGACGGCAAGGTCTTCGTGCTCGATCTGGCCCAGGCCACCCGCATCCGCACCGGCGAAACCGGGGACATCGCGCTGTGAGCGCCATTCAACCACAGGGGAACGAACCCATGATCCGCAAGTTGCTTTGCGCGGTCGGGCTGGCGGGCGGATCGCTCGGCATGGCCGGCAGCGCCTTTGCCCAGGCCGCCGCCGACGCGGCTTCCTCGGCCGCCAGTGCCGCGCCCGCGGCTGCCGCCACCCCGGCGCTGGTCAACCTCGCCAAGCTGGCGCCCGCGGCCCAGGCCGCCGCCCAGGCCGGGATGATCAACAAGGGTGATACCACCTGGATGCTGATTTCCTCGGCGCTGGTCCTGCTGATGAGCGTGCCGGCGCTGGCGCTGTTCTACGGCGG
>JAFECL010000066.1:3761-4125 GCA_018242165.1 Pseudomonadota bacterium
GCGCTGGCGCCCTTCGTCGGCGGCCTGTCGAAGGCGTTCCTCAAGGGCGTGACGACCAGCAGCGTCGCCGCGACCTTCTCGAACAACGTCTACATTCCCGAATACGCCTACGTCATCTTCCAGATGACCTTCGCGATCATCACCCCGGCGCTGATCGTCGGCAGCCTGGCGGACCGGGTGAAGTTCTGGCCGCTGATGCTGTTCATGGTGCTGTGGATGACCTTCGCCTATTTCCCGATCGCGCACATGGTGTGGTACTGGGCCGGGCCGGACTTCTACCCCGCCACCCCGACCGACGGCGGCTACATGTTCAACAAGGGCGCGCTGGACTTTGCCGGTGGCACCGTGGTGCACATCAACGCCG
>JAFECL010000066.1:4274-4416 GCA_018242165.1 Pseudomonadota bacterium
CTTCAACGCCGGCTCGAACCTCGAAGCCACCGGCGGCGCGGCCCTGGCCTTCATCAACACCTTCGTCGCCACCGCCGCCGCGGCCTTCAGCTGGGCGCTGTGCGACCAGTTCCGCCACGGCAAGCCCTCGATGCTGGGCGCG
>JAFECL010000067.1:0-186 GCA_018242165.1 Pseudomonadota bacterium
GGACGGGATAACCGCTGAAAGCATCTAAGCGGGAAGCCTCCCTCAAGATTAGGTATCTTCGAGTCGTGATAGACCATCACGTTGATAGGCCGGATGTGGAAGCGCAGTAATGTGTGGAGCTAACCGGTCCTAATAACTCTGATCATGCTTGAGAATCCCGCCATCAATGACAGTTCTGCTGTCTGG
>JAFECL010000067.1:236-10218 GCA_018242165.1 Pseudomonadota bacterium
CCAATACGCACCTGCTTTATTGCTTGGTGACCATAGCGTCAGTGCCCCACCCGATCCCATCTCGAACTCGGCCGTGAAACCTGACTGCGCCGATGGTACTACCGCTCAAGCGTTGGAAGAGTAGGGCGTCGCCAGGCATTATAGCCGGTGCGTATCGGGAAAAACCCATTCACATGTCAGGGCCTTCTGGGCCAAAGCTCAAAGGGCCGCTTGCGGCCCTTTTTGTTTTTGGATCAGGCCCGAAATGGTGACGCGGGGTGGAGCAGCCCGGTAGCTCGTCAGGCTCATAACCTGAAGGTCGCAGGTTCAAATCCTGCCCCCGCAACCACCATAATGCGACGTTTCGGATCCTCCCGCTTCCAAGCCGGTCGAGGGATCCTGGCTCCTCCACTTCCAGGTGTGCTTCCGGCCCTTGCTCGCCGACCGCAGAAGCGCAGCTTGCTGCCCGAACCCATTCCAGCATTGCGCCCCGGCCGGCAATCCCGCCGGAAAGGGGCTTGCAAAGGTCGCGCCCAGGATCGTCCTTATCAACGGATGGTGCAGGGTCGCGGCCGCATTGGCGCGCCTGCGTCATGCACAGCGCGCACGAGTTCTCGTTGCACTGCGTTGGACCAGGCCAGCCTCCCAGCCGTGTTCGGCCAAACCGCACCGTCCAGCCGCCTTACGCCCCCGAGGGGGGAGTTTCGCTTGCTCAAATGGATGATTGGTGCGGTCGAGAAGACTCGAACTTCCACGGGCTTTCGCCCACAACGACCTCAACGTTGCGCGTCTACCAGTTCCGCCACGACCGCAAAATCGACGGGGTGCAAGCCGTGTTCGGCTACGCCCCGGCAGGGTAGGAGCGGGCCATTAGCAAAGCGGGCCGGGGGGTGCAAGCGGCCAATCGCGGCCGGCGATCAGCGAACCTATTCCGGCTTCCAGCCGATCTCGGCGGCCCGGGCGGACTTGGGCACGTCGGTCACCGCCTCGTTGATCGACTCGCTTTCGCCCGGGGCCAGGCTGGCCTTGGGCGAGGTGACCTCGAGCGTGTAGACGATCCGGTTGCCGGCATCGCGCAGCACGATCACGATCGGCGGCACCACGCGCCGTTCCTTGCCGACATTGGTAACGGTGCCGCTGGCGCCGAAGAATTCGGTGCCGTTGGCCAGCGTCCGCCGGTCCTGACGGTTGGGCGGGAAATCGAGCACCAGATCGGGCTTGTGCGCCACCACTTCCGGGCGGCCCAGCGGCATCCAGCCGGGCAGGCCATACCACGCCACCGCGCCGATCGCGGCAAAGGCGGTCAGGGCGAAGGCCACGGCAGCAACCATCCCGATCCGCGCCCAGTTGCGGCGCGGGCGGAACGGCGGTTCGTAATCGAAGGCAGAGCCGGCATCCGCTTCGGCATAGGCCAGCTCGGGCTCGGCAAAGACCCGGGGCGCGCGCACCTCGGCCAGCGGGGGGGGATCCGCCTCCGGTGCCGGGGCGGCCGGGCCGGTTTCGTCAGGCGCAGGCGGTGGCGGCGGTGGCGGAGGGGGCACGGCCGGTTCGGCCATGGGGGCGAGCTCAGGGCCTTCCTGGAACCAGCTGTGGCGGCACTTGGCGCAGCGCACCGTCCGCCCTTCGACCCCGATCATGGTGTCGGGCACGGCATAGCGTGTCAGGCAGGCGGGGCAGGCAATGATCATTGCAGCGGTGTTAAGCATGGGGGTGGCCTGTCCGACAAGTGCCGATCGCCCGCCGTCCCGCGCGATCCCCGGTTTTCCACCGAAAGGGGGCCGATGCAAAAGCGGGTTCGCATCCGCTGCCGGCTTGGTCTATAGGCGGTTAAGACCACCCGCCAACCTTCGAGCCCCGCCGCTCTCGCGAGACCATCCCGGCCCAGATCATGACCACCAGCGACACCGGGGAAATCGCGCAATTCGATAGCGTTGGCTTGCGTTACGGCACCGACCGCGAGGTGCTGAGCGACGTCTCGTTCACCCTGTTCCGGGGCTGTTTCTATTTCCTCACCGGGGCCAGCGGCGCGGGCAAGACCTCGCTGCTGAAGCTGCTGTACCTCTCGCAGCGCCCCTCGCGCGGGAACATCCGCCTGTTTGGCGCGGATGCCATCACCCTGCCGCGTGATCGCCTGCCGGGCTTTCGCCGTCGGGTGGGCGTGGTGTTCCAGGATTTCCGGCTGGTGCCGCACCTTTCGGCCTTCGACAATGTCGCGCTGCCGCTGCGCATTGCGGGGGTGGCCGAAGCCGATGTGACCCAGGCGGTGGGCGACATGCTCGACTGGGTTGGCCTGGCGGACCGGATGCATGCCCGGCCCGCCACCCTGTCGGGCGGGGAGCAGCAGCGGGTGGCGATCGCCCGCGCGGTGATCGGCCGGCCCGACCTGCTGGTCGCCGACGAACCGACCGGTAACGTCGACCCGGAAATGGCGGTCAAGCTGTTGCGCCTGTTCGAGGCGCTGAACCGGCTGGGCACCACGGTGGTGGTGGCCACCCACGACGTTCACCTGCTGCAGAAAGTGCCCGATTGCCTGATCATGCGGCTCGACAAGGGCCGACTGGGCGATCCGACCGGGGCACTGCGCTTTCCGCCGCGCCGCCCGGGGCAGCAGCCATGATCGGCGGCTGGTTGAAGCGCCTGTCGGGCGCCGAGGATGGATTGGGCGCCGCGATCACCGGCGGGCGGATGCGGGTGCTGTCGGGCTGGGCGCGCGGTGCCGAAGATACCGCGATGCCCAGCCGGCAGGTCGGGCCGATGCCCTGGGTGATCGCGATCATGGTGGCGATGAGCGTGGTGGCCGCCGCGTCGGGCCTGGCCATGCGCAACATCGCCCAGGCGGCGCGTACCGATCTGGCCGGCGGGGTGACGGTGCAGATCCTTGAAGGGCGGCCCGAACTGCGCGCCCGGCAGGCCGCCGCCGCGGCCGAACTGCTGCGCCAGCAGCCCGGGGTCAGCAACGTCCACCAGGTGCCGCAGGCCGAGGTTGACCAGCTGCTCGCCCCCTGGCTGGGGGGTGATGTGGCCGATGGGGTGCCGGTGCCGGCGCTGATCGATGCGACGCTGGATGGCACGCCCGATGCGGCGCGGCTGGCCACCCTGGGGCGGGTGCTGCATGGCGTGGCCCCGGCGGCGCGGATCGATGCCCAGTCGGCCTGGCTGGGGCCGGTGTTCGGGGCGATCGCCTCGGCGCAATGGCTCGCGGCGGCGCTGATCGTCGCGCTGGCGGCGGCGCTGGCCGCGGTGGTCTTGCTGGCCACCCGCACCGCGCTGGGCAACCATGCCGAAACCATCACCATCGTCCACATGCTGGGCGGCACCGACCCGCAGGTCGCGCGGATCTTCCAGCGGCTGATCGGGATCGACGCGGCGCTGGGCGCACTGGCCGGGTTTGCCGGCGGGCTGCTGGCGATCATGCTGCTGGGCCGACGGGTGGCGGACCTGGAGGCCGGGCTGCTGGCCGGGGGCATGCTGGGCTGGGCCGATTGGCTGGCGCTGGCGCTGGTGCCGCTGTTCGCCACTGTGCTCGCCATCGTAACGGCGCGCCTGTCGGTGCTGGGCGCGCTGCGCCGGATGCTTTAGTCAGCATGCTGCGGCGGGTAATCTCGGTGGTGCTGCTGGCCTGGGTGCTGGGCTTTGTCGCCTTTGCCGTGGCGCTGCCGCGCCCCGCCGGCACCGAACATACCGATGCGGTGGTGGTGCTGACCGGTGGCGAGGGGCGGATCGACCGGGGGCTGGAGGTGCTGCGTGCCGGCTGGGCCGGGCGGATGCTGGTGGCCGGGGTCGATCCCGAGGTGCGGGCCAGTGAATTCGCCGTGCAATACCGCGCCAGTGCGGGGCTGATGGCCTGCTGCGTTTCGTTGGGGTACGAATCGGTCGATACCCGCAGCAATGCCGAGGAAACCACCCGCTGGGTGGCGGCGCACCAGATCGGCTCGATCCGGCTGGTCACTTCCGACTGGCACATGCGCCGCGCCCTGTTCGAGCTGCACCGCCGCCTGCCCAAGGGCGTGCGGGTGGTGGCCGATGCCGTGCCCACCCGGCCCTCGTTCAACATGCTGCTGACCGAATATTCCAAGTTCCTGGTGCGCCAGCTGGTGCCGGCGGGGGCAGCATGAAGCGCCCGCCCGCCACCCTAGCCGACGTGCTGCGCAGCCTGGCCTTCTACCCGGTGTTCTGGGGCGGCACGGTGCTGATGCAGGTGGCGGTGCTGGTCACGGTCTTCTTCACCCCGCGCCTGGCCCAATGGGTGCCCGAACACTGGTCGTTCTTTCACCGCTGGTGCGTCACCCGGATCCTGCGGCTGACGATCCGGGTCGAGGGCCCGATGCCCGAGGCGGGGGTGCTGGTCGCCGCCAAGCACGAAAGCTTTTTCGAGGCGATCGACATGCCCACCCTGCTCCACCGCCCCTCGGTCTTCACCAAGGCCGAACTGTTCCGCCTGCCGGTCTGGGGCAAGCTGGCGGCGCAGTACGGGCTGGTTCCGGTGGAGCGCAATGCCGGCGCCCGCGCGCTGCGCCGGATGCTCGACGCGGCGCGGGCGATGGTGGCCGCCGGGCGCCTGCTGGTGATCTTCCCCGAAGGCACCCGCACCCCGCATGGCGCCCGCCCGCCGCTGCAATCGGGCTTTGCCGGGATCTACAAGCTGGTTGGCCTGCCGGTGGTGCCGTTGGCGGTCGATTCCGGCCCGCTCTACCATGGCTGGATCAAGCGGCGCGGGGTGGTGACCTATCGCTTTGGCGAAACCATCCCCGCCGGCCTGCCGCGCGATGAGGCCGAGGCGCGTGTTCACGCCGCGCTGAATGCGCTGAACCCGCCGGCATGAGCGAGGCCCCGCCCCCGGGCGATCCGCCACGCCGGGGCTGGCTGGCGGCGCTGGGGCCGGGGCTGGTGACGGGGGCGGCGGATGACGATCCATCCGGCATCGGCACCTACAGCCAGGTGGGCGCGCAGTTCGGCTTTGCGCTGGGCTGGGTCATGGTGCTGTCCTATCCGCTGCTGGTCGGCATCCAGCTGATCTGCGCCGAGATCGGGGCGGTGACCGGGCACGGCATCGCCCACAACCTGCGCCGCCACTATCCGCGCCCGGTGCTGGCCCTGGCTATCGGGCTGCTGGTGGTGGCCAACACGATCAACCTGGGCGCCGACCTTGGCGCAATGGCGGCGGTGCTGCGGCTGCTGTTGCCGGGGCCGGCGCTGCTCTACACCGTGCTGTTCGCCGTGCTGTCGGTGGGGCTGGAGGTCTGGGTCAGCTATGCCCGCTATGCCCGGATCCTCAAATGGGTGACGCTGTCGCTGCTGGCCTATATCGCCGTGCCTTTCGTTGCGCGGATCGACTGGGCCACGGCCTGGCGCGGGCTGGCCTTGCCGGCGCTGCCAAGCGGACGTGAGCAGGCGATGGCGCTGATCGCGCTGCTCGGCACCACCATCAGCCCCTACCTGTTCTTCTGGCAATCGGGGCAGGAGGTCGAGGAACAGCACCGCACCCACAGCGCCCCGCTGGGCCTGTTCGCGCGCGGCGCCGGGGATGGGCTGGCGCGGATCCGGCTGGATACCATGGTCGGCATGGCCATCACCCACCTGACCGCGCTGGCGATCGTGGTGGCGACGGCGGCAACGCTGCATGCTCACGGCATCACCCGGATCGCCTCGGCCGATCAGGCCGCCGAGGCGCTGCGCCCGATCGCGGGTGAGTTCGCCTTTGCCCTGTTTGCGCTGGGGATCATCGGCACCGGCCTGCTGGCGGTGCCGGTGCTGGCCGGTTCGGCGGCCTATGGCCTGTCGGAAACCTTCGGCTGGACCGAGGGGCTGGATCGCAAGCCGGCCGAGGCCCGCGCCTTCTATGCCGCAATCGCGGCGGCCACCGCAGCCGGCGCCGCGCTGAACCTGCTGGCGATCGACCCGATGCGCGCGCTGTACTGGACGGCGGTGCTCAATGGCCTGCTGGCCCCGCCGCTGATGGCGATGACCCTGCTGCTGGCCCGCAACCCCCGGGTAATGGGCCGGCTGGCCATATCGCGCCGGCTGGCGGCCCTGGGCTGGCTGGCCACCGGGGTGATGGCCACGGTTGGGCTGGTATTCCTGCTGTCTTGAACTTCAACTCTTGTGGTCGCTGCGGCCGAAGTCGGGCCGAGCATCGTCCTGGCCCTGTTCGATGATGCCCCGGCGGATCGCGCGGGTGCGGCTGAACAGCTCGAACAGCGTATCGCCATCGCCCCAGCGGATCGCCCGCTGCAGGCTGGTCAGATCCTCGCTGAAGCGCTGGAGCATTTCCAGCACCGCATCCTTGTTGGCGAGGAACACATCACGCCACATCGTCGGGTCGCTGGCGGCGATGCGGGTGAAATCGCGGAAGCCGCCGGCGGAATACTTGATCACCTCGCTCTGCGTCACTTCCTCGAGGTCAGAGGCGGTGCCGACGATGGTATAGGCGATCAGGTGTGGCAGGTGGCTGGTAACCGCCAGCACCCGGTCATGATGCGCGGCCTCCATCAGTTCGACCCGCGCGCCCAGCGCCTCCCACAGCGCGGTCAGCCGCGCGACCAGCGCGGGATCGGCATCGGCGGGCGGGGTGATGATGCACCAGCGGTTGCGGAACAGGCTGGCAAAGCCCGCGTCGGGGCCCGAATTCTCGGTTCCCGCCACCGGGTGGGCGGGGATGATCGGGTTGGTTGGCAGGGCGGCGCCCAGCGCTTCGGCCACCGAGACCTTGCAGCTGCCGACGTCGGAAATCACCGCCCCGGGGTTGACCGCGCCGGCGATTTCCGTCGCCGCCGCGCCCATCGCGCCGGGGGGCACGCAGAAGATCACCAGATCGGCCCCAGCCACCGCCTCGGCCGCGCTGGCGCAGACCGTGCCGACCAGGCCGCGTTCAGCTGCGCGGGCGCGGGTGGCGGGGTCGCGGTCATAGCCGGTGGTCCTGGCCGCCGGCAGCGCCTCGGCCAGGGCGAGACCGATCGAGCCGCCCAGCAGCCCCAGCCCGATCACCGCGACATGATCGAACGGCGCGCTCACTTCGCGGCCCCCGCCAGCTCGGCAAGGTGGGCCGCGACCAGTTCCATCTGTTCGGCGGTGCCGATGGTGATCCGCAGGCCGTGGGGCAGGCCCTGCCCGGGCAGCCAGCGGGTGATGAAGCCACGCGCCGTCAGGCCGTTGTAGGCCGCCTCGGCGGTAAGGGCCCCCTCGAACAGCACCAGCACGAAATTGGCCTCGCTCGGCACGACCCGCAGGCCGTGGTTGCCAAGCCCGGCCAGCGCGGCGACGAAGCTGGCGCGGGTGGTGGCATTGTGCTGGCGCGAGTGGTTGACGAAGGCCTGATCGGCCACCGCCGCCGCCGCCGCCGCCTGCGCGGCATTGCCCAGCGGGAAGGCACCCCGGATCCGCCCCAGCGCATCGATCAGCGCCGGCGCCCCGGTGGCCCAGCCGACCCGTTCGCCGGCCAGGCCATAGGCCTTGGAAAAAGTCCGCGTGACCAGCACATTGGCGTGGGCTGCCGCCAGTTCCAGCGCGCCATCGTCATGTTCGGGCGCGACATATTCGGCATAGGCCTGGTCGATCACCAGCAGCACATCGGCGGGCAGGGCGGCGTGCAGCCGGGCGAGGCCGGCGCGCGGCAGGAAGGCACCTGTCGGATTGTTGGGGTTGGCCACGAAGACCACCCGGGTGCGCGGGGAGAGGCAGGCCAGCAGGGCATCGACGTCGGTGCCATAGTCGGCATCGGGCGCCACCACCGGCTCGGCCCCGGCGCGGCGAATGACGATGTCGTACAGCGAAAAGCCATAGCGCACATAGATGCATTCATCGCCCGGCCCGGCGAAGGCCGCGGCGGCGATCTCGAGCAGCTCTCCCGATCCGGTGCCGCAGATGATCCGCGCCGGATCGACGCCGTGCAGGCGGCCCAGCGCCTCGCGCAGCGCGGTGCTGTCGGGATCGGGATAGAGGTGCGGCGGAACCGCGGCGGCGCGGGCGGCCAGCGCCTGTTCGCTGGTGCCCAGCGGGTTCTCGTTGGCCGAAAGCTTGATCAGCGCGCGGCCATCGGCGCCCGTGCTCTTGCCGGGAACA
Source organism: Pseudomonadota bacterium (assembly GCA_018242165.1). Classification (GTDB taxonomy): domain Bacteria; phylum Pseudomonadota; class Alphaproteobacteria; order Sphingomonadales; family Sphingomonadaceae; genus Novosphingobium. Next base: position 8,274 of record JAFECL010000067.1, read on the forward strand.
TAGGCGTGGATCGCGGCGATCCAGCTCTTGGGGACGGGGGCTTGGGCCATGGTGCCCGGCCCTTAGCAGCTTGATTGGCGATTGACAGCCCCGCGCCTTTGCCGGCAAGCGCCGCAGATGGCCCCCAAGGCAAGCCCTGAAAGCCCCTGGCTGGAACTTCCCGCGCCCCTGCCGCTTGACTGTGGCCAGGCGCTGGAGGGCGTGCGGATCGCCTACGAGACCTATGGCGCGCTGAATGCGGCGCGCGACAACGCGATCCTGGTCTGCCACGCCACCACCGGCGACCAGTATCTGGCCAGCACCCATCCGATCACCGGCAAGCCCGGCTGGTGGAGCCGCACGGTCGGCCCGGGCAAGCCGATCGACACCGATCGCTTCCATGTGATCTGCGCCAATGTGCTGGGCGGCTGCATGGGCACCACCGGCCCGGCCAGCCCGGGCCCCGATGGCCAGCCCTGGGCGCTGCGCTTTCCCGGCATCACTATCCGCGACATGGTGCGCGGCCACCTGGCGCTGCTCGATGCGCTGGGAATCGGGCGGCTCTATGCGGTGGTGGGCGGATCGATGGGCGGGATGCAGGCGCTCAGCCTTGCCGCCAACTGGCCCGAGCGGACCGAGCGCGTGCTGGTGATCGCCGCCACCGCCGCCATGCCGGCGCAGAACATCGCCTTCCAGGAAGTGGGCCGGCAGGCGATCATGGCCGATCCCGACTGGCAGCACGGGGCCTATTACGGCACCGGCAAGGCGCCCGATGCCGGCCTGTCGGTGGCGCGGATGACGGCGCATATCACCTATCTGTCCGAAGCCAGCATGCACGAGAAGTTCGGCCGCCGGTTGCAGGATCGCGCCGAGAAAAGCTTCGGCTTCGATGCCGACTATCAGGTGGAAAGCTATCTGCGCCACCAGGGCGCGACCTTTACCGGGCGCTTCGATGCCAATGCCTATCTCTACCTGACCAAGGCCATGAGCTATTTCGACCTGACCGAGGAACATGGCGGCAAGCTGGCCCCGGCCTTTGCCGGCGCGGCACGTTCGGGCGCGCGGTTCTGCCTGGTCAGCTTCGATTCGGACTGGCTCTATCCCACGGTGGAAAGCCGGCGGATCGCCCACGCGCTCAATGCCGCCGGGGCGGCGGTCAGCTTCGTCGAGCTTTCGGCGCCCTTCGGGCACGACAGCTTCCTGCTCGATGTGCCCGCGCTCGACCGGGTGGTGGCCGGGTTCCTCGACCGATGAGCGTGCTTCGCCCCGATCTGGCGCTGATCGCCGGCCATGTCGCCCCGGGCGCGCGGGTGCTCGATATCGGCTGCGGCGATGGCGCGCTGATGGCGGCGCTGCGCGACAGCCGCGGCTGCGATGCGCGCGGGATGGAGCTGGATCCCCACAATGTCGCGCTGTGCGTCGAGCATGGCCTGCCGGTGATCCAGGGCGATGCCGACGAGGATCTGGCGCTCTACCCCGACGCCAGCTTCGATTACGCGATCCTCAGCCAGACCCTGCAGACCACCAAGCGGCCCGACCAGGTGCTGGAGCACCTGCTGCGGATTGGCCGCCACGCGGTGGTCAGCTTCCCCAATTTCGCCCACTGGCGGGTCCGCCTCAGCCTGCTGACCAACGGGCGGATGCCGGTGACCCGGCTGATCCCGGTCTCGTGGTACGAAACCCCCAATATCCACCACCTGACCGTGGCCGATTTCCGCGATCTGGTGACGGCGCGCGGCCTGACGGTCGAGGCCGAATGGTTTCTGGCTGGCGATCGGCAGATCGGGGCCTTTGCCGCCAACTGGCGCGCCGAGCATGCGGTGTTCGTGCTGAAGCGTTAGTTTTGGTCGCGGGCATCCAGCCGCGCGGTCACCACCCACCCCGCCTCCCCACTCGACCCCCATAACCTAGGATGGTATCCTATGGGGGTCGGGTGGGGAGGCGGGGAGGGTGGGGGCCGGGTCCG
>JAFECL010000068.1 GCA_018242165.1 Pseudomonadota bacterium
GCGAAGGCGACGATGCCCCAGCGGCTGCAGCGGCCATAGGTCGGCTTGATCCCGGTAATCCCGGTGAAGGCCGCCGGCTGGCGGATCGAGCCGCCGGTGTCGGTGCCGGTCGCCGCCGGGCACAGCCGCGCCGAAACCGCCGCCGAGCTGCCGCCCGAACTGCCGCCGGGGGCCAGCGGCGCGGTATCGCCGGGGCGCCGCCACGGGCTGATCACGTTGCCGAAATAGCTGGTCTCGTTCGACGAACCCATCGCGAACTGGTCAAGGTTCAGCTTGCCCAGCATGCCCGCGCCGGCATCCCACAGCCGCTGCGAGACGGTGCTTTCGTACTGCGGCCTGAACCCTTCGAGAATATGACTGGCCGCGGTGGTCTGCACGCCCTTGCTGGCGAACAGGTCCTTCATCCCGATCGGCACCCCGGCCATCTTGCCCAGCGGCCGGCCGGCGGCGCGATCGGCATCGACCTTCGCGGCGGCGGCCAGCGCAGCCTCGGGCGTGGTGACGATAAAGGCGTTCAGCGCATCCTGCGCCGCGGCCACGGCGGCATTGCAGGCCGTGGCAACCTCGGTCGCGGTGAAGCTGCCGGCAGCGACGCCGTCGCGGATCTCGGCGATCCCCAGTTCGTTCAACGCCGTCATTATTCGATCACCTTGGGCACGCCGAAAAAGCCGTGTTCGGCCGCCGGAGCATTGGCCAGCACCGCGTCGCGGATGCCGCCGCCGGTCAGCGGATCGGCATTCACCACATCGTCGCGCAGGCGCAGGTGGTTGGGAATCACGGCCGTCATCGGCTCGACGCCGGCGACGTCGACCTCGCCCAGCTGTTCGACCCAGGCGAGAATGCCGTTGAGTTCGGGAACCATCGCCTCAAGTTCCGCCTCGCCCACCTTGATCCGGGCGAGGGCGGCGATCCGGGCGACGGTGGCGGTATCGACCGACATGGTGCGTCTATCCTGCTGGCTGCGCGAAAGGGCGGTTTACTGCGGCGGAGCATCGCCGGCGGGGGCGCCGGCCGGGCCGCCATGGCCACGCTGCTGCCCCTGCATCTGGCGCATCTGCTCGATCATCATCATCTGCTGCTGGTACTGGCGGGCATTCATGAAATCGATCAGCTTGATCTCGAAAGTCAGCTCGGAATTGGCCGGGATCGGGCCAACGGCGCGATCGCCATAGCCCAGCTTGGGCGGGATCTTGACGAGGTAGGTGCCGCCGCGCTGCATCTGCAGCAGCGCGCGCGAAAAGCCCGGCACCACCCCCTGCAGCGGCAGCACCGCCTTTTCGGCGCGATCGAACACCGTGCCGTTGGCCAGCTTGCCGATATAGTCGATCACCACCACGTCTTCCATCGACGGGCTGGCATCACGCCCGGGCTCGACCTTGCCGGGGGTTACCGTCCGCACTTCGACCATCGGCGGCTTGGCGGCGATCGCCAGCCCGCCGGCCGCAGCGATGGTCACGGCCACCCCCAGCCAGAGGTTGCGCAGCGAGCCCTTGGCCAGCGGCTGAAGCGGAACGCGGGTGATCTCGGTCATGCGGGTTTCCTCGTGCGACGCGCCATAGCAAAGGGCGCGGCTTGCGTGCCGCGCCCTATTGGCTCAACCGGCGGGCGGGGGCAAGTGCCCCGGCGCCCTGATACGGTGAATTTCAGCCCCTTGCGGGGCCCGGCACCTACTTGGCGCCGTCACGCTCCAGCCGCTTGCGCTCAAGCTTGCGGGCGCGGCGGACAGCAGCGGCCTTTTCGCGGGCGCGCTTTTCCGAGGGCTTTTCGAAGTGGCGGCGCAGCTTCATCTCGCGGTACACGCCCTCACGCTGCAGCTTCTTCTTCAGCGCGCGCAGGGCCTGGTCGACATTGTTGTCGCGAACGAGAATTTGCATGAAACCTCACACCTCACAAACGGCAGGCCAGAACCCCGGCACGATCCGGGGGATCACCTGATCGAACAAAAGACATAGGGGCCGAATCCGCACGGGTCGGCCGAACCGGCGGGCCGCTAACAGAAGGGGTGGCGCTTGGCAAGCCATGAATGGCAGCGTCACGGGCGCTTCCCCTTGGCCGCCGGCCCGGCTAAGGCACCGGGATGGTTGGTACCCCCTCATTCTCCCTGGCCTCGCTGCTGGTCGCGCTTGGCGGCGGTTTCGGCGCCTGGCTGCGCTATCTGACCGGGCGGCTGTGGATCGCCCTCGCTGGCCCCGTGGCCGCCAGCGCCTTTCCCTGGGCAACGCTGACTGCCAATGTCGCGGGCAGCCTGGCCATGGGCCTGCTGGTCGGCTGGCTGGCCCGCCACGGCGGCGGCGGCGAGCACTGGCGGCTGCTGATCGGCGTGGGGGTGCTGGGCGGCTATACCACCTTCTCGTCCTTTGCGCTGGAATTCGCCCTGTTCGTCCAGCGTGGCGCGCTGGGGCTGGCGGCGCTCTATGTCGGGGCTTCGTTGCTGGCGGGGTTCCTCGCCCTGTTCGGCGGCCTCTGGCTGATGCGGGTGGCGGGATGAGCGATCAGGTTCGCCAGTTCACCGTCGGCGCGGACGACGACGATATCCGGCTCGATCGCTGGTTCAAGCGCCACCTGCCCGAGATCGGCTTTGCCACGATCAGCCGCTGGGCGCGCACCGGGCAGATCCGGGTTGACGGCAAGCGCGCCGATCCGGCCGACCGGCTGGCGGCAGGGCAAGTGCTGCGGGTGCCGCCGGGCAGCCTCGCGCCCACCACCGGCAAGGCCCCGCGCACCCGCAAGCCGCTCTCGGCCGAGGATCGCGCGCTGGCCGAAAGCATGGTCCTGCTCGAAACCCCCACCGCGCTGGTGCTGAACAAGCCCCCCGGGCTTGCCACCCAGGGCGGCAGCGGCACCTTCAAACATGTCGACGGCCTGCTCGATGCCTATGCTGGCGAGGATCAGCCACGCCCGCGGCTGGTCCACCGGCTCGACAAGGATACCAGCGGCGTGCTGCTGATCGCCCGCACCCCGGGCAGCGCCGCCACATTCTCGAAGCGCTTTGCCGGGCGCACCGCCAAGAAGGTTTACTGGGCGCTGGTGGCGGGGGTGCCCGAACCCGCCGAGGGGCTGATCGACCTGCCGCTGGCCAAGCAGCCGGGCAGCGGCGGCGAGAAGATGATGGTCGACAAGAGCGAGCACGGCCAGCCCTCGAAGAGCCGCTACCGGGTGATCGACCGTGCCGGCAACCGCGCCGCCTGGGTGGAGCTGCAACCCTTGACCGGCCGTACCCACCAGCTGCGCGTCCACATGGCGGCGATCGGCCACCCGATCATCGGCGATGGCAAATATGGCGGGCTGGATGCCTTCCTGTCGGGCAGCATCAGCCGCAAATTGCACCTCCACGCCCGCCGGCTGGTAATCGACGCCCCCGGCGGCGGCACCATCGACGTGACCGCACCGCTGCCCGAACACATGACCGCCAGCCTGTCCGGGCTGGGCTTTGAAGAGAGCGAGGGCGCCCCGCCGCCCAAGCCCCCCAAGCCCGACCGCAAGGTGGTGGCCAAGGCGCAGGCCAAGGCCCATGCCAAGCAATACCGCAAGGAACGGCGGGGCGAGCGGCGTGGCCGTGGCGCGACCCCGGCGCGCGGCAAGCCGGCGCCCAAGGGCAAGCGCTGATGCATCCCAACATGGCCTTCCGGCACGGTGATCGCGCGCTGCTGGAAACCCTGATCAGCGAGATCGGGTTCGGCATGGTCTTCGCTGCGACCCCGGATGGCCCGCGCGTGGCCCATGTGCCGCTGCTGTCGACCGGCGATGGCGCGGTGCAGTTCCACCTCGCGCGCGGCAATGCCCTCACCCGCCACCTCGATGGCGCCACCGCGCTGGTGGTGCTCAACGGGCCGCACGGCTATGTCAGCCCGCGCTGGTATCCCGATGGCGGCAAGGATCAGGTGCCGACCTGGAACTATGTCGCGCTGGAACTGGAAGGCCGGGTGCGGCGGATGGACGAGGACGGGCTGCTGGGCCTGGTCACCCAGCTGTCCGACCAGCACGAGGCCCGGGTGGCCGAGGGCAAGCCCTGGACCATGGACAAGCTCGATGCCGCCCGGCGGCGCGGGCTGCTGGCGGCGATCGTCGGCTTCGAGCTGGAAATCGCCGGCTGGCGCGAGACCTTCAAGCTGGGCCAGAACAAGACCAGCGCGGATCGCGCCGCGCTGGCCGAGGGGATGGAGCGCGAGGGTGCCGTGGGCATCGCCCGACTGATGCGGCAGCTGGCGCCGTGAGCGTGCGGCTGGCCGTGTTCGATTGCGACGGGACGCTGGTCGACGGGCAGGCCGGGGTGGTGGCCGCCATGGCCCGCGCCTTTGCCGCCGAGGGGCTGGCAGCACCCGATCCGCGCATGGTGCGGCGGATCGTCGGGCTGAGCCTGCCGCAGGCCGTGGCCCGGCTGGCCCCCACGCTGGGCGCCGAGCAGCGCGCCAGCGTGGTCGAGCATTACAAGGCCGCTTTCCGCACCGCGCGCGAGGGGGGCGAACTGGTCGAGCCGCTGTTCGACGGGCTGGCCGGGGTGATCGAAACGCTGGCGGCGCGCGGCTGGGTGCTGGGCGTTGCCACCGGCAAGAGCCGGCGCGGGCTGGATCACTGCCTCGCGATGCATGGCCTGACCCGCCATTTCAACACCTTGCAAACCGCCGACCATCACCCCTCCAAGCCCCATCCGGCAATGCTGGAGGCCGCGCTGGACGAGGCCTTGGCCACGCCCGGCGATGCGGTGATGATCGGCGATACCGTCTATGACATCGACATGGCCCGCGCGATCGGGGTGCGGGCGATTGGTGTCGCTTGGGGCTATCACGCCCCCGAGGAATTGATCGCCGCCGGGGCCGAGGCCGTGGCGCGCGATGCCGCCCATCTGCTGGAGCTGTTGGCATGACCGAAACCCCCGCGCCCGATCCTGCTGCGCTAGCCAAGAAGCGCTTCTTCTTTCTTCAAGCGCTCCGCCTCGGAGGGGCAGCGATGGCATTGCTTGGTGTAGCGATAATGTCTGGCAAAGTGCCGGCCATCCATGCCGGTTCACAACCAGAGCTGGTTGGGCGGCTGATGGTGATGATCGGCGCGATCGATGCCCTGATTGTTCCGATCCTGCTGGCCCGGGCATGGAAACGGCAGGGCGGATGAAGCGCTTCTGGTCCGGGGTGGATGTCGCCGCCGGCGATGGCGGCTGGCAGGTGCGGCTGGATGGCCGCGCGATCAGGACCGTGGGCGGGCGGGCGCAGGTATTGCCGAGCCGTGCGCTGGCCGATGCGCTGGCGGGCGAATGGGCCGGTCAGGGCGAAGAGATCGACCCCGCCGCTTTCGTGCTGCGCGACATGGCCGACTATGCGCTGGACGTGATCGCCCCCGATCCGGCGGCGGCCACGGCCGCGCTGCTGGCCTACGCCGAAACCGACACGCTGTGCTACCGCGCCGACCCGGACGAGCCGCTCTATCGCCGCCAGGCCGAAGTGTGGGAGCCGCTGCTGGCCGGGGCCGAGGCGCGCTGGGGCCTTGCCTTCACCCGCATATCGGGCGTGATCCACCGCCCCCAGCCACCCGAAACCCTGGCCACGCTGGGCACCCGGCTGGCCGGTCTCGATCCCTTCGCCATGGCCGCGCTGCGCAACCTTGCCGGCCTTGCCGCCTCGCTCACGCTGGGTTTGCTGGCGCTGGAACCGGGCGCCGACCATGCCGCGCTGTGGTATGCCGCGAACCTTGAGGAAGAGTGGCAGGCCGACCTGTGGGGCCGCGAGACCGAGGCCGAAACGCGGCGCGAACGGCGCGGGGCGCAGTTTCTGGCCGCGGCGCGCTTTGCCGCGCTGGCCGGCGCTAGTTGATCCAGTCGGCGACCTCGCCGGCGACCTGATTGGCCAGCCGGTTCAGCGCCGCGCTGACCGGCCCGGCCTGCGGCTTCACCCCGCCCTCGCGCGCTTCGAACCGGCGGGTCGCCAGCCGGCCGTCCGGCCCCCGGCGGATCGCGTCGAACCGCACTACCACCGCGCGCTCGCGGTCGTCATAGCCCATGGCCAGCAGCCGCCCGCCAAGCCGCTTGCCGCCGGCCGGCAGGGCATCGCCCTCTTGCAGCACCAGCCGCTTGCCATGGGCGCGCAGCACTTCGGCCAGCAGCCCGGCGAACTGGCGGCTGGGCCGTTCGACCCATTGCGCGCCGGTGAGATAGGCAATCCGGGTATCGTCCAGCCGCACCGCGATGCGCGGGGCGGCCAGCGCGCGGTCGGCCTCGGGCTCGGCCACCAGCACCGCCTCGGCGGGCCGTGCGGTCATGGCATAACCGGGCGCGGCGGGGTGTTCGGCGGAAAGGCCGACCAGCAGCGCCGGGGCCTTGGCCGGCGTGCCCAGGCTGACGCAACCGGCCAGCGCCAGCGCGGCCAGCACCGCCGGGAAGTGGATCCGCATCGTCATTGCCCCCCGCCCGGATGGTAATCGGGCAGCTTGCTGCCCCCCAGCGCCGCCCCGGCGCCATGGTCGGCCACCTGTTCGGTCACATCGCGCAGCGCCCGGGTGGCCGAGCGCAGATCGCGCAGCGCCGCCTCGGTCTCGGGCAGGGTAGATTGCGACAGCTGGCGCGCGGCGGGCCGGGCCTCGGCCAGCGTCGCCTGCAGGGCATCGGCCGCGCCCTGCGCCGATTTCAGCGACGCCTGCAACTGGCGCGCCAGCCCGGCCCCCTTGGGGTCGAGCGCGGCATTGGCCGTGGCCCCGGCCTGTTCAAGCTGGGCCAGCGTCTTGGTCGCCTGGGCCAGCGTGGTATGCAGATCGTCGAGCGCCACTTTCACCTGCGGCGAGGCGGCGGCGAGGTTGCCGCTGAGTTTGTCGGTATTGGCGAGGATATGGGCGAAGGCGCGCTGGTTGTCATCGGACAGCAGCTTCGAGACGCGCTGGACCAGCCCGGCGATCTGGTCGAGCAGCAGCGGCGCGTTCATCAGCAATTCGCCCAGCCCGGAGCGGCGCGGCGGGATCACCGGCACGCCCTCGGGCCCCGGCTCGGTAATCTCGCGCAGGCCCTTGACCCCGCCGTTGAGCAGGATGGTCGAAACCCCGGTGAAACTGGCCTGGATGGTGGCGGTGGTGCCCTGCAGGATCGGCACCTTGGCATTCAGCATCACCCGCACCCGGACATAGCTGGGGTCTTTCTCCCACAGCGCGATTTCGGCCACCTGGCCGGCGGGCACCCCGGCGTAGGTAACCGTGCTGCCCTTGGCCAGCCCCTCGACCGACTGGGGGAAGAAGATGTCGTAGGCGTTGCGCTCGCCATGGCTCAGCCGGGCGATCCACACCGTCGCCACCGCCAGCAGGGCCAGCAGCGCCAGGGTGATGGTGCCCACCCAGACGTAGTTGGCGCGCGTTTCCATGACCGGCCTTATGCCTTGCCCGGCACGGGCTTGTCCAGCAAGGGCTTGCCCCCCGCCACGGCGCCTACCGCCCCCAGCGCCGCCGCCCGCCCGCGCGGGCCGTTGAAGTATTCCTGGATCCACGGATGATCGAGCGCCATCAGCTCGGGAATGGTCCCCACCGCGATCACCCGCCGGTCGGCCAGCACCGCAACCCGGTCGCAGATCGCATGCAGCGTATCGAGATCGTGGGTGATCAGGAACACCGTCAGCCCCAGCGTCGCCTGCAGCTCGCGCGTCAGATGGTCGAAGGCGGCGGCCCCGATCGGGTCGAGCCCGGCGGTCGGCTCGTCGAGGAACAGCAGCTCGGGGTCCAGCGCCAAGGCCCGGGCGAGGCCGGCACGCTTGCGCATCCCGCCCGACAGTTCAGCGGGGAACTTGTCCGCCGCGCCGGGCGGCAGGCCGGTCAGCGCCACCTTGAAGCGGGCGATCCCGTCGAGCAGCGCCGGCGGCAGGCCGGGGTAGAATTCGCGCAGCGGCACCGCGATGTTCTCCGCCACGGTCAGCGTCGAGAACAGCGCCCCGCCCTGGAACAGCACCCCCCAGCGGCTGCGGATATCGCCCGCGCCCTTGGCCTCGCCATCCAGCTCGTGCCCGGTCAGCGGCTGGCCGAAGACCTCGATCTGGCCGGCGGCGGGGCGTTGGAGCCCGATGATCGAGCGCATCAGCACCGACTTGCCGGTGCCCGATCCACCCACCACCCCCAGGATCTCGCCACGCCGCACCTCAAGGTCCAGCCCGTGGTGCACCCAGTGCTCGCCAAAGCGGTTGCCCAGCCCGGCGATGCGGATCACCGGCCCGCTCATATCCAGCCGATCTCGGAAAAGAACACCGCGAAGAAGGCATCGAGCACGATCACCGCAAAGATCGCCTGAACCACCGCACGGGTGGTGCGCTTGCCGACCTCTTCCGAATTGCCGCTCACCTGCATGCCCTGGAAGCACCCCGCCAGCGCAACGATCAGCCCGAAGACCGGGCCCTTGACCAGACCGACCCACAAGTCGCGCACCGGCACCACTTCCTGCACCCGGTTGAGGAAGTTGAGGAAGGGGATGTCGAGCACGTAGTTCGAAACGAAGGCCCCCCCGACAATCGCGATCAGCGCCGAATAGAAGCCCAGCAGCGGCAGCATCACCACGCTGGCCGCCACCCGGGGCACCACCAGCGCCTCCATCGGCGAAACCCCGATGGTCCGCATCGCATCCACCTCTTCGGTCAGCTTCATCGTCCCGATCTGCGCGGCAAAGGCGCTGCCCGAGCGGCCAGCCAGCATGATCGCGGTCATCAGCACGCCCAGTTCGCGGAAGGCCAGCCGCCCGGTCAGGTTCACCGTATAGATCTCGGCGCCGAACTGCTGCAGCTGCACCGCCCCCTGCTGGGCGATGACGATGCCGATCAGGAAGCTCATCAGGCCGATGATCGCCAGCGAATTGACCCCGACCAGCTCGATCTGGCGGACCAGCGCCTTGGCCCGGATGCGACGCGGCGCGCGCAGCAGGGCAAAGCAGGCCACCAGCAGCTCGCCCAGAAAGCCCAGCAACAGCACGGTGCCATCACGCGTCTGGTAGATCAGCTGGCCGACATGTTCGGGCAGCCAGCTCCACAGCCCGGGCCTTGGCGCTGCCTCGGGCGCAGTGCCGGGCTGGCCGAGCGCGGCGATCAGCCGCTGCGCATCGGGGCCGGCACGGACGATCCGCGCCCCGTGGCCGGCTGCCGCCCGCGCCATCAGCCAGGCGCCCACCGTGTCGATCCGGCTGACCCCGGCCAGATCGATCTGCGCCAGCGGCTCGGCAAAGTCGGCCAGCGCCCGGTCGATCGCGGCGGCATGGGCCACCACCAGCGGCCCCGTCACCGTCAGGGTCACGCTGCCGTCAGGGCCCCTGGTGGCGGTAAGATCGGGCGGGTCCAACATTCGCCGGCATCATGGGGGACTTGGCGCCAGCCGGCAAGAGCGCGCCCACCTTGCGCAGCGCCGCCCCCGCTGGCAAAGGCCAGCCCATGACCGAGACGCTCGACAAGACTTTCGACCCCGCCCGGATCGAGGCGAAGTGGTATGCCCATTGGGAAGGCGCTGGCCTGTTCCGCCCGGCGCGGCCTGCGGCGCAGCCCTTCACCATCGTCAACCCGCCGCCGAACGTGACCGGCAGCCTGCACATCGGCCACGCGCTGGACAACACCCTGCAGGACGTGGTGATCCGCTATGAGCGGCTGCGCGGCAAGGATGCGCTGTGGGTGGTGGGCACCGACCATGCTGGGATCGCCACGCAGATGGTGGTCGAGCGCCAGCTGGAAGCGCGGCAGGACAAGCGCACCAATTACACCCGCGAGGCCTTCATCGACAAGGTGTGGGAATGGAAGGCCGAAAGCGGCGGGACCATCACCCGCCAGCTGCGCCGCCTTGGCTGCTCGATGGACTGGAGCCGCGAGCAGTTCACCATGGACCCGCATTTCACCACCGCGGTGGTGAAGGTCTTCGTCGACCTTTACAATCAGGGGCTGATCTACCGCGACAAGCGGCTGGTGAACTGGGACCCCAAGCTGAAGACCGCGATCAGCGACCTTGAGGTCGAAACCCGCGAGGTGAAAGGCAATTTCTGGCGGCTGCGCTATCCCTTGGCCGATGGCAGCGGCGCGCTGGAAGTGGCAACTACCCGGCCCGAAACCATGCTGGCCGACATGTGCGTGGCGGTGCACCCGGATGACGAGCGTTACAAGGCGCTGGTCGGCCAGCAGATCCGCCAGCCGATCACCGGCCGGCTGATCCCGGTGGTGGCCGACGAGCATGCCGATCCGGAACTGGGCAGCGGCTGTGTGAAGATCACGCCCGGGCACGATTTCAACGACTTTGAAGTGGGCAAGCGCGCCGGGATCAAGCCGGCCGAGATGCTCAACATGTTCGATGCCGAAGCCCGCGTGGTGCAGACGGCGGACGGGCTGGTGCCGGCCGAATTCCTCGGGATGGACCGCTTCGATGCCCGCGCGCTGGTGGTGGAACGGCTGAAGCAGGCCGGCTGCCTGGTGCCATGGACCGACAAGGACGGCACCGAACACGACAGCGAACCGCGCGTGATCCAGACCCCGTTCGGCGATCGCGGCGGGGTGGTGATCGAACCCTGGCTGACCGACCAGTGGTATGTGAACGCCGCCGAACTCGCCAAGGCACCGATCGAAGCGGTGCGCAACGGCGCGATCGAAATCGTGCCCAAGAGCTGGGAAAAGACCTTCTTCAACTGGATGGAAAACATCCAGCCGTGGTGTGTGAGCCGGCAGTTGTGGTGGGGGCACCGGATCCCGGCGTGGTATGCCGAGGATGGCGAGGTCTTCGTCGCCGAAACCGAGGAAGCGGCGCAGGCCTTGGCCGGGGGCCGCGCGCTGACCCGCGACGAAGATGTCCTCGACACCTGGTTCTCCTCCGCCCTCTGGCCCTTCGCCACGCTAGGCTGGCCGGACGAAGGCGCCGAGCTGGTGGCCCGCCACTACCCCAACGATCTGCTGATCTCGGGCTTCGACATCCTGTTCTTCTGGGATGCGCGGATGGCGATGCAGGGGATGCACTTTATGGGCGAAGTGCCGTGGAAGCGGCTCTATCTTCATGGGCTGGTCCGCGCGGCGGATGGCCAGAAGATGTCCAAATCGAAGGGCAATGTGGTCGATCCGCTGGGCCTGATCGACAAGTACGGCGCCGATGCGCTGCGCTTCTTCATGTGCGCGATGGAGAGCCAGGGCCGCGACGTGAAGATGGATGAGCGGCGGGTGGAGGGCTATCGCAACTTTGCCACCAAGCTGTGGAACGCGGCGCGGTTTTGCCAGAGCAATGGGATCGGGGCGAGCACCAGCGTCGCCGCGCCGGCGGCCGCCCTCGCGGTCAACCAGTGGATCATCGGCGAGGTGGTGGAAACGCTGGCCGCGCTCGATGCCGCGCTGGCCGACCTGCGCTTCGATGCCGCTGCCAATGCCATCTACCACTTCGTGTGGGACCAGTTCTGCGACTGGTACCTGGAGCTGATCAAGGGCCAGATCGACGCCGAGACCAAGGCCGTGGCCGGCTGGGTGCTCGATCAGATCCTGGTGATGCTCCACCCCTTCATGCCCTTCGTCACCGAAGAGCTGTGGGCCAGCCTGGGCACCCGCGCGCACGAGCTGATCGTGGCGCAATGGCCGGCGCCGGGGGTGAGCGTGGATGCCGGGGCGAAGGCCGAGGTGGAGTGGGTGATTGAGTTCATATCCAAGACCCGCACAGCGAAAAACGAGCTCGGGATTCCGCCGGGGGCTCAGCTTAACGGCTACATCGCTGCACCGTCGGCGCTTGCCGCCTTTGCTATTGATCGTAACCGAGGTGGGCTGTCTCGTTTGGCCCGTCTTGCTGAAATTAGCTTGAATGGTGCCCCGCCGGGGGCTTCAATGTCGATTGTTGTGGGCGATGACACCGTCGTCATTCCCCTCGAAGGGATCATCGACATCGCCGCCGAAAAGGCTCGCCTCACCAAGGCGCTGGAGGTTTCGCAGAAGGAAGCCAGGTCGCTCGAAGGGCGCCTTTCCAACCCGGCCTTCGTCGAAAAGGCCAAGCCCGAGGCGGTGGAGAAGGCCCGCGCCGACCATGCCATGCATGCCGCCGAGGCCGAACGGCTGGCGGCAGCGCTGGCGCGGCTGGGGTGACGCTTACCCTCGCCACGATCAGCGCCGGCGAGCCGGAGATCTTCGCCGCGCTGCAGGGCGAAGGGATCAGCGCCGGGCTGCCGTGCGCCTTCATCCGCCTGTCGCGCTGCAACCTCGCCTGCCGCTGGTGCGACACCGCCTATACCTGGCGCTTTGCCGGCGATAACCGCCCGCATGTCGATGGGGTGGACTTTGCGCGGGAGGCCAACCAGGTGGTGCTGGAGGTGGCCGAGGCCGCGCGGCGGATCGTGGCGCTGGGCCAGAACCGGCTGGTGATCACCGGGGGCGAGCCGCTGTTGCAGGGCGCGGCGCTGGCCCGGCTGGTGGCGCTGCTGCCCGGCGTCGCGGTGGAGGTGGAAACCAACGGCACGGTGCCGCCGCACCCGGCGCTCGATCCGCTGGTGGCGCAATACAATGTCAGCCCGAAGCTTGCCCATTCGGGTAATGCGGCCCAGCTGGCACTGGTGCCCGAAAGGCTGGCCGCATGGGCAAATGAGCCGCGCGCCTGGTTCAAATTCGTGGTGGCATCGCCCGAGGATGTCGCCGAGGTGGCCGAGCTGGCCCGCGCCCATGCCCTGCCCGCCGCGCGCATCCGGCTGATGCCCGAAGGGCGCGATGCGGCAACGCTGCGCGCGCGGATGGCCTGGCTGGCACCGCTGTGCCTGAACCACGGCTTTGGCCTGTCGGACCGGCTGCACATTCACCTTTCCGGCGACACGCGCGGCACGTAAGACTGGCCGGATGGCCGATTCTCCCCCCACCCAGCCCGAAGCCTCCAGCGACAGCCGACCCCGCCAGCCGATGAAGGGCGACCTGACCCAGGGCCCGATCCTCAAGACACTGGTGGCCTTTTCGGTGCCGATGCTGATCGGCAACCTGTTGCAGACGCTGAACGGCACGATCAATTCGATCTGGGTCGGGCGGCTGCTGGGTGAAAGCGCGCTGGCGGCCACGGCGAATGCCAACATCATGATGTTCCTGATGTTCGCCGCCGTCTTCGGCTTTTCGATGGCCAGTTCGGTGCGGATCGGCCACGCCTTTGGCGCGCGCGATCTGGATGGGGCCAAGGCCGCGTTCGGCGCCGGGCTGGCGGTGGCGCTGTGGCTGGCCAGCGTGGCAGGCTTTGCCGGCTGGCTGGGGGCGGCGCGGCTGCTGCGCCTGCTGGCCACCCCGGCGGAAAGCCGGGTGGAGGCGCTGGCCTACCTCAGCGTGATTTTCCTGACCATGCCGCTGTCGGCGCTGACCATCGCCCTGTCGAGCGCACTGCGCGCGGTGGGCGATGTGAAGGGCCCGTTCCGCGCGCTGCTGGCGACGGTGGTGCTCGACGTGCTGTTCAATCCGCTGCTGATCCGGGGGCTGGGCCCGATCCCGGCGCTGGGGATCGCCGGATCGGCCATGGCCACCGCGCTCGCCAATCTGGTGGGGATGGGGCTGCTGCTGCTGACGATCAACCAGCCTGATTGCGCGCTGCGGCTGGGCGGCCAGCACCATGTCTGGCTGCGTCCGGCGCACGAACAGCTGCGCTATATCATCACCAAGGGCGTGCCGATGGGGGCGCAGATGCTGCTGATCTCGACCGCCGGGATCATCTTCATCGGGCTGGTCAACCGCGAGGGGCTGGCGGCGGCGGCGGCTTTCGGTGCCTCGCTTCAGCTGTGGAACTATCTGCAGATGCCGGCGCTGGCGATCTCGGCGGCGGTCAGCGCGATGGTCGCGCAGAATATCGGTGCGCGCCAGTTCGCCCGGGTCGGCCAGATCACCCTGACCGGCATTGCGGTCAGCCTGGTGACCACCGGGGTGGGCGCGGGGCTGATCGTGCTGTTCGACCGGCCGCTGCTGTCGCTGTTCCTCAAGGCCGATGGCCCGACCATGGCGGTGGCCCGGCACATCCAGCTGATCTGCACCTGGCCCTATATGCTGACCGGGGTGGTGATGATCCTGACCGGAACGATGCGCGCCTATGGCGCGGTGATGCGGCCACTGCTGGTGATGTTCGCCTCGATGTACGTGGTGCGGCTGGGCTTCTACTTCGCCGCGCTGCCCTGGCTGAAGGGCGATGCGGTGTGGTGGTCCACCCCGTTCAGTTCGACGATCGGGGTGGCGCTGATGGTGCTGGCCTACGTGACCATGCCGCCGCCGCAGGAGCTGGCGCCGGCGCGGGGGTGAGTGGGACCGGGATCGTGCGCTAGCACGATCACCAGACCAGTACCCATCACCTCCCCTGCGCCCGCCAGCGCTGGACGGTCCGCAGCACGATTTCTTCCTCGCCCCCGGTCTGGCCCCACAGTTCGACGAAGCTGGGGTCGGCCGAGGCCGGGCGCTTTTCTTCGGCCAGCGGATCAAAGCTGGCGCGGATCGGGATCGAAACGCCTTCGCCGCAGACAATGCATTCGCGGTTGCGCAGCGCCGGAATTGAATCGAGGAACCCGCGCGCGCCTTCGGGCATCGCCGCGCGGACGAAGGCCTGGTCGCGATCGTTGTTGAGGCGCATCGAGATGATCGTGCCGCACTGCGACAGCACGCCTTCGGCAAGGTCGGACGGGCGCTGGGTGATCAGGCCCAGCGAGACGCCGTATTTGCGGCCTTCCTTGGCGATCCGCGAGAGGATCTTGCCCACCGAGGAACCATCGGCGTTCTTCTCGTTGGGAACGTAGCGGTGGGCCTCCTCGCAGACCAGCAGGATCGGGCGGGTCTTTTCCTCACGCGACCAGATCGCGAAATCGAACACCAGCCGCGACAGCACCGCGACCACGGTCGAGGTGATTTCCGAGGGCACCCCCGAAACGTCGACGATCGAGATCGGCCGGCTGCGGCTGGGCATGCGGAAGATGTGGCCGATGAATTCGGCCATGGTATCGCCCACCATCATCCCGTTGAACAGGAACTGGTAGCGCGGATCGGCCTTCAGCTCTTCCAGCCGGGTGCGGATCCGCATGTAGGGCGCGGTGTTGGTCGCCTTGTCGAGCTTGCCCATCTCGTTCGAAAGGATCGTCGAGATGTCCGACAGCAGGTAGGGGATCGGTGAATCGACCGTGATCTTGCCCATGCTGTCGGCCAGGCGGTGCCGCTGGCGCGCCTGCAGCAGGCATTTGGCGAGGATTTCGGCATCGATCTGCCGGTCATCGCCCCGGCTGGTGAGGAGAATTTCGCAATGCTCCTCGAAATTCATCAGCCAGTAGGGCATCTGCAGGTTGGAAACGTCGAGGATCTGCCCGGTGCTGCGGAAGGCCGCAGCATATTCGCCGTGCGGGTCGATCATCAGGATGTGGCCCTGGGGCGCCGCCTCGCAGATCTTGTGGAGGATCAGCGCGGCGCTGGTCGACTTGCCGGTACCGGTCGACCCGAGCAGCGCGAAGTGCTTGCCCAGCAGTTGATCGATATAGAGGCTCGCGCGGATATCCTTGGTGGGATAGACCGTGCCGATCTCGATGGTGTGGCGCCCGTCGCCGGCATAGACTTCGCGCAGGTCCTTGCTGCTGGCCGGATAGACCAGCGCCCCGGGCACCGGATACTGGGTGACACCACGGCGGAAGCCGTGGATCCGCCCGGTCAGCTTTTCCTCGTCGCCCTCGCCCAGGAAGTCGATGTTGGCGAGGATCCCGTCATGGTTGCGCGGATCCTGCTTCTGGGTGCGGACGTTGGCGAGCAGCCAGCTCTTGCCGACGCGGATCTTGATCTGGCTGCCGACCTGCCCGGCAAGCGCAACCGAAGGATCGGGATCGAGCCCGCATTCCTCCAGCCGGCCGCGGTCGAAGGCCACCATGCTGCCCGATCCGGCGATCTCCAGCACCACCCCGATCGGGATCTGCGAATTGGCCGCTTCGGCCACCGAGGGGCCATGCCCCGCGCCGAGCGGCTGCCCCTGCTCGAACCCGCCCCTGGTCATTTCGGTCATAAAGGTCTGTCGCCCGTGTGGTTGTCGCCAGGCAGACTAGGCTGACAGGGTTAATTTCGGGCTAAACCCGGGGGATCACACCAGCGCGAACAGCCGGCCGGCGATCCACCCCATCGCCACCGACAGGCCAACGGTCAGCAGGCCATACCAGAAACCGTGGCGCCGGGCGAAATCGGCGATGGCCTTTTCCATCCCGATCTTCTTGACCTCGACCCGGGTGGTGGCCGAAGCGACCACCCGGCCACGGGTGATGGCAAAGGTTTCGGCGGTGTAGACCCCGGTCTGGACCCGGCTGGGCAGGTAGATCCGCGCCCGGTAGAGCACGCCCCCGGTCATGGTCACGGCATTCTCGCTCTGGCTGTAGAGGCCGCTGCGGCGCATCAGGTCGGTCAGCCCGGCGGCGAAGCGCGATTGCGCGGCAGGGTCGATCGCCCCGGTGGGCGAGAGCTGAAGCGAACCCAGCCCCAGCTCGTAGATCGCCGCCGTGCGTTCATCGACGATCTGCCGGATCGGGCGCGAGGAGACCACCGCGTAATAGCTCGGCGCCGAACGCAGCGTGGTGCTGTCGGCATTGACCCACATCCCCGCCACCCTGCGCTTTTCGCGCAGCACGATCGGCTTCAGCGGCCCTTCCAGCAGCACGACGATATCATAATCGCCGTTGGCGCGCTGCCCCTCCGGGGTCAGGATCGCGCCGTAGAGCAGCAGTTCGGTGCCGGTGAAGCCCTGCCGCACCTCGATCTCGTGCTGCGAGATATCGGGCACCAGGATCGGGTCGCGCGCGCCGGTCAGCGCCAGCAGCGCGAGCAGGGCCAGCAACACCCTCACAGCTGGCTCACCGTATAGATCTCGTCGGGCCGCCAGGTCAGGCCCACCGCCATGCGCAGCGCCACCGCCAGCACGATCAGCGCCAGCAGCAACCGCAACCGCACCGGGCTGGCCTTCTGGGCGAACTGCGCCCCGATCTGCGCGCCCGAGACCGAACCGATCAGCAGCAGCAGCGCCAGCACCAGATCGACCGCGCGGGTGGTCAGGGCATGCATCATGGTGGTCGCCATGGTCACGAACAGGATCTGGAACAGGCTGGTGCCGACCACCACCCCGGCGCTCATCCCCAGGATGTAGAGCATCGCCGGCACCATGATGAAGCCGCCACCGATCCCCATCAGCATGGTCAGCACGCCGGTCAGCATTCCCAGCAGCAGCGGGGCCAGCGGCGAGATGTAGAGCCCCGAGCGGCGAAAGCGCCAGCGCA
Source organism: Pseudomonadota bacterium (assembly GCA_018242165.1). Classification (GTDB taxonomy): domain Bacteria; phylum Pseudomonadota; class Alphaproteobacteria; order Sphingomonadales; family Sphingomonadaceae; genus Novosphingobium. Next base: position 17,180 of record JAFECL010000068.1, read on the forward strand.
TCGGCAGGCTGGCAACCAGTGGATGATGGCGCCGGGTACGCGCCGCGATCGCCTCGCCGCTGCGGGCGGCGCGCAGCGTCTGGATGCTTTCACGGGCCATCAGCGTGCCGATCGAACCCAGCATGCCCACATAGAGCAGGTTGATCACCGTATCGATCTGGCCCCAGGCGGCGAGGATGCGGAAGAGCACCGCGCCGATCCCGCTGCCCAGCACCCCGCCCACCACCAGCACCGCGCCCATCCGGTAATCGACCCCGCCGCGGCGGCCGTGGGCGAAGACGCCCGAAACGCTGGCCCCGGTCACCTGGCTGGCGGCACTGGCAGCGGCCACCGTGGGCGGCACGCCGTAAAAGATCAGCAGCGGCGTGGTGAGAAAGCCCCCGCCCACCCCGAACAGCCCCGAAAGCACGCCGGTCAGCGCGCCGAGCCCGACGATCACCAGCCCGTTGACCGAGAGGTTGGCTATGGGGAGGTAGACATCCATCTGGCTGACATGGCTAACCCAGCGCGGTGGCGGAAAAAAGGCCGGATCAGCGCAAATCCCCCGTCAGGGCGCTAGAAACCTGCCGAAAGGGTCAGCGCGGGGCCGCTTGACGGGGCGGCGTTGCCGGCCAGGCGGAACCGCCAGTCCATTGCCAGCCGCGCATTGGTTGGCCCCAGCGGGGCGCCCAGCGTCATGCCCGGGCCCAGATCGAGCCGGCCGGCCCCCTGCTGCGCCCCGCCCCAGGCCCCGGCCCCGGCGCGCAGCTCGGCCGGCCCCAGCCGCGCGATATGCCGGTCGATGCGCAATTGCCCATCGACGAAGGCGGTGCCCCCCGGCCCGCCGACATAGCCAGCCTGGGCGTAGAATTCGGCCCGGGTGGCCAGCGGCAGGGTGATCGGCGCCAGTTCGGTGACCAGGCTGGCGGCGGGGCGAACCCGGGTCGCGCCGCCGGCAAAGCGGGTCAGCCGCGCCTCGACCATGGCCCGCACCGGCACGGCGGCGAGTGGCCGGGCCGACAGGCCCAGCGCCGCCTCGCGCTCGGCCAGCGCGCCGCTGCTGCCGGCCAGCGCCCCGCTCAGCCGCAGATAGGCCGTGGGGCGGTGGGGCGAAGCGCCTGAATCAAGCCGATAGCGCAGCACCGCCCCCAGCTGGCTGGCGCCATAGGTGGGCAGGCCGCCAGCGGGGGTAATCCCGGCCCCGCCGCGACGCAGCAGCAGCCAACCATCACCCGACCAGCGCGGCACAGGTGCGGGGCGCGCCGGGGTGGCCAGCGCCACCGCCGGGGGCAAGGGCATGCCGTTGACCGCCGCCATCCACAGCAGGGCATGGGCACTGGCCATCCGCACCGGGCTGGAAGCCAGCTCGGGCGCTGCCGGGGGTGCCGAGAGCAATGCGGGCTGGGCTGGCGGAGCGGCGAGCAACGTCGGAGCAGCCAGCGGGGCAGCAACCGGAAGTGCGGGGGCCGGCGGCGCAACGGCAAGCGGACCATGGCCCGCCACATACCCCGGCGCAGCCGTGGCGACGACGGGCACAACCGGCGCGGCGCGCGGCCGATCGGGCAGCGGCGCCGGGTTGGCCAGCGCGATCACCTCGCGCAGCGGCACCTCGTTGGTCGGGGTGATTTGCGGCAGACCGTCCCACAGCGCGGCACGCACCACCACCCAGCTGCCCAGCACCATGGCCAGCACCACCAGCGGCTCGCCCCGGCGGCGGCGGCCGGGGCGGGTAACGAAGGCGCGGTCGTTCTTCATGCGGGGGCCTGCTGCGGCGCGGGCGAAGGCGGCGGCGCGAGGCTGGCCGGGTGGAGGTGATGCGCCGTCTTGTCCCAGACCACCACGCCGCTGGCCAGGCTGCGCAGATAGGCCAGCAGCGCCCGCCGCCCGGCCATGATCGCCACCAGGTTGGCAATCGGGATCCGCAGCACCGAGCACAGCCCCTCGCGCCAGCCATATTCGCGCCAGGCAAACGCCGCCCGGACCAGCGCGCGCCACAGCAGCCCGGCCAGGCTGACCAGCCCCAGCGTAACCAGCAGCGGACTGCGCGCCGGGCCGGGCGCATCCCAGCCGGGCAAGCCCGCCAGCCGGCCAGCCTGCAGCACCCCCTCGACCACCAGCAAGGCATAGGCGGCGGCCAGCACCAGCGCGGTCAGCGGGCCGCGCCGGTCGCGCAGGCTCATCCAGATTTCAACCGGGCGTTCCGACCAGCCCAGCCGGTCCCACTCCTGCAGCGCGATGCCGTGGATCCAGCGGGTCTTCTGGCGCACCGCCGCCGTCAGCCCGGTGGGGAACAGGCTGCGGGTGGCGATCAGCGCCCCTTCGGCATCGCGCAGCCGCAGGAACCGGCTGCGTCCGCCACCCCGCGCGACCAGCAGGCCCAGCTCGTAGTCCTCGGTCAGGCACTCGGCGGCGAAGGGGCCGGTCGCCCCCTCGTCCATCCGCACCAGCGCCAGATAGTCGAGCATGGTGCGCGACAGGCCACAGCCGACCCCCGCACCGGGCAGCCCGGCGTTCAGGCAATCGCGCACCACCATCGCCTTGGCATGGCTTTCGGCAAATTCGTCGCAATAGTGCCCGGCGATCCAGCGCCCGGCGGGGTGCGGCTCGGGCCGCACCGGCAGCTGGACGAAATCGGCGGTGTCGAGCCCCCGGTCGATCACCGGCAGACCCAGCGGGTGGACCATGTCTTCCGCATCATGCATCACCACCCCGCGAAAGCGCTGATGGGCCCGCCCCTCGTCCGCGACCATCGCGGCGAACAGGCGGTTGAGGCAATCGGCCTTGGTAGTCGGCCCGTCGCGGTCATGGATCACCAGCCGCAGCCGGGCATCGCCGCCCGCCGCCCCGGCCCCGGCGATCACCGCAGCGATGGTGGCGCGATCGTTGCGATAGCACCCGACGTAGAGCCGGCATTCCTGCTGCGGCCAGGCGCGCAGCATGTGGGCCACGGTGGCGCCGATCACCTCGGCCTCGTGCCAGGCGGGCACGAACACCGCCCAGGGGCCGCGCAGTGGCGGCGCCTGTTCGGGGATCGGCACGTGGCGGGTGGGGATCCGGCCGGTAGCGCGCAGCCACAGCCAGGCGACATCGATCGCCAATTCGTCGATCATGCCGATCAGGAACCAGAACAGCGCGAACAGCAGCAGCTCACGCTCGATCAGCTGCAGCCAGCCCAGCGTCGTCATGCCTGCCAATGTCGCGCCAAGGTGCACGAACCGCCGCCCCCCAAAGTTCGCGTCCCGATCAAGGAGATATCGGTAATTGTCCGGGCCGGCAATCAGGAATTACGGATATGTTCCTACGCGTTACTGCGTGATTTTGAGCCCTTTGGTAACCTTGCGTTAACCCTTTTCGGGGCAAAGGGGCGGCGAGGGCGCTACGGCTTCACCGAATGGCTTGCCACTACGGTCCTGCCGAACGCCCTCACCATTCCCCTGCCCCGCCGATCGCGCTATCGTTGTTGCACAGCAACGGACCGGAGCGAGCATGGGCCACACCGCTACCAGCGACACCCTGACGGTCACCCTGCACGGCGCGGCGCGCACGGTTACCGGATCGTGCCTCGAATTCGCCTGCGGCGGCCGCCGCGTGCTGGTCGATTGCGGGATGTTCCAGGGCTCACGCACGCTCGAGGCGCTGAACCTTGCCGATTTCGGCTTCGACCCCGCCGCGATCGACGCGGTGATCCTCACCCATGCCCACATCGACCATTCGGGCCTGCTGCCCAAGCTGGTCCGGCAGGGCTTCGCCGGCGACATCTGGTGCACCGCGCCCACTGCCGACCTGATCGGCGCCATGCTGGCGGATTCGGGACGGATCCAGGAAGCCGACGTCGCCCGCCGCAACCGCCGGCGCGACCGCGCGGGCGAGGCCGAGCACCAGCCCGCCTATACCGAGGAGGATGCCCGCGCCGCAGCCGACCGCGCCCGCCCGGTGGGGCTGGAAACCTGGTTCGAACCGGCCCCCGGCTTCCGCGCCCGGTTGTGGAACGCCGGGCATATCCTGGGCTCGGCCTCGGTCGAGCTGGAGGCGGGGGGTACGCGGGTGCTGTGCTCGGGCGACCTCGGGCCCGACAACAAGGCCTTCGAGCCCGACCCGACGGCCCCGGCCGGGTGGGATCACGTCTTTTGCGAAAGCACCTATGGCGACCGCCGCCGCGAGGTGACCACCATGGCCGAACGGCGGCGCCTGCTGGCCGCCGAAGTGGCGGCGGCGATGACCCGTGGCGGCAACCTGGTGATCCCGACCTTTGCGCTGGAACGGACCCAGGAACTGATGCTCGATCTGGCCGAACTGATGCGCAGCGGGCAACTGCCGCGCGGCCAGGTCTTCGTCGATTCGCCGCTGGCCAGCGAGATCACCCGGGTCTTCGCCCGCCATGCCGGCGAGCTGGAAGACCTGGACGGGATGGCGGTCTTTTCCAGCCCCGATTTCCACTTCACCGCCGACGTGCAGCAATCGATCCGGCTGAACGGCATCTCGGGCGCGATCATCCTCGCCGCCTCGGGGATGTGCGAGGCCGGGCGGATCCGCCACCACCTGCTGCACAACCTGGCGCGGCGCGATTCGACCGTACTGTTCGTCGGCTTCCAGGCCGAGGGAACGCTGGGCCGGACGATCCTCGAAGGGGCGCAGATGGTCCGCATCTCGGGCGAGAACGTTGCGGTGCGCGCGGCGATCCGGCGGATCGACACCTATTCGGCCCATGCCGACCAGCGCGAGCTGCTGGCCTGGATCATGGCGCGCGCGCCGATCCGGGGCAGCCTGCTGCTTGACCATGGCGAGGCCGGGGCGATCGAAACGCTGCGCCGCGAGGTCGAGCGCCCCATGCCCGGGCAGGCGGTGCGGGTGCCCGAGATGGGCGAGATGTGGGAGCTGCCGCCGGGCGAGCCGGCACGGCGGCTGCGTACGGCCCCGCCGCACCTGGCGCGGGTGACCGGTCACGACTGGCAGAACGACTATGGCGATTTCGCCGCCAGCCTGCGCCGGCGGCTGGCCGCGATCCGCGACGACGAGGCGCGCCGCGCGGCGATCGGCCTGATGCGCAAGGTGCTCGACAGCTTCGCCGATCACCGCAACAAGCGGCGGACCTAGAGCGGTACCACCTCGGCGCCGACCAGCCGGTGGGTGCAGCCCAGCGCCTGCGGATCGTCGCTCTCCGCCAGCGCCGCCACCGTGCGCCAGCCGACCACCCGCAGCCGGGCGGCCACATAGGTATCGTGGCCCAGCGGCAGGAACAGGGCCTCGCGCCGCGCCTCGCCGGCGGCCAGGGCATCGACCAGCGCGTCGGGGTAGAGCGAAAAGCCGGTCGCCGGCTCGCCCGCCGCCCCGGCCGGCCCGAGGATGGCATAGGTGCCACCGCGCCCGATCAGCCCGCGCAGCCCTTCGGCATAGATCGAAAAGCCGAACCAGCTCTGGTATTCGAAGCCGTGGCGCTCGGTCGGATCGAGGGTCAGCCGGGCACCCGCGTCGATCCGCGCGGCAATCGACCGCAGCGCGCCGATCCGTCCGGCCAGCGCCCCGGTGGCATCGAAGGCCGCCAGCCGCTCGATCGCCTCGGCAAAGGGCCCGGTGGCATAGAGCAGCGGCAGGTAGGCCTCGCCCGCGGCAGCGACCAGCGCGCCGGCATCCTTAGCGTCCAGCTCGCGCCGCACCGCCTCGACCGCCTCGCCCGCCAGGGGCAGCGGCCCGGCCGCCAGCACGTCGACCAGATCGGGCAGGGTGAAATCGACCGACAGCCCCCGCGCCCCGGCGGCGGTGAGCGCCTCGATCGCGGTGGCCACCACTTCGGCGGCGGCCTCGACGCTGTCGGTGCCGATCAGTTCGGCACCCAGCTGCAGCCGCTCGCGCGTCGGATCGAGCCCGTCGCCCTTGATCGTCACCACCTGGCCCGAATAGGCCAGCCGCAGCGGACGCGGCGCGCTGGCCAGCCGGGTCGCGGCGATCCGCCCGACCTGCGGGGTGATATCGGAGCGCAGCGCCAGGGTCCGCAGGCTGGCCGGATCGACGAAGCGGAACATCCGGCGCGGCTCGATCCCGGCCATGCGGCTGGCCAGCGAGGCCTCGAACTCGATCGAGGGCGGCTGCACCCGGTCGTAGCCGTGGCTGTCCATCACGTCCATGATCGCGCGGGTCACGCGGGCGGCGGCGGCGGCCACGGCGGGCAGCCGGTCTTCCAGCCCCTCGGGCAGCAGGTCGCGGGTGGTCGGTTCCATTGGGCGGCCTTTACGGGGCCTGTCCCGACGCGGCAAGCGCTAGGTCACCGGCCGGAGGGCGGAACGCGGCAGCGACCGGCGGCGAGGAACCGAAGGCAGGCTTCAGTGCGCCTCGGCCAGCATGGTCCGCGCCTCGGCCCCGCTCCAGTCATGCCCGCCAACATAGCGCCACACCTCGCGCCCGGCCTTGTCGTAGTAGATCGTCGTCGGCAGGGTTTCGAGGTTGTATTGGCTCGAGGCGCTGTTTTCGGGGTCGAGCCAGCCGGGCAGCGCGGTCAGGCCGCGCTGGGCAAGGAAGGCGCCAACCTTGCCGGGCTCGCCCATATCCTCGGAAACCGTTACCACCCGGGGCGCCCCGGGGCTGGTGGCCAGCTTGGCCAGCGTCGGCAGTTCGGCGACGCAGGGCCCGCACCAGGTGGCCCAGACGTTGACCAGCACCGGGCGGCCGACCAGGCTGGTCAGGCGCAATTCCTGGCCCTTGGCATCCTTGAAGGTCAGGTCGGGCATCCGCGCGCCGTGGTGGCTGCGGTCGATCTGCCCGGTCAGCGCCTCGGCGGCGGCGCTGCTCGCGGAAGGTTGCGGAGCGGGCGCGCTTTGCCTATCGCAACCGGCGGCAAGCACCAGCAGGGCAAGGATCAACGGTTTGGACGGCGGGGAAAAGGCCACGGCGAACTCCAACGCGATGTGGGGCGGCAGGTTTGCCGAAGGCCCCTCGGCGATCATGCGCGAGATAAATGCCTCGATCCCGTTCGACAAGGCGCTGTGGCGGCAGGACATCATGGCCAGCAAGGCCCACGTCGCGATGCTGGGGGCGCAGGGGATCGTTTCGGGCGAGGATATGGCCGCGATCAGCGCCGGGCTGGACCAGGTCGCCGCCGAATACGAAGCCAACGGGGTGCCCGAGAACTGGGACCTTGAAGACATTCACATGACCACCGAAAGCCGGCTGGCCGAACTGATCGGGCCTGCCGCCGGGCGCCTGCACACCGCGCGCAGCCGCAACGATCAGGTGGCGACCGATTTCCGCCTGTGGGTGCGCGAGGCCTGCGCCAATGCCGAGGCCGGGCTGACGGCATTGCAGCGCGCCCTCGTCACCCGCGCCGGCGAGCATGCCGCCAGCATCATGCCGGGCTTCACCCACCTGCAGACCGCGCAGCCGGTGACGCTGGGCCACCACCTGATGGCCTATGTCGAGATGGCGGCGCGCGATGTCTCGCGCTTCGCCGCCGCGCGCGCCCGGATGGACCAGTGCCCGCTGGGCGCCGCCGCGCTTGCCGGCACCGGATTCCCCATCGACCGGGCGATGACCGCCACGGCGCTGGGCTTTGCCGAGCCGACCCGCAACAGCCTCGATTCGGTCTCGGACCGCGATTTCGCGCTCGATTACCTGATGGCCGCCAGCCAATGTGCGCTGCACCTCTCGCGGCTGGCGGAGGAATTCATCATCTGGGCCAGCCAGCCCTTCGGCTTCGTCGTCCTGCCCGATGCCCTGTCGACCGGCAGCAGCATCATGCCGCAGAAGAAGAACCCCGATGCTGCCGAACTGGTGCGCGGCCATGCCGGGCGGATCATCGGCAGCCTGACCAGCCTGATGATCACCATGAAGGGCCTGCCGCTGGCCTATTCGAAGGACATGCAGGACGACAAGCCGCCGGTGTTCGAGGCGGCCGGCCTGCTGACCCTGTGCCTGGCCGCGATGGAAGGCATGGTCGCCGGCGCGACCTTCCGCACCGAGCGGATGCGCGCCGCCGCCGAACTGGGCTATGCCACCGCCACCGACCTGGCCGACTGGCTGGTGCGCCAGGCCAATATCCCGTTCCGCGAGGCGCACCACATCACCGGGGCCGCCGTAAAGGCCGCCGAGGCCAAGGGCGCCGCGCTCGATCAGCTGAGCCTCGCCGAATTGCAGGCGATCGATGCGCGGATCGATGATCGGGTCTTTGCTGCCCTGTCGGTCGAGGCCTCGGTTGCCGCCCGTGCCTCCTATGGTGGAACCTCCCCCGATCAGGTCCGCGCCCGCGTGGCCGAAGCGCGCGGCCGGCTGGGGATGGAATGATGCGCCGCGCCCTCGCCCTCATTCTGCTTCTGGCGCTGGCCGGCTGCGGCGCCCGCGCCGAACTGAAGCCCAAGGCCGGGCAGGTGCTGCCCGATGCCCCCTATGGCCGGGGCGACAAGCCGGGGGCCAACGATCTGCTGACCCCCGCGCCGCAATCGCGCCCGGGCCGCAACATCGAGCTGCGCGAACGCTCTGAAGAGCGCACCGACGATCCCTTCGACCTCCCACCCCCCTGAAGGCACCATGGACCATTTCACTCTCCGCGACGGCGAACTCCACGCCGAAGACGTGCCGCTGGCCGAGATTGCCGCGGCGGTCGGCACCCCGGTCTATGTCTATTCGCGCGCCACGCTGGAGCGCCACGCCCGGGTATTCAAGGCGGCGCTGGCCGGCCTGCCGCGCGCCCATGTCGCCTTCGCGGTCAAGGCCAACCCCAACCTTGCCGTGCTGAAAGTGATGGCGCGCGAGGGGCTGGGGGCCGATGTCGTCTCGGGCGGCGAGCTGGCGCGGGCGCTGGCCGCCGGCATCCCGGCCAGCGATGTGGTCTTCTCGGGCGTGGGCAAGACCGGGGCCGAGCTGGTCCAGGGCCTGGAATGCAACCTGGGCCAGTTCAACATCGAGAGCGAGGAAGAGGGGCTGGAACTGGCCGCGCTGGCCGCCGCGCGCGGGCAACGCGCCGCCTGCGCGCTGCGGGTCAACCCCGACGTCGACGCCCGCACCCATGCCAAGATCTCGACCGGCAAGGCCGAGAACAAGTTCGGCGTGCCGCTGGACCGGGCGGCGGCGATCTATGCCCGGCTGGCCGCACTGCCGGGGCTGGAGATGCGCGGGCTGGCGGTCCACATCGGCAGCCAGCTGAGCGAGCTGGAACCCTTCGAAATCGCCTTCGCCAAGCTGGGCGCCCTGATCGCCGAACTGCGCGCGGGCGGCCAGAGCGTAACCCACGCCGATCTGGGCGGCGGGCTGGGCGTGCCCTACAAGGCGGGCGACGTGTTCCCCACCCCCGAGGCCTATGGCGCCATGGTCGCCCGCGCCACCCGGGGCTGGGACTGCACCCTGATGTTCGAGCCCGGCCGGGTGATCTGCGGCAATGCCGGGGTGCTGCTGACCCGGGTGATCCGGGTCAAGCGCGGCGGCAACGGCCTGCCCTTCGTGGTGGTCGATGCGGCGATGAACGATCTCGCCCGCCCGGCCATGTACGGCGCCTGGCACGATTTCGACGCCGTGGCCCCCACCGGCATGCGGATGCGGGCCAATGTGGTCGGCCCGATCTGCGAGACCGGCGACACCTTCGCGATGGACCGCGAGATTGACGCGCTCGAGGCCGGCGATCTGGCGGTGTTCCGCAGCGCCGGGGCCTATGGCGCAACCATGGCCTCAAGCTACAACTCGCGCGGCTTCGTCGCCGAGGTGATGGTCGATGGCCCTCGCTTCGCGGTGGTGGCCGAACGAATCCTGCCGGCCACCATCACCGCCGCCGAGCGCGTGCCCGACTGGCTGGACTGAGCGATGGACAGCCTGCCCCTGTTCCACCGCGTGGCCGGCCAGCCGGTCGTGGTGGTGGGCGAGGGCGAAGCGGCCGAGGCCAAGCGCCGGCTGGTCGAGGGCGCGGGCGGCATCTGCTGCGAGGCCGACGAGCCGGCGGCGCGGCTGGCCTTTGTCGCGCTTGATCATCCCGAAGCCATGGTGGCGCGGCTGCGCGCGCGTGGCCTGCTGGTCAATTGCGTCGATCGGCCCGAGCTGTGCGATTTCACCGTCCCCGCGCTGGTCGATCGCGCGCCCGTGCTGGTCGCGGTCGGCACCGGCGGCGCCTCGGCCGGTCTGGCCAAGGCCCTGCGGTTGCGGCTGGAGGCCCTGCTGCCGCCGCGGCTGGGGCGGCTGGCGGAAGGGCTGCATCGCGCCCGGGCCATACTGCGCGCCCGCTGGCCCGAGGCCGGGGCACGGCGCCGCGCGCTGGACGCCGCACTGGCCGAACGCGGGGCGCTGGACCCCTTCGACCCCGCCGCGCCCGGGCGGCTGGATCCGTGGCTGGACGGCGGGGCCGATGGCGCCGCCGGGGCGGTGGTCGAACTGCTGCTGCCCTCGCCCGATCCCGACGACCTGACGCTGCGTCAGGCCCGCCTGCTCGGTTCGGCCGACCGGGTGCTGCACGATTCCCAAGTGCCCGCCGCCGTGCTGGCCCGCGCCCGCGCCGATGCCGCCCGCGCGCCGCTGGGCCCCGAAGGCGCGCCCGAAGCCTCGGCCGGAGAGCTGGTTCTGGTGCTGCGAATGTCATCGATTACAGGAATTTAACTTCCCAGAAATCAGTGCCTTGAGGAAGGTCCCCCAGCGGAGATTTCCATCCGCGTGTTCAAGGGGAACTTACATGGAACTGCCCAAGATCAATACCGCCGCCCTGCCCGATCTCGACGACCTGACCGGCGTCTATGGCAGCCAGCAGCACCCCGCCCCGGCGGCCGGTTCGGACGATGCCATCCTGATCCTGATGGCCTGGATCTACGAAATCGTCTGAGCTTCGGCGCGAGATGCCTGCCCATGGCATCTCGCGCCAGGCCCGGTTCGTGTCGCATCGCCGGTGCGATGCCTGGAGACTGGAGGCCGCGATGCAGCTGCATACCGTGATCGCGGCGCTGCGGGGCGATGATACGCCGCAGCGCCAGGCCCAGGCGGCCATGGCCGCGGGGCTGGCGCAATGGCAGGGCCAGCCGGGGCCGGCGGCGGTGCTGGCCGGGCTGGCGGCCTGCGAGGCCGGGGCCGAGCCCGACGAAGTCCCAGCGCTGGCCAGGCTGATTGCCCCCGGCGGAACGGCCGCGGCCGACTTCGCCCGGCATTTCTGCGCGGCGATGGCCGGCACGCTGGATGCCGCACCGCTGGGCCACGTGCCACTGCGCCATTTCACCGATGGTGCCAATTCCACCCTGCTGCTGGCGCGCCACGGCGCCTGGACGCTGATGCTGGTGGCGCTGGACGCTGCCGGGCTGGCCCGCAAGCCGGCGCCGCGCAGCGTCACGTTCTCTCCCACCCGGACCTGGGATGCGGTGGTGGGCGGCGCCGGCGAGGCCGAACGGGTGGTCTGCACCCCGCTGCCGGGCAGCGCGGCGCGGCTTGAAGTCACACCCGCGCGGCTGACACCCGGCGTGGTGCTGGCCCGCGACGGGCGGAGCGAGGCGCTGGTCCATCGCCGGATCGAAGGCCGGGTGGTGGTGCTGCGCCTGCAACAGCGCCTGCCCGGCAACGAACCCCTGCGCGAATACGATCTGGCCAGCGGCGCCCTGATCCACCGCGCCGCCGGATCGCCGCTGGCCAGCCGTTACGAGCTGATGGCCAACCTGCTGGGCCGGATGGGCCGCGCCGACGCCGCCCCGGCGCTGGCCCAACTGGCACTGGAACCGGGCGCCGAGGGGATGCGCTGGCAGGCCCTGCGCGAATGCCTCGGGCTCGACAGTGCCGCCGGCTTTACCGCGCTTTCGGCGATCGCCCGGCAGGGGGACGACCCGCTGGCGCTGCCCGCCGGCGCGCTGCGCGCCCAATTGCTCGAAACCCATCCCCAGCTGGAGGAGCTTGCCCCATGCCCCGCGTGATCGACATCGCCAGCGAGAGCGCGATCAGCCTCGCGGAATGCACCGAGCGGCTGGTCGACCGGGGCTTCGACCCCGCCGACGCTGAGAGCCTCGACCATGCCGCGCTGGCGCTGCGCCAGCTGGGCAATGACCGGGGCTTCCTGGGCGACATGATCCTGGCCGAACTGGCCCGCCGCCACCGCGACGACAGTTTCGACACCGCCTATGGCCCGCAGGTGCTGATGCTGGCGCGGCCCATGGGGGCCAGCTTTTTCCTGCGCGCCAACATCTGGCCCAGCCGCGACGAGCACATGATGCGCGCCAGCGGCAGCGATGCCTTCGTCTATGGCCTGCCGCACGACCACAATTTCAGCTTCCTGACCCTGGGCTATTTCGGCCCGGGCTATTGGTCGGACTATTACACCTATGACTATGCCGGCACCCACGGCTGGTCGGGCGAGCCGGTCGAATTGCGGTTCACCGGGCGCGAACGGCTGGAAGAAGGGCAGATCCGCATCTACCGCGCGCATGAAGACATCCACGCCCAGATCCCGGCCGATGCCCTGTCGGTCTCGCTCAACGTGATGCACGTATCGGGGGCGCAGGGCTGGCTGGATCAATACCGCTTCGACCTTGGCGCAAGGCAGGTCGGGGCGATCGTCTCGAACGGCGCCTCCGAAGCCTTCCTGAGGATCGCGGTGGGGCTGGGCAGTGGCGAGGCGCATGATCTTGCGACACGTTTTGCCATGCACCACCCCAGCGGGCGGATGCGGCTCCACGCGTTGGATGCCCTGGCCAGCGTGGCACAAGGCGATGCGGCGCGCGATGCGCTGTGGGCGCGGGCGGAGAATGGCGGCAGCCGGCTGGTGGCGATGGAAGCGAAGGCCCGCCGCGCGGCGCTGGAACGGATGGTCGCCTAGAAAAGACCACCCGCCAGCGCGTCGCAGGCACCCTGCAGGATCACCGCCGCTGCCGCGCTGTCGATCCGGGTGGCGCGTTTGGCGCGGCTGAAATCCTGGTCGATCAGGCCGCGTTCGGCGCTGGCGGTTGACCAGCGCTCATCCCACAGCAGCACCGGCAGGCCCAGCGCGGCAGCAAGGTTGCGGGCATAGGCGCGGCTCGATTGGGCGCGCGGCCCCTCGCTACCGTCCATGTTGCGCGGCAGGCCGATCACCACGCCCTTGATCGCGCGCTCGGAGACCAGCGCGGCCAGCGCCTGCCGGTCGGCGCCGAACTTGCCGCGCGGCATGGTCTTGCCCGGGCTGGCGATGCGCCAGCCGGCATCCGCAAAGGCGGTGCCAATCGTCTGGGTGCCAAGGTCCAGCCCCAAGAGGCCCCCGCCCTGCGGCAGCGCGGCGCGGAACACCGGCGCGCTGTCGGTGATCAGAACCGGTTCCGCCACGCCGCCACCCGCCGCGCCATATCGGCCCGGACATTGCCCCAGAACAGCGCGACATCGTAAACGTGGTAATTGTTGCCAGGCAGCACCAGCGGCCCCAGCGCCGGGGCCGGGCCGATCAGCAGCAGGCCATCGGGCGAGCAGCGGGCCGGGACCAGCCGCGCGGTCAGCCCGCCGCCCTGCCCGTCGCCCCCCGCCACCAGCGTGCCGAGATCGGCCCCCGCCGGTGCCTCGGCCGCCGCGCCGCCGGTCAGCGGATTGGTGCAGAGCACCGGCAGTTGCCCGGCACCGCTGCCATCCAGCGCGGGCCGGCGGGCAAAGGCGTGGCGGGCCATGGTGGTATCGGCCGGTTCGGCGAACGACAGCCAGCTCATCACGCAGCCCGGCTGATCGGCGCCGGTGCAGGCCGGCAGGCCCATCGCCGGCAGATCATGTGCGGGCGAGACCCCCCAGCCGATCGCATAGACCGCAGCGATCCGCGCCTTCACCGGCTGGCCAGCCACGCGATCTTTCAGCAGGCGCTTGAGATGCAGCGCCCCCTGGCTGTGCCCGGCCAGCACCACCGGCCGGTCGGGCGGGATCGCGGCGATGAACTGGTCGAAGGCCGCCAGCACATCGCCATAGGCCAGATCGAGCGCGCGGCCCGCCTCGGGCTTGTCCGAGAAGAAGGCCCCGAAGGTCGCCTGACGATAGCGCGGCACCCACAGCTCCGCCCCGTCGGCAAAGGCGCTGGCAACCAGGTGCAAGGCGATCCGGTCGCGCTTCAGGGTCGCCGCATCGACCGCCGGCGGGGCGTTCCAATGGCGCCGATCGAGGAACGAGGTGGGTGGCACGAAGAATACCGCCGGGGCCTGCGCCTGCGGTGCGGCGGGTGGGTTGCCCACCGCAAGATAGCTTCGCTCGCCATCGACACCGGGGCGCACCAGCCATTTGTCCGGCGCGGCATAGTCGGCGGCGGCCAGCGGCGCGGCGGGCTGGAAGGCGGTTGATGGCTCGAAGGCCAGCTGGCTCAGCCGCTCGGGAAACAGCCGCAGCGCCAGCGCCGCCAGGATGACCAGCACCACCGCGCCGGCGACGACGAACAGGAATTTGCGGACCATGTCAGGTGGCCGCTTCCGCCTCGGCGTGGCGGTCGGAATGGCGTTCCAGCAGCACCTTGAGCATGGCCAGCAGCGGATCGGCCAGCGCCAGCCCGATGATCCCGAACAGCAGCCCCATCATCAGCTGCATCGCCAGCACCAGCGCCGGGGCCAGATCGGCGGTGCGCTTGGCCACCAGCGGCACGATGACGTTGCCATCCACCCCCATCACCACCACGAAGACGCCCACGCAGTAGAGCCCCATGCTGGTCCCGCCCGAAAAGCCGACCAGGATCATCAGCAGGCCCGAGATCGGCGCGCCGATATTCGGCAGGAAGGCCAGCAGCGCGGCGATCATCCCCAGCAGCGCCGCCATCGGCACGCCATACAGCGCCAGCGCGATATAGATCATCAGCCCTTCGGCCATCATCCCGATCAGCCGGCCCATCAGCAGGCGCCGCAGCGCCTTGCCCATCACCAGCATGGTGCCCTCGAAATGGTCGCGGCTTTCGCGCGGCAACATCCAGGCCAGGCCCCGGCGATAGGGCGCCGGGTCGATCGCGAAATAGATCCCCAGCACCAGGATCAGGAACAGCGTGGTCATCCCGCCCAGCACGCCGCCCACCACCGCCGTAACCTCGGTCACCCGGGCCAGCGCCCCTTCGACCAGGTTCTGGGTGAACTTGGCATCCATCCGCAGGCCGTGGCGCTGGGCCCAATGCATGCCCTTCATCGCCTGGTTGCCGATGGTGGCCGGCAGCGCGCTGGCCTGATCGGCGATCTGCGTGCCGGCGAATTCGACCAGCCACACGGCAAAGCCCACCACCGCCAGCAACACCAGAGCCACCCGCCAGACGCGCCCGATCGGCAGCACCCGGCCAAGGAGGCGCGCGCCCCCATCGATCAGCGAGCCGAAGACCAGCCCGCCGAACACCACCAGCAGCGGCTGGGCCAGCACCACCGCCAGCGCCACCAGCCCGATCACCATGGCCCAGACCAGCGCCTTGCGCGCCTCTTCCCGGATCACCGGATCGGCAATGTCGGTCGGCCCGGAACGGCGGACGATTGGCCGGGGCGTGTCGGCAGGCGGGGTGGCGGGGGCAGTTTCGGCAGCTTCGCTCATCGGGCGTGTCCTTCCAGCGGCGGACGCAGATTGCGCGCGGCGCGGTCACCGCGCAAGGCCCGCCACCAGGTCAGCGGATTCCAGCCGCTGGTGCCATCGAACGAAAAGGTGGTGAATTCGGCCCGCCCGCCAATGTCGGACAGCGGCACCGGCCCGCCCAGCCCCTTCAGCTCCAGCGGCAGCCGGCTGTCGGCGGAATGGTCGCGGTTGTCGCCCATCAGGAAGACATGGCCGGCGGGGACGACGATTTCGGGCATGTCGTCATAGGGCTGGCTCATGTGGTCGATCACGGCATAGGTGGCGCCATTGGGCATGGTTTCGCGCAGCACCGGCAGTTCGCAGACCAGGGCGCCCGAAGGCTTGCGCACCAGCGCGCTGTCAAAGCCCCAGCCGGTGCACGGCTCGGGATCCTCGGCGCTGCGCAGCGCGTCGAGCGGCAGTTCGACCGGGGGCTCGACCGCCTGCGGCACCGGCTTGCCGTTGAGGATGATCTGCCCGCTCTTCAGCGCGATGCGGTCATTCGGCAAGGCCACCACCCGCTTGATATAGTCGTCACGCTGGCCGCGCGGCACCACGATCACCACATCACCGTATTCGGGGGTGCGCCCGAACAGCCGCCAGCCCCCGCGCGGAAGAATGTGGAAGCTGGCCGAGGCCCAGTTCCAGCCATAGGGATATTTCGAGACGATCAGCCGGTCGCCCACCCACAGGTTCGGCGCCATCGAGGCGCTGGGGATATAGAATGGCTTGGCCACGAACGAGTGGAAGGCGATCACCGCCAGCAGCATCAGCGCCAGGCCCCGCAGCTCGCCCAGCCAGTCGAACGGCACGGCCTCGCCACTGGCCTCGGGCGCGGCGGTTTCGGCGGCCTCGCTCACAGGGCCACCGCCTCGATCACCACGAAGGCCTGGGCCCAGGGGTGATCGTCGGTCAGGGTCAGGTGCACCACCGCGCGGTGGCCGGGCGGGGTGATCGCCACCAGCCGCTCGGCCGCACCGCCGCTCAGCTCAAGCGTCGGGGCGCCCGACGGGGCGTTGACCACGCCGATGTCCTTCATGAACACCCCGGCCTTGAACCCGGTGCCCACCGCCTTGCTGAACGCCTCCTTGGCGGCAAAGCGCTTGGCCAGGGTGCCGGCCTTGGTGAAGGGCCGCCTGGCAGCCTTGGCGCGCTCGCGGTCGGTGAAGACGCGGGCCTCGAACCGCTCGCCAAACCGGTCGAGCGAGGCCTGGATCCGTTCGATATTGCAGAGGTCGGAACCGATGGCGATGATCATCGTGCCAGGCTCACCGCGCCGCATCCATCAGGTCGCGCATCCTGCGCACCGCCGCTTCCAGCCCGGTGAACACCGCCTCGCCGATCAGGTAGTGGCCGATGTTGAGTTCAGCCAGTTGCGGGATCGCCGCCACCGGCTGGACGTTCTCATAGGTCAGGCCATGGCCGGCGTGCGGCTCGATCCCGTTGCGCGCGGCCAGCGCGGCCATGTCGGACAGGCGCTTCAGCTCGATCGCCTGCTCGGCCCCTTCGGCATGGGCATATTCGCCGGTGTGGAACTCGACCACCGGGGCGCCCAGCCGCAGCGCCGCTTCCAGCTGGCGCACTTCGGGGGCGATGAACAGGCTGACGCGGATGCCCGCATCGTTCAGCCGGCCGACGATCGGCGCGAGGCGGTTGTGCTGGCCGGCGGCATCCAGCCCGCCCTCGGTCGTCCGCTCCTCGCGCCGTTCGGGCACGATGCAGGCGGCGTGCGGCTTGTGGCGCAGGGCAATCGCCAGCATCTCCTCGGTCGCCGCCATCTCGAGGTTCAGCGGCAGGCTGGTCGCCGCCTGGATCCGGGCAAGGTCTTCGTCGCGGATATGGCGCCGATCCTCGCGAAGGTGCGCGGTGATGCCGTCACCCCCTACCGCCGCGACAATCTCGGCGGCGCGCACCGGATCGGGATGATCGCCACCCCGCGCGTTGCGGATCGTCGCGACGTGATCGATGTTGACGCCCAGCCGCAGGCGCCCGGGCGCGGCACCGGCCACCATCAGGCTTCGGCCCGGCTGCCGGGCTTGACCGCCGGGGTGGCCGCCAGGTGCGCCGGCACCTCGTCAGGCGCCCAGGTCGGGAAGTTCAGCGCGATCAGCGGGGTGAACGGCACCCCAAGGTCAACCGTGCCGCCGCTGCGATCGACCAGCGCGGCGGCGGCGACCACCTGGCCGCCCGCCGCCTCGATCGCAGCGATCGCCTCGCGGCTGGAAAGGCCGGTGGTGACGACATCTTCGACCATCAGCACCTTGTCGCCCGGCTTGAGCGCGAAGCCGCGGCGCAGTTCGAAGGTGCCCGAGGGGCGCTCGACGAACAGCGCCTCGACCCCCAGCGCGCGGCCCATCTCGTGGCCGATGATCACCCCGCCCATCGCCGGCGAAACCACCCGGGTAATCTCCTTGCGCAGCTCGCGCGGCAGCCGGGCGGCCAGCGCCGTGGCCAGCCTGCTGGCCCGCATCGGGTCCATCAGCACCCGGGCGCACTGCAGGTAGTGCGCGCTGTGCCGCCCCGAAGAAAGCAGGAAATGCCCCTCCAGCAGGGCCTGGCTGGCGCGGAACTCGGCCAGCACTTCCTCTTCGGTCATCGCTTCGCAATCCTCCATTTGAACCGGGCCGCGCGGGCCCGTCTTTGAAGCCTGTCAAAAATATGCCCTAGAGGCGCTTGAGGCGGCGGGCAAGCGCGCGTATAGGCCCGGCCAAGGGGTTTAAGCCCCGGGGCTCAAACGTTGTTTCACCGTCGCGCGGAAGGGGGCAAGGCCATTCCGCCGACCTTGCCAAGCGGAAGCACCAAGACGATGAAATTCGGGGATTTTATCCGCAATTGCCGCCAGGGCCTGATCGGCCTCGGGCTGGCTGCCCTGGCCGGGGCCGCCGTGCTGGGCGCGCCGCAGCAGGCGCTCGCCGCTGCCGACGCCGCCGCGAAGGATTCGGCCGCTGCCGCGCCCGCCGCAGCAGCACCCGCCGCCGCTGGTGACCGCTTCGCCGTCGCCCCTGGCGGCTACACCCCGATGAAACCGCAGGCCGGCAAGGGCATGCCAGTCGACGCCGGGGTCGGCTTCCAGGACCAGTATTCGGACAATGGCAAGCAGGCGCTATGGATCCACAATTCGATCCTCCTGCCGATTGTTTTCGGCACGGCCGGCTTTGTCGGGGTGCTGCTGCTGATCGTGATGGTCCGCTTCAACAAGCGCGCCAACCCGGTCCCCTCGAAGACCAGCCACAACACCCTGCTCGAGATCGTGTGGACCGGTATTCCGGTGCTGATCCTGGCCTTCGTGGCGATCTATTCGCTCGACCTGATCGCCAAGCAGTACAAGCCCGCGCCGAAGAACGCGATCACCATCAAGGCCACCGGCAACCAGTGGTACTGGACCTACAGCTACCCCGACAACGGCGGTTTCGAGGTCACCAGCAACATCCTCAAGGATGCCGATGCCGATGCCCGTGGCGAACCGCGCCAGCTGGCGGCCGACTATCGCATGGTCGTTCCCGCCGGCGAACCGATCCGCCTGCAGACCTTCGGCGCCGACGTGATTCACTCGTTCGCGGTGCCCTCGCTGTGGTTCAAGCTCGACGCCGTCCCCGGCAAGATCAACGAGCGGCAGCTGGTGATCAAGGAACCGGGCGTCTATTATGGCCAGTGCTCGGAACTGTGCGGCGCCCGCCACGGCTATATGCCGATCGTGGTCGAAGCGCTGGATCGCCCGCACTTCAACGCCTGGGTCATGACCCATTCGGGCGGCAAGATCGACGGCGCCCCGGAAGCCCCCAAGGCTGCCCCCGCCGCGGCTGACGCCGCCAAGCCTGCCGAACCGGCCAAGGCCGCAGAGGCCGCCCCCGCCGCCAAGCCGGCCTGACCCCATTCTGACACGAAGGTAAGCGAGAGATGGCTACCACCGCTGAACATTTCGAGGCCCATGGGCACGCCCATGACCACCACGATGCCGACCACAAGCCGGGCTTCTTCGCCCGCTGGTTCATGTCCACCAACCANNATCGGCACGCTGTACCTGATCTTCGCGATCATGGCCGGCGTGATCGGCGGCGCGGTCTCGGGCCTGATGCGCTGGGAACTGGCGCAGCCGGGGATTCAGGTGCTCGACAAGGTCGCCGCCGTCCTCGGGGTCCACAATGCCAGCTTCGACCAGCAGCTCCACCTGTGGAACGTGCTGATCACCGCGCACGGCCTGATCATGGTGTTCTTCATGGTCATGCCGGCGATCATCGGCGGCTTCGGCAACTGGTTCGTGCCGATCATGATCGGCGCGCCCGACATGGCCTTCCCGCGAATGAACAACATCTCGTTCTGGCTGACCGTCGCGGGCTTCGTTTCGCTGATGCTGTCGGCCTTCGTGCCGGGCGGCACCGGGATGGGCGCCGGCATCGGCTGGACCGCCTATGCCCCGCTTTCGACCACGGGCTCGCAGGGCCCGGCGGTGGACTTCGCGATCTTCTCGCTCCACCTCGCCGGCGCGGCCTCGATCATGGGCGCGATCAACTTCATCACCACCATCTTCAACATGCGCGCCCCGGGGATGACCCTGCACCGCATGCCGCTGTTCGTCTGGTCGGTGCTGGTCACCGCCTTCCTGCTGCTGCTGGCGCTGCCGGTGCTGGCCGCCGCCATCACCATGCTGATCACCGACCGCAACTTCGGCACCACCTTCTTCGATCCCGCCGGCGGTGGTGACCCGGTGCTGTTCCAGCACCTGTTCTGGT
>JAFECL010000069.1 GCA_018242165.1 Pseudomonadota bacterium
ACGGGCGAGGGGCTGATGCAGCTGTCGGTGGCGCAGATCGCGCCGGATCCCCACCAGCCGCGCCGCCATTTCGACGATGCCGCGCTCGACGAGCTGGCCGCCAGCATTGCCGCGCGCGGGGTGATCCAGCCGGTGATCGTCCGCCGCCTGGCCCCGGGCAGCTATCAGCTGGTCGCCGGTGAACGCCGCTGGCGCGCGGCGCAGCGGGCCCGTTTGCACGAGATCCCCGCGCTGGTCCGCGAGCTGACCGAGCGCGAAGTGATGGCGCTGGCGCTGATCGAGAATTTGCAGCGCGAAGACCTGAACCCGATCGAGGAGGCGCGCGCCTATCATCGGCTGGCCGAGCAGGAAGGGATGAGCCAGGCCGATATTGCCCGCATGGTCGACAAGTCGCGCAGCCATGTCGCCAATCTCCAGCGCCTGCTGGCCCTGCCCGAAGCGGTCATCGCCATGGTTGAGGCGGGTAGCCTGTCGATGGGCCATGCCCGCGCGCTGGTCGGCGCCGACAATGCCGTGGAACTGGCCGAGGCGGCGGTGGCCCGGCAGCTTTCGGTGCGCGAGGTCGAGGCGCTGATGCGGCGGCAGAACCGCCCGGCGGCCCCGCGCCGGGTCCGCGCGGCGCGGGAAGACGCGGATTCGGCCGATGTTGCCGCGATCCAGAGCCACCTTGAGGAATATCTCGGCCTGCCGGTGAAGATCACCATGGACGCCGATCCGCATTCGGGATCGGTCACGATCCGCTATCGCACCCTCGATCAGCTCGATCTGGTGTGCCAGCGGCTGACTGGCGGCGGGATCTAGCCCGAATCGCGCGAAGTTGCGCCGCGCAACTTCGTCGGAACCCTGGCCACCCTAGTCGGCGATCCACACCCGCTTGCCATGGTGGTGCCGGGGGCGGGTGACGTAGATCTTGCGTTCGATCACCCTGGGGGTGCACGGCACCATGGTGGTGACGCGGACCATGCTGACCGGAATCGCCAGCCCGCCATCCGCCGCGCGGGCCGCAGGCGGGGTGCGCTGGAAATAGTCCAGCCAGGCGGCGCAGGTCTGCCGGAAGGGCTCCGGGCCCGACTGGGTCTGCCCCGCCGCATCGATCCGCCGGCCGCATTCGGCAATCCAGCTGTCGCGCGCGGCGCGATCGTCGTTCGCCGGCAGGCTGGGCGCGGTTACCGCCGTGGTGGCGCCCTGCGGCGGGCTCTCGGCATGGGCCTGGGCGGCGAGCGTGCCGGCAAGCAGGGCGACGGCATAGCGAATCATCGGCTATTTCCCTTCCATTTCAGGGCAATAGGGCCATGATACCGCATCTGGCGTCACGGCGCCAGTGCGCCATAGGCTCACACGGTGGCGGCGATTGCCGCGGCCAGTGCCTCCAGCCCCCGGGCATCTTCGGCATCGAAGCGGGCGGACAGGGGCGAATCGCAGTCGATCACAGCGATTACCGCGCCGTCGCGGATCACCGGCACCACCAGTTCCGAGCGGCTGGCGGCATCGCAGGCGATGTGGCCGGGAAAGGCGTGGACATCGGGCACCAGCTGGGTGGCCCCGGCGGCCGCCGCCGTGCCGCACACCCCCTGGCCCAGCGGGATGCGGATGCAGGCGGGCTTGCCGATGAACGGCCCCAGCACCAGCCCGCCATCGACCGTGCGATAGAACCCCGCCCAGTTGAGATCGGGCAGGAATTGCCAGATCAGCGCGGCAACATTGGCCATGTTGGCCACGGCATCGGGCTCGCCGGCGATCAGGGCGCGGGCAGCCGCGACCAGATCGGCATAGGTTTCGGCCTTGGGCCGGGCGGGATCGGGGGTGAAATCGTACATCGCGCCAACATAGGCGCGCCGGGCGGCTGCGGCTAGGCTTGTCGGGGGGCGGCAGAGGCCCTATCCATGCCCCCATGGCACGTTTTTCTCGCAAGTTCTGGATCACCAGCGGCATCACTGTGGCCGCCGGCGCGGCGCTGGTCGGCTGGATCGCCCACGGCAACCCCACCGACCAGCCAGCCTCGCTGTTCGAGGGCGCGAAGCCCAAGATCGTCGATCCTGCCCCGGAAAAGCTGCCCAGCGTGGGGGTGCTGAAAAGCGTCGGCTGGGCGGCGGGCGAGGCGCCGGTGGTGCCCGCCGGGCTGACGGTGAGCCGTTTTGCCGAGGGGCTGAACCATCCGCGCACCATGCTCACCCTGCCGAATGGCGATGTGCTGGTGGCCGAGACCAATGGGCCGGCCGAGCGCAGCATGGGCGGGGTGACCGGGTTCGTCGCCGGGCTGCTGATGAAATATGTCGGCGCCGGGGGTACCAGCCCCGATAATATCGTGCTGCTGCGCGATGACGGCAGCGGCAAGGCCCGGCGGATGGTGCTGCGCCACGCCTCGCTCGAATCGCCCTCGGGCATGGCCTGGGGCAACGGCAAGCTGTACGTCGCCAACCACAATGCGGTGCTGGTCTGGGATTTTGCCCCGGGTGCCACCGAACTGGCGGGCGAACCGCAAAAGATCATGGACCTGCCGGGCGGCGGCAACCACTGGATGCGCAACCTGTTGCTCAGCCAGGATGGCAAGAAGCTCTACGTCGCGATCGGCTCGTCGTCGAACATCGCCGAAAAGGGGCTGGAAGCGGAAAAGGGCCGCGCCGCGATCTACGAGATCGACCTGGCCAGCGGCCATGCCCGCCAGTTCGCCGCCGGGATGCGCAACGCCAACGGCATGGGCTGGAACCCGGCCACCGGCGAGCTGTGGGCGACGGTGAACGAGCGTGACCAGCTGGGCCCCAACCTGGTGCCCGATTACCTCACCAATGTCCCGGTGGGCGCGCATTATGGCTGGCCGTGGGTCTATTGGAAAAACGTGGTCGACGAGCGGGTCGACCTGCCGATGCCCGAATTCCTCACCGATTATACCCGCAAGCCCGAATATGCCATGGGCCCCCACGTCGCCGCGCTGGGGCTGGCCTTCGTGACGGGCGGACAGCGGCTGGGCCCGGCCTTTGCCAACGGGGTGGTGGTGGCGCGCCACGGTTCGTGGAACCGCAAGCCGCCGGCTGGCTATGACGTGGTCTTCGTGCGGTTTGACGAGCATGGCAACCCCACCGGGCAGCCGGTGCCGCTGCTGACCGGGTTCCTCACCGGCAAGGGCACCACCCATGGCCGGCCGACCTGGGTGGGCTGGGCCAAGGATGGCGCCCTGCTGGTCAGCGACGATACCGCGGGGATCATCTGGCGGGTGATCGCGCCGGGCGCGGCCCCGGCGGCGCCGGTTCACCCGATCAGCACCGGCCACCTGCCGCCGATCCGCAACCTCAATGCCGAAGCGCAGATGAAGTTCGGGGCGAAGTTCGATCCCGACGCGCTGGTCAAGCAGTAAGCTTTAGAGCGAGCGCCCGGCCCGCCCGGCCAGCTCGGTAACATAGTGCCAGGCGACGCGGCCCGAACGGGCGCCGCGCCGCTTGGCCCATTCCAGCGCATCACCCTCGTCGAAGGCCAGTCCGTGGGCCTCGGCATAGCCGGCGATGATCGCCAGATAATCGTCCTGGCTGCAGTTGTGGAAGCCGATCGAGAGGCCGAAGCGGTCGGCCAGCGCCAGCCGGTCGTCCACCGCGTCGCGCGGATTGATCGGATCGTCCTGTTCGGCAAGATGGCGGGCGACGATGGCGCGGCGGTTCGCGGTGACGGCAAGGCGCACATTGGCCGGCCGCGCCTCGACCCCGCCCTCCAGCCAGGAACGCAGCGCGCGCGGCCCGCTGGCGTCGCCATCTTCAAAGCCGAGGTCGTCGATAAAGACCAGAAAGCGGCGCTGGCAGGCGCCCAGCGTGGCGAACAGCCCGGCCAGCGTGGACAGGGCCTCGGGCGCCACCTGCACCAGCGCGATGCGCTGCGCCGCGCCGGCTTGTGCGGCAACCACGCTGGCGCGCAGCAGCGCGCTCTTGCCCATGCCCCGCGCGCCCCACAGCAACATGTCGTGCGCGGCGTGGCCTGCCGCCAGCCTGGCGACATTGCCCACCACCAGCTCCTTCTGGGCGTCGATCCCGCGCAGCAGCGTCAGTTGCGGGGCCTCGATCCGCGCCACCGCGCGGGCCCCGGCACCGTCCCAGACATAGGCGGGGGCCGCCAGCCAGTCGGCCGCGCCATGGGCGGCGGGGGCGATCCGTTCGAGCGCCGCGGCAATCCGAGCCAAGGGGTCGCCCTGATCGGCCATCAGCCGGCGACCGTCAGCTGGCGAGGGTTTCGGCGTCGAGCGCGTAAAGCTCGCGCGCGCCGGCCATCGCGCTGGCCTTCAGCCCCTGCGCCTCGGTCACCACATTGGTCAGGAACCAGTCGGCCACCACCGCCTTGGCGGTTGCCAGCCCCAGCCCCTCGCTGGCGGCATGCCGGGCCTGACGGTGCAGCTGCCAGCCGGCCACCGCGACCGCGCACATGGTGGTGAAGGGCACCGAGCCGGCCAGCCGGTCATCCAGCGAGGCCTCGTTCAGCATCCATTGGCCGATGGCGGCGCAATCGCGGGCCAGGGCAGCGATCGGCCCGGCGCTGGCGGCACAGTCGTGCGCCACTTCGGCCATCAGCGCGGCCAGCACTCCGCCATTGTCCATTCCCAGCTTGCGGGTGACCAGATCGGCGGCCTGAATGCCGTTGGTGCCCTCGTAGATCGGGGCGATCCGCGCGTCGCGATAATGCTGGGCGGCGCCGGTTTCCTCGATGAAGCCCATCCCGCCGTGGATCTGGATGCCCAGGCTGGCCACCTCGCAGCCGACATCGGTGCCCCAGGCCTTCAGCATCGGCACCAGGCAATCGGCGCGGGCCTGCGCCCCTGCGATCCCCAGCGTGCCCCGGTCGGCCTGGCCGGTGGTGTAGTAGAGCAGCGCCCGGGCGCCCTCGGTCAGCGCGCGCATCCGCAGCAGCATCCGCCGCACGTCGGGGTGCTCGATGATCGCCACCGGGGCCTTGTCGGCGCTGCCGGCGCGGGCCGACTGCACCCGCTCGCGGGCAAAGGCGCCGGCCTGCTGGCGGGCCCGCTCGGCGATCTGCACGCCTTGCGCGCCAACGTTGATCCGGGCCGAATTCATCATCGTGAACATCGCCTTGAGCCCCTCGTGCTCGTGGCCGACCAGTTCGCCGACGCAGGCGTCGTTCTCGCCAAAGCTCATCACGCAGGTGGGCGAGGCGTGGATCCCCAGCTTGTGCTCCAGGCTCACCACCCGCAGGTCGTTGCGCTCACCCGGCTCGCCATTGGCGTCAAGGCGGTACTTGGGCACCACGAACAGCGAAATCCCGCGCGATCCCGCCGGCGCGCCGGGGGTGCGCGCCAGCACGAGGTGGATGATGTTGTTCGACAGGTCGTGCTCGCCCCAGGTGATGAAGATCTTGCCGCCCTTGATCAGGTACTTGCCGGCATCCGGGCCGCTCTCGATCCGCACCGCCGTGGTGCGCAGCGCGCCCACGTCGCTGCCCGCCTGCGGTTCGGTCAGGTTCATCGTGCCCGACCATTCGCCGCTGATCAGCCGCGGCAGATAGGCCGCCTGCTGCGCCGGGGTGCCATGGTGGGCCAGCGCCTCGATCGCGCCGACGGTCAGCATCGGCAGCAGGTTGAAGGCCATGTTGGCGGTGCCGAGGTTTTCCAGCACGCAGGCCGCCAAAGACATCGGCAGGCCCTGCCCGCCGAAATCGGCCGGCGCGGCAATGGTGTTCCACCCCGCCTCGACATAGGCGGCATAGGCTTCGGCATAGCCCTTGGGCAGCACCACCGCGCCATCGACCAGCCGCGCGCCCTCGGTATCGCCCGGGCGATTCAGCGGGGCCCATTCGCCGGCGGCAAGCGCGCCGATCCCCTCGACAATCGCCTCGACCATGTCGGGGCTGGCCCCGGCGAAGCGGCTGTGGCTGGCAAGTTCGTCGATTCCCGCTGAAACCCGAAGGGCCAGCACCATGTCGGCGGTGGGTGCGTGATAGTCCATGCGGCTTCCCCTTTGCGGTAAAGCGGCTATAGGCCCGCCCGATGGAGGTCAAGCCGCCCCTGCTGGTGCCTGCCGATGCTGCCGGGATCGCCCGGGCGGGCCGGCTGCTGCGCGATGGCGGGCTGGTCGCGCTGCCGACCGAGACGGTCTATGGCCTGGCCGCCGATGCCACCAGCGCGGCGGCGGTGGCGGCGATCTACCGCGCCAAGGGGCGCCCCTCGTTCAACCCGCTGATCGTCCACGTGCCCGATCTGGCCGCCGCCGGGGCGCTGGCCGTGGTGGATGGCCGGGCGCAGGCGCTGGCCGGGGCCTTCTGGCCGGGGGCGCTGACCATGGTGCTGCCACTGCGGGCTGATGCGGGCCTCGCCGGGGCGGTGACGGCGGGCCTGCCCACCGTGGCGCTGCGTTGCCCGGCGCATGCCGTGATGCGCGCGGTGCTGGAGGCCAGTGGCCGGCCGCTCGCCGCGCCATCGGCCAACCGCAGTGGCATGGTCAGCCCGACCACGGCCAGCCATGTCGCCGCCTCGCTGGGTCCGGCGGTCGATCTGGTGCTCGATGGCGGGGCCTGTGCCGCGGGGATCGAATCGACCATCGTGGCGCTGCGCGGCGATGGCGGCTGGGATCTGCTGCGCCCCGGGCCGATCACCGCCGAAGCGGTGGCGCAGGTATTGGGCCGGCCGGGCGGCGCGGGTGGCGGCGGGGTCGAGGCGCCGGGCCAGCTGGCCAGCCACTATGCCCCGGGCAAGCCGCTGCGACTTGAGGCTCAAGTATCTGAAAAGGATGAATTCTTCATCGGATTCGGGGCCGTTGCGGGTGACGTCAATCTGTCACCCGCTGGCGATCTCGCCGAGGCTGCCGCCAGGCTTTACGCCTGCCTGCACCTTGCCGCCGCCGCCGCACAACCGCGCATCGCGGTGGCCCCGGTGCCGGCCGGCGGCATCGGCGCGGCGATCAACGACCGCCTGCGCCGCGCCGCGGCCTGAGCTCAGAAGTCGGCGTCGTCCTTGGCGTCGCCGGCATCCTTCGCGTCGTCGGCATCGTCGCTGGTGCGCTTGACCGGGCCGTTACCCGGCTCGCAGACCAGCTTGCCCGAGCCCATCGAGGAAACCGTGCAGGTTGCCCGCCCGGCCACCCTGACTGTGCCCGAGCCCATGATGCTGGCCTTGACCGCCCCGTCCGAGGCAAAGCTGCCGCTGCCCGATCCGGCGATCGAAACCTTCGCCTCGTCGGTCTTCAGCGCGGCCATGTCGGCGCTGCCCGAGCCGAGGATGCTGAGCTTGAGGCGCTTGGCGCTGCCGTCGGCGCGGTAATTGCCCGAACCGGCGATGGTGACCTTCAGCGCTTCGGCGGCGATCTTCGCGGTGGCAACGTCGCCCGATCCGACGATGCTGATCTTGGCCTTGGGGGCCAGCGCCTCGGCAACGATCGCGCCCGATCCGGTCATCACCAGTTCGTCGGGGGCGGGCATGGTGACGTCGACCACCGCCTTCGACGGGCCATTCCACAGCTTGCCCTCGCGCAGCACGCCCAGGGTGCCGTCCTTCAGGGTGAAGCGCACCTGGTCGGCGCCGTCGCCCGATACCTTGATCGCCAGCTTGTCGCCCTGGTGGATGTTCACCCGATCCGGCCCCAGCACCAGCACCTGGTGCGGCGCGGCGCCCGACAGGTCGAGCTCGGCCAGCTTCTTGCCATGCTCGCCATTGATCTCGACCGTGGCGCCATCGCAGCCGGTCAGCAGCGCCGGCAGGGCCAGCGCGGCAACGGCAATCAGGTGATCGGCAAAACTGCGGTTCTTCATGGCAGGCCTCCTGTGTATTATTGAAGCAATACACCAAGGCTGCGTGGCTGGCAAGAGGCTGTTGCCCCGCCCCCAAAGCGAAAGGGCCGCCCCTTGCGGAGCGGCCCCTTTGTGGCCTGGCATGTGGCCCGGCTCAGGCCGGAACCGCCTCGTAATACTTGGGCGCATGCTCGTTGAGGATCGCGAGGATCTTCTTCAGCGCCGCCGGCTCGTCGGTCTTTTCCATCGCCGCCAGTTCGCGGGCGAGGCGGCTGGAAGCGGCCTCGAAGATCTGGCGTTCGGAATAGGACTGTTCGGGCTGATCGTCGGCGCGGAACAGGTCGCGCGTCACCTCGGCGATGCTGACCAGGTCGCCCGAATTGATCTTGGCTTCGTATTCCTGGGCGCGGCGCGACCACATGGTGCGCTTGACCTTGGGCTTGCCCTTCAGGGTATCGAGCGCCTCGCGCAGGGTCTTGTCCGACGACAGCTTGCGCATACCGATCGATTCGACCTTGCTGACCGGCACGCGCAGCGTCATCCGCTCCTTCTCGAAGCGCAGGACATAGAGCTCCAGCTGCATCCCGGCGATCTCCTGGCTTTGCAGCTCGATCACCCGGCCGACACCGTGCTTGGGATAAACGACGTAATCTCCAACATCGAAGGCATTCGCCTTGGCGGTCATCTAACGTCCTTTCCTGCGGCAGGCGGCCGATGCGCGGCATCGGTGGCAGAGTGCGGATTCGGGGGCCGGGGCCAGTTAATGGCCGGGGTTAAGACCGAAACCGCGCGCTACGATCCTGCCTTTCCTGGTTCGTTGCTCGTGAAGGGGGGATACCCCAGCGGGCCGGGCGCCTGTGGCAGCCGGCCGCTTGGGTGGATTATACCACCGTTGTAACAAAATTGCCACCCCGCAGAATCGCGCTGCCGAATCCCGCAATGGGAAGCGGGTGGGGCGGCGCCTAGTCGCCTTCGCCCGGCTGTTCCGAGAAGAACTTGTCGAACTTGCCGTCCTGGCCCTTGAAGCTGTCGGCATCGGCCGGCGGGTCGCGCTTGACCGTCACATTGGGCCATTCGGCCGAATACTTGGCGTTCAGCTCCAGCCACTGCTCCAGCCCGCTCTCGGTATCGGGCAGGATCGCCTCGGCCGGGCATTCGGGCTCGCAAACGCCGCAATCGATGCATTCGCTGGGGTTGATCACCAGCATGTTNNTCGCCCTCGTAGAAGCAATCGACCGGGCAAACCTCCACACAATCCATATATTTGCAGCGGATGCAGGCGTCGGTGACGACATAGGTCATGGGATCGGTTCCTTCGGCTTGAGCCTCTCAAACCGCTGCTATGGGATTTGCGCCGCGCTCGTCAAGCACCCGATAACAAGCCTGCGCTTCGGATGCCGGGCCGCGCCGGACGGGCAGGGCCAGCAGCTCGATCACCAGCACCCGCCGGGCCAGCGGCAGGGTCAGCACATCGCCGGGCTGCACCGTGCTGGCAGGCTTCTCGATCCGCCGGCCGTTGCAGCGGATGTGGCCCTCGCTCACCCAGCCCTGCGCCACGGCCCGGGTCCTGGCCAGCCGCAGGAACCACAGCGCCTTATCGATTCGCATCAGCCGACCAGCTCGGCCAGCGCGGCGAAGGCCCCGGTGGCGGGCGGGCGGGGGCGCGATTCGGCGGGCACCGGCTGGGGCGGGCGCCAGCGCCACAGCAGGGGCGCGGGCGGGCCATAGGCGCCTTCGGCCAGCGGGCGCGGCGGCAGCGGGGAAAAACCGGCCTGCCGCAGCAGCCGGGTCAGCGCAGCGGTGGACAGGCCCAGCGCCAGCGCCGGCGCGGGGTCGATCGCAAAGGCCCGCCCGCGCGCCGCCACCCGGGCGCCATGGGCGGCGCGCAGCAGGTCTTCGGCCCGGTCGACCCGGCACAGGGCGCGGCCCAGCGGGCGATAACCGGCGGGCACCGGCCCGGGGCCATGGTCCAGCACCGGCTGCATCTGCGGGGCCACGGGGGCGGCCCGGTTGCCCTGCGCCATGGCCAGCTGCCGCCACAGGCCCAGCGGCCCGGCGCGCAGCATGGCGGGCACGAACAGGTCGAGCGCCCCCACCCGCACCCCCAGCCGGCGCAGACCCTGCCGCCGCGCCGGATCCAGCCGTTCCAACCCGCTGCCATGGCGCTCGGCGATCCCGCCACCGTCCACCAGCCGCAGCAGCAGCGCGCGCAGGTCGGGCCCGGTGGCCAGATCGGCGGCGGCCCCGGCCAGCCGCGCCAGCGGGGCCAGCGCCTTCAGCCGGCGCTGCAGCCAGCCGGCCGCGGCCTCTTCCAGCGCGGTGCGGGCCGGGGCGGGGATCCGCGCCACGGCGGCGTCCCATTCCAGCCGGGGGGCCAGCAGCGCCTTGCCGCGCCCCAGCCGGGCCAGCGCCACGCCCTGCCAGGCCAGCACCCCGGCGTTCAGGGCCAAATGCTCCGGCGCGGCGGCCATGGCCATGGCGCGGGCGGCCAGCAGCGCGGGAACGTGGCGCTCGGCAGCGGCCAGCAGCAGCTTGCCCTCGGCGGCGCGGGCGGCGGGGTCGGGCACGAAGCGCAAGCCGCCGAGCTGGCCGATCACCTCGCCATCGACCTGCACGGCATCGCCATCCAGCGCCACCGGCAGCAGCCCGGCATCCTTGCCCAGCTGGCGCATCAGCACCGCGGTGCGGCGGTGGACGAAGCGTTCGGTCAGCCGGGCGTGCAACGCATCGGACAGCCGCGCCTCCACCGCCCGTGCCCGCGCCGCCATTTCCTCGCGCGCCGGCACCCAGTCGGGCCGTTGGGCGATGTAGGCCCAGCTGCGGATCGCCGCGATTCGACCCTGCAGGGTGTCGATGTCACCCTGCACATTGTCGAGCCGGGCAATCGCCTGCGGGGCATGGTCGCTGCCCAGCAGGCCCCGCGCCAGCTCCTGCCACAACCGGGCGACGAAGCGGGCGTGATGCTCGACCCCCTGCTGGCGGAAATCGGGCAGCGAACAGGCCTGCCAGAAGCGGCGGACCAGCGCCGGGCCGGTCAGGCTGGCGGCGATCTCCGGTTCGTCGGCAAGCCGTTTCAGCACCGCCAGGTCGATGGCCTCGGGCGCGGGGGCCAGTTCGGGGCTGTCGGGCGGCGCCTCAAGGTCAGCGATCAGTGTCGCGAGGCTGTCGAACCGTGGTTCGGCCTCGCGCCAGAACAGCCGGGTCAGCGGGGCGAAGCGGTGCTCCTCGATGGCATAGACTTCCTCGTCGCTGAATTCGGGATCCGCCGTGCCGCGCAGCCCGCCCAGCACGCCAAAGCTGCCATCGCGCTGGTGGCGCCCGGCGCGCCCGGCGATCTGGGCCATTTCGGCGGCGGTCAGCCGGCGCTGGCGCTGGCCGTCGAACTTGGCGAGGCCCGCAAAGGCGACATGGTGGACATCGAGGTTCAGCCCCATGCCGATCGCGTCGGTGGCGACCAGATAGTCGACCTCGCCCGCCTGATAGAGCGCCACCTGGGCGTTGCGGGTCTGCGGGCTCATCGCCCCCATCACCACCGCCGCCCCGCCGCGAAAGCGCCGCAGCATCTCGGCCACGGCGTAGACCTGCTCGGCCGAGAAGGCGACCACGGCGCTGCGTGGCGGCAGGCGTGAGAGTTTGACCGCCGGGGCATGGCGCAGGGTGGAAAAGCGCGGGCGGCCGATCACCTCCACCCCCGGCACCAGCTTTTTCACCAGCGGCTCGATGGTGGCCGAACCAAGGATCATCGTTTCCTCGCGGCCGCGGGCATGGAGCAGGCGGTCGGTAAAGACGTGGCCGCGTTCACGGTCTGCGCCCAGCTGCGCCTCGTCGAGCGCGACGAAGGCCAGGTCGCGGTCGATCGGCCCTTCGGCTGGCCGGCCAGGCCGGCCGCTCTGGACAGGCATGGCTTCGGCGGTGCACAGCAGCCAGCGGGCGTCCTTCGGCTCGATCCGTTCCTCGCCGGTGATCAGTGCCACCCGGCTGTCGCCCTTGATTGCGCGCACCCGGTCGTAAACCTCGCGCGCCAAGAGGCGCAGCGGAAAGCCGATCATCCCGCTCGAATGGGCGCAAAGCCGCTCGATCGCGAGGTGGGTCTTGCCGGTGTTGGTCGGTCCCAGCACCGCCTTGACGCGGCTCTCGGTCGGGGGGGCGGGCATGGTCGCGCCAATGTGGCAGCGCCGGCCCGGCGAAACAAGCCGCCATGGCCCGGATTTCCGCCATCCCGGCCGGGCCTTTAGGCAAACCTTAACCACGCCGGGCGCAGGGATGGCGCGAACCGTCCCGGTGCCCATGGCCGCCGGGCCCGAAGGAGCGTGCAGCGGGTGGTCTCGCAGAGTTTCGCCGATCAAGCGAGCACGGGCTTGGCCCCGCAACCGGCCCGCGCCGTGCCGGCGCCGCGTCCGCTGCGCGACTGGCCCGAACGGTTCGATATCGCGATCGACCTGGCCGAAGAGATCGGCACGCCGCGCTGGTATCGCGGCTTTGCCCTGCTGCTGGCGCTGATCGCCATGGCGCTGGCCTGCTGGCCCCGGCTGGCGCCGCCGCCGCGCACCCCGGCCCGGCTTGACGGCATGGCGCGCGAGGAATTGCGCTTTCGCGAATTGCTGCCGCTGGCCCAGGGCTCGCCCGCCGGGCGGCGGCTGGCGGCAGGATCGCTGGTGACCCCGCTGACCGCGGTGCCCGAACGCCCGCGGATCGATCTGGCCACCACGCTGGGCGAAGGCGAGAGCCTGGCCACCATGCTGACCCGCGCGGGCGCCGCGCCGGCCGATGCCGCGCGGGCCGCCGCGCTGGTCGCCGGGGCCGTGCCGCCGGGCCAGATCGCGCCCGGCACCCGCTTTGCCGTGGTGCTGGGCCCGCGCCCCGCCGGGGCTGCGGCCCGGCCGCTCGAAAGTGTCGACTTCCGGGCCCGTTTCGACCTTGCGCTGGGCCTGGTACGCAGCGGCGGGGGGCTGGCGCTGACCCGCAAGGCGATCCCGGTCGATGCCACGCCACTGCGGATTCGCGGGGTGGCGGGCGACAGTCTCTATCGTTCGGCGCGCGCCGCCGGGGCGCCGCCGCGCGCGGTGCAGCAGTTCCTTCAGGCGCTCGATGCCCATTTCAGCCTTGATGGCGTGGCGCCGGGCGACCAGTTCGACCTGATCCTCTCGTACAAGCGCGCCGCCAGCGGCGAGATCGAGGAAGGCCAGCTGCTCTACGCCGGGCTGGAACACGATGGCCGCCCGCGCGCCCAGCTGCTGCGCTGGGGCGGCGAGGGCCAGTTCTTCGATGCCGCCAGCATGGCGGGGGCCAGCCAGACCAGCGGGCTGATCATGCCGGTGGCCGGCCACCTGACCTCCAGCTTCGGGATGCGCTTCCACCCCATTCTTGGCTATTCGCGGATGCATTCGGGCACCGATTTCGGCGCGGCCTATGGTTCGCCGATTGTCGCGGTGGCCGATGGGCTGGTCTCCTATGCCGGGGTCCACGGCGGGCACGGCAACTATGTCCGGCTGGAACATGGCGGCGGGGTGGGCAGCGGCTATGGCCACATGAGCCGGATCGCGGTTGCCCCGGGCAGCCGGGTGCGCGCCGGGCAGGTGATCGGCTATGTCGGCTCGACCGGCCTCTCGACCGGGCCGCACCTTCATTACGAGGTGTTCCGCGATGGCCGCCCGGTCGATCCGGGCTCGGTCCATTTCGTCGTCCGCGCCGGGGTGGAGCCGGGTCAGATGGCCCGCTTCAAGGCCCGGCTGGCGCAATTGCTGGCCGTGCGGCCCGGTGCGGCGCTGGCGCCGTTGGGCCAGCGGCTGGCCAGTGCGATGGGTTCGGCCCGGGGCGTCGCGCTGCGCTAGCTCCCGGGGGCTTTCCCCGGCCCGCCATCCGCCCTAGAAGCCGGGGCATGACCCAAGCCATGTTCCCCGCGCTGCGCCTGCGCCGCACCCGCGCCTCCGGCTGGAGCCGCGCGATGCACCGCGAAAACCTGCTGACCCCGGCCGATCTGATCTGGCCGCTGTTCGTCACCGAAGGCGCCGGCGTCGAGGAGCCGATCGCCAGCCTGCCGGGCGTGTCGCGCTGGTCGGTCGACCTGATCGCCGCGCGGGCGAAAGAGGCGATGGCGCTGGGCATCCCCTGCCTCGCGCTGTTCCCCAACACCCCGCGCGAACTGCGCAGCGACGACGGGGCTGAGGCGCTGAACCCCGATAACCTGATGTGCCGCGCGATCCGCGCGATCAAGCAGGCCTGCGGCGAGGGTATCGGGGTGCTGACCGATGTCGCGCTCGATCCCTATACCGCGCATGGGCAGGACGGGCTGGTCGATGGCGCCGGCTATGTGCTGAACGACGCCACGGTCGAGGTGCTGGTCGGGCAGAGCCTGAACCAGGCGGCGGCGGGGGCCGACATCATCGCCCCCTCGGACATGATGGATGGCCGGATCGGCACGATCCGTATGGCGCTGGAAGGGGCGGGCCACGCCAATATCCAGATCATGGCCTATGCCGCCAAGTATGCCAGCGCCTTCTACGGCCCGTTCCGCGATGCGGTGGGCAGCCGGGGCCTGCTGAAGGGCGACAAGAAGACCTACCAGATGGACCCGGCCAATGCCGAGGAGGCGCTGCGCGAGGTGGCCATGGACCTTGCCGAGGGGGCGGACAGCGTGATGGTCAAGCCCGGCCTGCCCTATCTCGACATCGTCCGCGCGGTGAAGGATCGCTTTGCCGTGCCGGTCTTCGCCTACCAGGTCAGCGGCGAATACGCGATGATCGAGGCCGCCGCCGCCGCCGGGGCGGGCGAGCGCGACTCGCTGGTGCTCGAAACCCTGCTGGGCTTCAAGCGCGCCGGGGCCTCGGGCGTGCTGACCTACCACGCGCTCCACGCCGCGCGGCTGCTGAACGGCTGAGATGGGGGCCGAATTCCGCCTCGAGACCGAACGGCTGGTGCTGCGCGACTGGCGCGACGACGATGCCCCCGCGCACCAGGCCATGTGCCATGACCCCCGCGTTGCCGCGATGCTGGGCTCGGTGCCGAGCGAGGCGGATTCGCGCGCGGTGGTCCAGCGCCAGCAGGCCTTCCAGCGCGAACTCGGCCATTGCTTCTGGGCGCTCGAGCCGCGCAGCGGGGGCGGCTTTGCCGGCTGGTGCGGGATCAAGCCGGGCAAGGCGCCGATCGAGGGACAGACCGAGATCGGCTGGAGCCTGCGGCCCGATCTGTGGGGCCAGGGCTTGGCCAGCGAGGCAGCGGCGGCGGCACTGGCCTGGGGCTGGGGCAACCTGCCGGTGGCGGCGATCACCGCGATCACCAGCCGGGGCAACCACCGTTCGCGCGCGGTGATGGTGCGGCTGGGCATGGTTCATTGCCCGGCGGAAGACTTTGACCACCCCGATCTGGCCGCCGGCCACCCCTTGCGCGCCCATGTGCTGTACCGCGCGCACCGCCCGGAGGTAGCCCATGGCTGAATTCTGCCTTGAAACCGAACGGCTGGTGCTGCGCGGCTGGCGCGAGGCGGATATCGAGCCGTTCTGGCAAAGCGCCTGCGATCCCGAAGTGATGCGCTATCTGCTGCCGATGGCGCAGCGCGACGAGGCGGTGCAACGTTACCACGCGCAGACCGCGATGCAGGCCGAGCATGGCTTCTGCTTCTGGGTGATCGAGCGCAAGGCGGACGGGGCCTTCCTGGGCCAGTGCGGCCTGTGCCCGCCGCGCTATCAGTTTACCGAGGTCGAGATCGGCTGGCGCCTGTCACGCCACGCCTGGGGCCAGGGCTATGCGCTGGAGGCGGCGCGGGCGACGCTGGGCTGGGCCTGGGCGAACCTTGCCGCGCCCTCGATCATCGCCATCACCGTGCGCGTCAACGAACCCAGCTGGCGGCTGATGGACAAGCTGGGGATGAGCTATTTTCCCGACGAGGATTTCGACCACCCGGCGGTGCCGGACGGCAGCCCGCTGAAGCGCCACATCCTCTACCGCATCCACCGCCCGGAGGCCTGATCCTTGCGCCACGACATCACCATCGCCGAATTCAACGGCAAGGCCCCATGCATCCATCCCAGCGCCTTCATCGCGCCGGGCTGCCGGATCATCGGCGATGTCGAGATCGGGGCCGAGGCCAGCATCTGGTACAATTGCGTGATCCGGGGCGACAGCAGCCGGGTGGTGATCGGCGCGCGGACCAATGTCCAGGACGGCAGCGTGATCCATTGCGACGGGCCGCTGCCCGGCCGGCCCGAAGGCTATCCCACCCTGATCGGCGAGGATGTGCTGATCGGGCACATGGCGATGATCCATGGCACAGTGATCGAGGACAAGGGCTTCGTCGGTTTTTCCGCGCAGACCATGAACGGCTGCGTGATCGAGCGCGAGGGGATGCTGGCCGCCGGCGCGCTGCTGGCGCCGAACAAGCGGATCCCCGCCCGCCAGCTGTGGAGCGGGCGGCCCGCCACCTTCATGCGCGATCTGGATGATCGCGCCATTGCCGCGCTGCAGCTGGGCGTCGCGCACTATGTGGCGAATGGCAAGGCGCACGCTGCACTCTACGATGGCTCGGCCGAAGGCTAACCTGCCCGATCCGGCGGCGATTCGCGCGCTGGCGGATGCGCAGGGCCGGCTGGCGCTGCGGGTGACGCCGGGCGCGCGGGTCGAGGCGATCAGCCTGGCCGAGGGGCAAGTGGCGGTGAAAGTGCGCGCCAAGCCGACCGATGGCGCAGCCAATGCCGCCGTGCTGGCCCTGCTGGCCAAGGCGCTGGATATTGCCCCCAGCCGGATCAGCCTGCTGCGCGGCGAAAGTGCGCGGGATAAGTTGGTGCGGGTGGACTTCTAGCGGTCTGGCTGGTGCCATTCGGCGGCTGACGGCCCCTGCGCGCGCAGCCGCAGCGCCAGCCCCAGGCCCACCCCCACGCCGATGGCCACGGTCAGGTCGGCCAGCACGGTCAGCGCCATGGTCAGCAGCAGCAGCACCCGGTCGCTGGCGGGGGCGACCCAATAGCCGCGCCACTTGTGTGGCTCGCTCATGTTCCAGGCGGTGGTCATCAGCAGCGCGGCCAGCGCCGGCATTGCCAGATAGCCGGCCAGCGGCGCGGCCAGCAGCATCACCAGCAGGATGGTCAGGGCGTGGACGATCCCCGCCACCGGGGTGGTCGCCCCGGCGCGGATATTGGTGGCGGTGCGGGCGATGGCGCCGGTGGCGGGCAGGCCGCCGAACAGCGCCGAGCCGATATTGGCCCAGCCTTGGGCCAGCACTTCGGCATTGGGGCGGTGGCTGCCACCGATCATCCGGTCGGCCACCATGGCCGAGAGCAGCGATTCGATTGCGGCGAGGAAGGCGATGACCAGCGCCGAGGGCAACAGCTCGCCCAGCCGGGCCATGGTGATGTGCGGCAGCGCCGGCGCCGGCAGGGTGGCGGGCAGCGCGCCGAAACGGCTGGCGATGGTCTCGATCGGCAGCTGCACCAGCGCCGCCGCGCCCGAGACCAGCGCGATGGCCACGATCAGCCCGGGCAGCCGCGGAGCCAGCCGCCGCAACAGCACGATCAGCAGCAGCGAGATGGCGCCCAGCCCCAGCGACGCTGGGTTCAGACTGGCCCGCGCCGCCCACAGCGCCGCCACCTTCGGGAGAAAGTCGGCCGGCAGGGCGGCCACGGTCAGCCCCAGGAAATCCTTGATCTGGCTGCTGGCGATGATCACCGCGATGCCGATGGTGAAGCCGTTGACCACCGGTTCTGGCACATAGGCGACCAGATTGCCGGCGCGCAGCAGGCCCGCGACGATCAGGATCGCCCCGGCCATCAGCGTGGCCAGCACCAGCCCGTCATAACCGTGCCGGGCGATCACCCCGTAGACCACGACGATAAAGGCCCCGGTCGGCCCGCCGATCTGGACCCGGCTGCCGCCCAGTGCCGAGATCAGGAATCCGGCGACGATCGCGGTGGTCAGCCCGGCAGCCGGGTTCGCGCCCGAGGCGATGGCGATGGCGATGCTCAGCGGCAGGGCGACCAGCGCCACGGTCACCCCGGCGAAGGCGTCGGCGGCGCATTGCCTGGCGGTGTAGCCGGGCAGGGTGGTCAGCAGTTTGGGCTTCATCGTCCCGCCAGCCTAGAGCGTTTTCGAGTGAAATGGAACATTTCACGGCTCGGAAAACGCGGTAATTCAAGAATCTAGAGCGCGGTTTTGATGTCATCAAAACCGGACACGCTCTAGCGCCCGGTTGCAAGCCTTGCAATCAATCGCGCGCCATGCCCAGCGCCATCCGCTTCAGCACATCGGCCAGCGCCCCGGCGATTTCGCTGTCGGCCGGGGCGACGTCGCTGATCGCCCGCTCCATTGCCTCGGCCCATTGCGCGGCGGTGGCGCGGCCGATCGGAAAGGGGGCGTGCATCGACACCATGCATTTGCCGGGGTTGGCCTCGAACCAGTCGCGCGGGCCGCCGGCCCAGCCGGCGAGGAACTGCGGCAGCGCCTCGCGCATCGGCGCCAGATCGGCGGCGTGCATCGCGCGCAGTTCGGCATAGGCCGGATCCTGCTCCATCAGGTCGTAGAACCGCTCGGTGATGGCGCGCAGCGTGGCGTGGCCGCCAATGCGTTCGAACGGGCTGGCGGCGGGGGCGGTGGTGGCCAAGCGATGCCTTTCGGGCAGATGGGGGGACAGGCTGGGGGCTAAACCCCCCGGCCCGCCACCACCTTGACCTCGATCAATCCCCGCTGGCCTGCGGCTTGGCCTTGGGCGCAGCCCTGGCGGGCGCGGGGCGGGGCTTTTTCTTGACCACCCTGGGCGCCGCCGGGGTCAGCACGAAGCTGAGGGCATTGTCCTTGACGGTCACCTGCACCTCGCCGCCATGGGCCAGCTTGCCGAACAGCAGTTCCTCCGCCAGCGGCTGCTTGACCTTGTCCTGGATCAGCCGGGCCATCGGCCGGGCGCCATAAAGCCGGTCGTAACCGCGTTCGCCCAGCCATTCGCGCGCGGCGGCGTCGAACTGGATATGGGTGTTCTGTTCGGCCAGCTGCAGTTCGAGCTGGAGGACGAACTTGTCGACCACCCGGCCAACCACGTCCTTGCCAAGATAGGCGAAGGGCACCACCGCATCGAGGCGGTTGCGGAATTCGGGCGTGAACATCGCCTTGACCGCTTCCTCGCCGGCGTCGGCCTTGGAAACGTCGCCAAAGCCGATCCCGCTGCGCGCCATGTCGGCGGCGCCGGCATTGGTGGTCATGATCAGGACCACGTTGCGGAAGTCGACCGTCTTGCCGTGGTGGTCGGTCAGCCGGCCGTTGTCCATCACCTGCAGCAGGATGTTGAACAGGTCCGGGTGCGCCTTCTCGATCTCGTCGAGCAGCAGCACGCAATGCGGCTGCTGGTCGACCGCGTCGGTCAGCAGGCCGCCCTGGTCATAGCCGACATAGCCGGGCGGGGCGCCGATCAGCCGGCTGACCGAATGGCGCTCCATGTATTCGCTCATGTCGAAGCGCTGCAGCGGAATGCCCATGATGCTGGCCAGCTGCTTCGCCACTTCGGTCTTGCCGACGCCGGTCGGGCCCGAGAACAGGAAGCAACCAATCGGCTTGTCGGGATCGCGCAGCCCGGCGCGGCTCAGCTTCATGGCGGAGGACAGCACCTCGATCGCCTTGTCCTGACCGAAGACCACCTGCCTGAGATCGCGCTGGAGGTGTTCGAGCACCTGCCGGTCGTCCTTGCTGACCGACTTGGGCGGGATGCGGGCCATGGTGGCGATCACCGCCTCGATCTCGCGCGCAGAGATGGTCTTCTTGCGCTTGCTGGGCGGCACCAGCATCTGCATCGCCCCCACCTCGTCGATAACGTCGATCGCCTTGTCGGGCAGTTTGCGGTCGTTGATGTAGCGGGCCGAAAGCTCCACCGCGGTCTTGATCGCCTCGGGGGTATACTTGACCTTGTGGTGATCCTCGAAGGCGGTACGCAGCCCTTTGAGAATCTTGATCGTATCCTCGACCGAGGGTTCGTTGACGTCGATCTTCTGGAAGCGCCGCAGCAGCGCGCGGTCCTTCTCGAAGTGGTTGCGGAATTCCTTGTAGGTGGTGCTGCCGATGCAGCGGATCGAGCCGCCCGAGAGGGCCGGCTTCAGCAGGTTGCTGGCATCCATCGCCCCGCCGCTGGTCGCCCCGGCGCCGATCACCGTGTGGATCTCGTCGATGAACAGGATCGCGTGCGGCATCTTTTCCAGTTCGGAGACGACCTGCTTGAGCCGTTCCTCGAAGTCGCCGCGATAGCGGGTGCCGGCCAGCAGGCTGCCCATGTCGAGCGAATAGATCACCGCTTC
>JAFECL010000006.1:0-14545 GCA_018242165.1 Pseudomonadota bacterium
CGCCAAGCTGCTGTTCGCCTATGCCGAGGCGACCGTGCCGAAGATCACCGTGATCACCCGCAAGGCCTATGGCGGGGCCTATGACGTGATGGCCAGCAAGCACCTGCGCGGCGATCTCAACTATGCCTGGCCGACCGCCGAAATCGCGGTGATGGGGGCCAAGGGCGCGGTCGAGATCATCTTCCGCGGCCTTTCCGCGGAAGAGCAGGCCGAAAAGACCCGCGAGTACGAGGAACGCTTCGCCAACCCCTTCGTCGCCGCCGCCAAGGGCTTCATCGACGAGGTGATCCACCCCCACTCCACCCGCCGCCGCGTGGCGCTCGGCCTGCGCAAACTGCGCAACAAGGCGCTGGAGAACCCGTGGAAGAAGCACGACAATATTCCGCTGTGAGGAACCCGCAATGAAACTTGGCCGGATGAACCACATCGGCGTCGCCACGCCCGATCTTGATGCCTCGATCGCCTTCTACCGCGATGTGATGGGCGCCACGGATATTACCGAACCCTTCGTGCTGGAGAGCCAGCAGGTGCGGGTCTGCTTCGTCAACACGCCCGGCGAGGGGGGCACGGCGGGCACGCAGGTCGAGCTGCTCCAGCCGACGTCGCCCGACAGCGCGGTGGGCAAGTGGCTCGAGAAGAACCCCCTGGGCGGCCAGCACCACCTGTGCTTCGAGGTGCCCGATATCCACAAGGCCAAGGCCGCCTTCGAAGCCATGGGAAAGCGCGTGCTGGGCGAACCGCGCATCGGCGCCCACGGCACGCTGATCTTTTTCGTCCACCCGCGCGACATGGGCGGGATCCTTACCGAAATCATGGAAAGCCCGAAGGAGGCGCACTGATGTCCGAAGCGATGGTCCTGGCTGAACGGAACGGCGCGGTGCTGGTCCTGACCCTGAACCGGCCCGAGCGGCTGAACGCGGCGCCCCCGGCGCTGTTCGAGCAGCTTGCCGCCTATCTCGACAATCTCGGCGATGCCCGCGCGGTGCTGATCACCGGGGGCGAACGGGCCTTCTGTTCGGGCGCCGATCTTGCCGGCAAGATGATGGCCCCGGGCAGCGCGGGCGACAATGCCTATGCCGCGCTGACCGGCACCTACAATCCGACCATGGAAAAGCTGGCCGACCTGCCGGTGCCGATCGTGTCGGCGGTCAACGGCCCGGCGGCGGGGATCGGCTGCAGCCTGGCGCTGGCGGCGGACTTCTGCGTGATGGGTGAAAGCGCCTATCTGCTGCAGGCCTTCGTCAACATCGGCCTTGTCCCCGATGGCGGGTCGAGCTGGATGCTGCCCCGGCTGGCCGGCAAGGCCCGCGCCACCGAGATGATGCTGCTCGGCGAGCGCATTCATGGCCCCAAGGCGG
The DNA here is from genome assembly GCA_018242165.1 of Pseudomonadota bacterium. Taxonomy (GTDB): domain Bacteria; phylum Pseudomonadota; class Alphaproteobacteria; order Sphingomonadales; family Sphingomonadaceae; genus Novosphingobium. The sequence continues at coordinate 1,359 of JAFECL010000006.1, forward strand.
AAAGCTGGGGGCTGGTTTACAAGTGCCTGCCCGATGCCGTGGTGCAGGACGAGGCGCTGGCGCTGGCCCAGCGGCTGGCCGAAGGGCCGAGCATGGCGCTGGGGCTGATGCGCCGGGGGATCATGGCCAGCCTGCAGTCGGACTATGCCGAGGGCCTTGCCCGCGAGGCGGCGGACCAGCGCGAGGCCGGCAACAGCGCCGATGCGGCCGAGGGCACCATCGCCTTCATCCAGAAGCGCAAGGCTGAATTCAAGGGGCAGTGATGCTGTTCTTCAATAGCCCCAATCCGGCGCCAAACCCCCGCCGGGTGCGGATTTTCGCCGCCGAGAAAGGCATCGCGCTGCCTATGCGCGACCTGTCGATCCCGGCGCGCGAGCACAAGTCGGAGGAATTCCTCGCGATCAATCCGCGTGGGCAGACCCCGGCGCTGCAACTCGACGATGGCACGGTGATTGCAGAAAGCGTGGCGATCTGCCGCTACCTCGAAGGCCTGCATCCGGCACCGCCGCTGTTCGGCACCGGCCCGCTCGAACAGGCGCTGATCGAGATGTGGTGCCGCCGGGTGGAGATGGTGCTGATGCCGCCAGTCGGCGCCGTCTGGGTCCACACGCACAAGTTCACCGCGCACCTGCCGGGGCGCAATGCCGAATGGGGCGAGAGCAACCGCCCGCGCGTGGCGGATGCGCTGGCCTTCTTCGATGCCGCGCTGGCCGGGCGCACTTTCCTCGCCTCGGACAGCTATTCGATTGCCGATATCCTGTTGCTGACCACCATCGATTTCGCGGGCTTCATCGGCATTCCGCTGCCCGCCCAGCTGAGCAACCTGCAAGCCTGGCACGCGCGCGTATCGGCGCGCCCCAGCGCCGCGGCCTGAGAGACACCTATGACCAAACCGACCATCGCCGATTGGCAGTCCGCCGCCGCCAGGGAGGTCAAGGGGAAAGACCTGACCTGGACCACGCCCGAGGGCATCGCGGTCAAGCCGCTCTACACGGCCGACGATGCGGGCGACCCGGGCCTGCCCGGCTTCGCCCCCTTCACCCGGGGCGTGCGCGCCAGCATGTATGCCGGCCGCCCGTGGACCATCCGCCAGTATGCGGGCTTTTCGACCGCCGAGGAATCGAACGCCTTCTACCGCCGCAACCTGGCGGCGGGGCAAAAGGGCCTGTCGGTGGCCTTCGACCTTGCCACCCATCGCGGCTATGACAGCGACCATCCGCGCGTGACGGGCGATGTCGGCAAGGCCGGGGTGGCGATCGACACGGTCGAGGACATGAAGGTGCTGTTCGACGGCATCCCGCTCGACCAGATGAGCGTGTCGATGACCATGAACGGGGCGGTGATCCCGGTGATGGCCTTCTACATCGTGGCCGCAGAAGAGCAGGGCGTCGCCCCCGCCCAGCTCGACGGGACGATCCAGAACGACATCCTCAAGGAGTTCATGGTCCGCAACACCTACATCTATCCGCCCGAACCGAGCATGCGGATCATCTCGGACATCATCGCCTATACCTCGGCCAACATGCCGAAATTCAACTCGATTTCGATCTCGGGCTACCACATGCACGAGGCCGGGGCGACTGCGGTGCAGGAGCTGGCCTTCACCATTGCCGACGGCAAGGAATATGTGCAGCGGGCGATGGCCGCCGGGCTCGACATCGATGCCTTTGCCGGGCGCCTGTCGTTCTTCTTCGGCATCGGCATGAATTTCTTCATGGAAGTGGCCAAGCTGCGCGCCGCGCGCACCCTGTGGCACCGGGTGATGGACGGGCTGGGGGCGCAGGACGAGCGCAGCAAGATGCTGCGCACCCATTGCCAGACCAGCGGCGTCTCCTTGCAGGAGCAGGACCCTTACAACAATGTCATCCGCACCACGGTGGAAGCGATGGCCGCCGTGCTGGGCGGCACGCAGTCGCTCCACACCAATGCGCTGGATGAAGCGATTGCGCTGCCGACCGACTTTTCCGCGCGGATCGCCCGCAACACCCAGATCGTGCTGGCCGAGGAAAGCGGGATCACCCGCGTGGTCGATCCGCTGGGCGGCTCCTACTATGTCGAGGCGCTGACCAGCACGCTGGTCGATGAAGCTTGGAAGCTGATCGAGGAAGTGGATGGCCAGGGCGGGATGACCAGGGCGGTCGCCTCGGGCATGCCCAAGGCGCTGATCGAGCAGGCTGCCGCTGCCCGGCAGGCCCGGGTTGACCGGGGCGAGGACGTGATCGTCGGGGTCAACAAGTATCGCCTTGCCAACGAGGAACAGCTCGACACGCTCGAGGTCGACAACCACGCCGTGCGCGAGGCGCAGGTGGCGCGGATCAACGCGGTGCGCGCCGGGCGCGATGCCAGCGCCTGCGCGGCCGCGCTGAAGGAGCTGACCCATGCCGCGCGCAGCGGTGGCAACCTGCTGGAATATGCGGTCCGTGCCGCCCGCGCCCGCGCCACCTTGGGCGAGATTTCGGCGGCGATGGAGGAGGTCTTCGGGCGCTATGGCACCCAGCCTAAGCCGGTGACGGGCATCTACGGCAAGGCCTATGCCGCCGACGCACGCTATCAGGCGGTGGCGGAAGGCGTGGAAGCCGTTACCCGCCGCCTTGGCCGCAAGCCCCGCCTGCTGGTCGCCAAGATGGGGCAGGACGGGCACGATCGCGGCGCCAACGTGATCGCCAGCGCTTTCACCGACATGGGCTTTGAGGTCACCAGCGGGCCCTTGTTCCAGACACCGGAGGAAGCCGCCGCGCTGGCGCTCGAGGCCGGGGTGGACGCGGTGGGGGCCTCCAGCCTCGCCGCGGGGCACAAGACGCTGATCCCCGAACTGATCGGCCACCTCAAGGCCGCCGGTCGCGCCGACGTCAAGGTGGTGGCGGGCGGGGTGATCCCGCCGCAGGACTATGACTATCTGCGCGAGGCCGGGGTGCAGGGCATCTATGGCCCGGGTACCAACGTGGTCGAATGCGCGGCGGACATGCTGCGGCTGCTGGGGCACAATATGCCGCCGGTGGAGGGGTGAGGACTATCCTGTGAATCGTCGTCGGATCCTCGCCGATTGGTTGGCGTTAACGGTGAGCGCTAGCGTCGTGTTGCCGTTGGCTGCCTTTGTCGCGACGGTCGCGCGGATGTACGCCCTTGGCGACAAGCCTGCCGCTACGGGATCGGAGCTCGAGCGCATTCAGAATGTGCAATGGGCATTTCAGGTCGCGACCTACTTTGTCTGCGTGGCGATTTATGCATTTGCAGCTGTGCTGTTTCTGAGAAGGAAATAGGCTTGTTCGAGACAGTCCTCATCGCCAACGTTGGCGGAATCCCATCCCGGATGACCCGTAAGGTTCGCGTTGCACCGCCGGTGGAGGGCTGAGAGCCTTGCAGCACTACCCCTACTTCGTCCCCGCCGCTGCGGTCATGTTCCTGACCGGGGTGGGGATTCCGGTGCTCGCCTCGATGAATGGCGCGCTGGGGCGGTCGCTGGGCAGCCCGGTGGCGGCAACGGCGGTGGTCTTCGTGGTGGGGGCGGCGATTTCGCTGGCGGTGCTGGGCTGGGCCGGCGTGCCGGGGGCGGCCAGCTTTGCCGCTGCGCCCCGCTGGTCGTACTTCGCCGCGCTGTTCATGGTCTTCTATCTGCTGTCGATCACCTTTCTGGGCCCCCGGATCGGGATCGGCAATGCAGTGTTCTTCGTGCTGCTGGGGCAGCTGGTGGCGGCGACGGTGATCGATCATTTCGGCCTGTTCGGCGCGGTACGGTTCGAGGCGAGCGCGCAGCGGCTGGCCGGGGTCGCGGTGATGGCGGTGGGCGTCTACCTTGCGAAGCGCACCTGACAATGGCTTTCAACGAATTGGTTTCAGGCGGGAAAAACTGATGTTCAAGAAAATCCTCATCGCCAACCGTGGCGAAATCGCTTGCCGGGTGATCAAGACCGCGCGCCGGATGGGGATCGCCACCGTGGCGGTCTATTCGGATGCCGATGCCCGCGCACCTTTCGTGCAGATGGCGGACGAGGCCGTCCACATCGGCCCGGCGCCCGCCGCGCAGAGCTACCTGATCGCCGACAAGATCATCCAGGCCTGCAAGCAGACCGGGGCCGAGGCGGTGCACCCCGGCTATGGCTTTCTTTCGGAGCGGACCAGCTTTGCCGAGGCGCTGGCGGCCGAGAACATCGCCTTCATCGGCCCCCCGGTGGGCGCGATTGCCGCGATGGGCGACAAGATCGAATCGAAGAAGCTGGCAAAGGCCGCCGGGGTCAACGTCGTTCCCGGCTTCGTTGGCGAGATCGAGGATACCGAGCACGCGGTGCGGATCGCCAACGAGATCACCTACCCGGTGATGATGAAGGCCAGCGCCGGTGGCGGCGGCAAGGGCATGCGGCTGGCCTTTTCCGAGAAGGACGTGCGCGAGGGCTTCGAGAGCGTGAAGCGCGAGGGGCTGAACAGCTTCGGCGATGATCGCGTGTTCATCGAGAAATTCATCGAGGATCCGCGCCACATCGAGATCCAGATCCTGGGCGACCAGCACGGCAACATCCTTTACCTGAACGAGCGCGAATGCAGCATCCAGCGCCGCCACCAGAAGGTGGTGGAAGAGGCGCCGTCGCCCTTCGTTTCGCCCGAAATGCGCAAGGCCATGGGCGAACAGTGCGTCGCGCTGGCCCGGGCGGTGGGCTATTATTCGGCGGGGACGGTCGAGCTGATTGTCAGCGGCAAGGATCCGACGGGGAAATCGTTCTATTTCCTTGAGATGAACACCCGTCTTCAGGTCGAACATCCGGTTACCGAGGCGATTACGGGCATCGATCTGGTCGAACAGATGATCCGCGTTGCCGCCGGCGAAAAGCTGGCCTTTGGCCAGGCCGATGTGAAGATCGATGGCTGGGCGATCGAGAACCGCGTCTATGCCGAGGATCCCTATCGCGGCTTCCTGCCCAGCACCGGGCGGCTGGTGCGCTATTCGCCCCCGGTCGACGGCTGGACTGACGACGGGACCGAAAACGGCCGGCGCGGGATCGACGGCGTGCGGGTGGACGACGGTGTCTATGAAGGCGGCGAGGTCTCGATGTTCTATGACCCGATGATCGCCAAGCTGATCACCTGGGGCGAAACCCGCGATGCCGCCGCCGACAAGCAGATCGCCGCGCTCGATGCCTTCGAGATCGAGGGGCTGGGCCACAACATCGATTTCGTTTCGGCGATCATGCAGCACCCGCGCTTTCGCAGCGGCGAGCTGACCACCGGGTTCATCGCCGAGGAATACCCCGAGGGTTTCACCGGCGCGGCGACGTCAGATGCGCTGAAGGCCAGGCTGGCGGCAATCGCCGGCTTCATCATGACCGCGCGGGCTGACCGCGCCCGGCAGGTCGATGGCCAGCTGGCCGCCACCTTGCCGCCGCCCGCCAGCTGGGTGGTGCAACTGGGCGGCGCCGATTTCACCGTCGCGCTGGATGGCAACGAGCTGACCGTGAATGGCACGGTGGTGGACCTGTCGATGGAATATACCCCGGGCGACCGGCTGGTCGAAGCCGAGGTCGATGGCGAGGCGCTGTGCGTCAAGGTTGAACCCACCCGCACCGGGCTGCGGCTGACCACCCGGGGGGCGATCCACACCGTGGTGGCGCTGCCCGCCCATGTCGCCCCGCTGACGGCGCACATGATCGAGAAGGTGCCGCCCGATCTCTCGAAATTCCTGATCTGCCCGATGCCCGGCCTGCTGGTCAGCCTGAACGTGGCCGAAGGCGACAAGGTCGAGGCCGGGCAGCCGCTGGCGGTGGTGGAAGCGATGAAGATGGAGAACATCCTGCGCGCCGAGAAGAGCGCCACGGTGAAGAAGGTCAACGCCAGGGCGGGTGACAGTCTGGCGGTTGACGCGGTGATCCTCGAGCTTGAATAAGGGGCGATGCACCTCGATCACGATCCTGCCGCCGCTCCGCAGTCGACCATCGGCTTCGACGACTTTCTGAAGGTCGACATCCGCGTCGGCACGATCATCGAGGCCGAGCCCTATCCGGAGGCGCGCAAGCCCAGCCTGAAGCTGCGGATCGACTTCGGGCCCGGGGTGGGGGTCAAGCGCAGCTGCGCCCAGATCGCCGCACTTTATGCGCCCGAACAGCTGATCGGCCGGCAGGTTGCCGCCGTGGTCAATTTCCCGCCGCGCCAGATCGGCAAGGCGCTGTCCGAAGTGCTGACCGTGGGCTTTGCCGATACCGAGGCGCGGGTGGTGCTGTTCAGCCCGGACCATCCGGTGCCCAATGGATCGAGGCTGTTTTGAGCGTGGCCGCCGGGTTTCCCGCGCTGCTGGCGGCAGCCCGGCCGCTGGCCGATGGCCTGGCCGCCGAGCTGGGTGGTGACTGGGCGCAGGGCCGCACCACCTATGGCGGCTGTTCGGCGGCGCTGGCGCTGGCCGCGGCACAGCGGGTGGGCGGGGCCGATCTGCCGCCGCTGCGTTCGGCCACGGTCAGCTTTGTCGGTCCGCTGGCCGGCGCGGTCGAGGCGCGGGCGCGGGTGCTGCGGCAGGGCCGCAACGCCACCTGGATCGGCGCCGAGATCACCGGCGAGGGCGGCGTCGGGCTGACTGCCAGCTTCGTCTTCATGGGCGCGGCGGGCAGCACGCTGGAACTGGCGGGTTGCGCCGCGCCGGGCGATCTGGTGCCTTTCGATCAGGCGCGCGACATTCCCGCGGATGCCCCGATACCGACCTTCCTGCGCGCCAATTTCGCGGTGCGCTTTGCCCGCCCGCCGGCCCCGGCGCCAGAGGCCGAGCTGTGCCGCTGGGTGCGGCTGGAGCAGGGCGAGGGGCTGGATCCGATGGTCGAGGCGCTGCTGGTGGGCGATGCCATGCCGCCGGCGGTGCTGCCGCTGATGCAGCGCGGGGCCAGGGTTTCCTCGATGACCTGGCAGATCAACCTGCTGACCGCGCGACCCGCCACGCGCGACCACTGGTGGCTGCTGCGCTCCGAGGGCGACTATGCCAGCGGCGGCTGTTCGAGCCAGCGGATGGGGCTGTGGAACGCCGATGGGGTGCCGGTGGCCACCGGGATGCAGTCGATCGCCGTGTTCGATTAGGCGGGGGGCTGGCGGCCCAGCACCAGCCGGACCACCCCGAACAGCACCAGCCCGGCCGCGCTGCTGGCGGCATGCATCAGCCAGAACTGCGTTGCCGGCATCGCCCCCAGCCATCCGCCGGTGATCCCCACCGCCTGGTTGGCGAGGAAGAAGGTGAGGTAATAGACCCCGACCACCGTCGCGTTCAGCGCCGGCGGGGCCAGCCGCACGAACAGGGCCAGCCCCAGCGGCATGATGTGCGCGGTGCCGATGTTGTTGAAGACATGGAACAGCACCGGCCAGAACAGGCCGATCCGCGCACCGGCCGGGGCCTGCGCCGCGATGACGAGGCACAGGGCGCCCACCACCATGAACAGGCCGCCGATGATCATCCGGGTCAGCTCGTCGGTTTCCTTGCCGGTAGTGTGGGCGTGCCAGCGCCAGAAGGCGATCACCCCCAGCAGCATCGGGAAGCTGATTGCCGCGTCGAGCGTCACCACCCAGCTGGTCGGGATGGTCCAGCCGAAGGCCGAGAGGGCAAAGCGGGCGTCGGCCCAGACCATGTAGGCGTTGTAGATCTGCATGTTGATCAGCAGCACCATCGCCTGGGCCGGGATCAGCAGGCCGATCGCTGCCAGCAGGGGCCAGTCGGCGCGGGTCAGGCCGGTGGTTGGCGAGGCATCCGGTGCGGCCCGGCGCTGCGGCGGCAGCCATGGGGTGGCATGGTGGTAGAGCACCAGCCCGGCCAGCATCACCAGGCCCGCCGCGCCGAAGCCCCAGTGCCAGCCCAGCCGCTCGCCCATCGTGCCCGAGATCAGCGGGGCCACGATCACCGCGAGGTTCAGCGCGATGTAGAACACCTGAAAGCCCGTCGCCCGGCGCGGATCGTCAGGCGGGTAGAGTTCGCCCAGCTGGCTGGCGATGTTGCCCTTGAACAGCCCGACCCCGACGATCAGCAGTGCCATGGCGATGATGAAGCAGCCCTCGAAGGCCATCAGCGCGTGGCCCAGCGCCATGATCGCCGATCCCGCCAGCAGCGCGGTGCGGCGCCCCAGCCAGCGATCGGCCAGCCAGCCGCCGAGGATCGGGGTGAGGAAAACCAGGCTGGCATAGTCGCCGAAAATCGCCGAGGCCAGCGGCTGACCGCCAAGGCCATGGTAGCGCCAGGTGGTCAGCCAGCCGAGCCCCCAGACCGCCTCGGCATGGCCGCCGACCAGCAGGTGCTTGACCATGTAGAGCACCAGCAGGGTCTGCATCGAATAGTAGGAAAAGCGCTCGGCCCCCTCGGTCAGCGCAATGTAGAGCAGGCCCTTGGGATGGCCGAAGAAGGCCGTATCGTCGCCGGGGCGCGGACCGCTCACCGCGCCAGTTCGCCGTCGAGGAAGGTGGCGACGTCGGCCAGGTCGACCGCCTTGTCGAGGAAGGCGCCGCCGATCCCGCGCATCAGCACGAAGGGCAGGCGCCCGGCATCCATCTTCTTGTCATGCAGCATGTGATCGACCAGCGCCGCACCCCGCACGTTCAGGCCCAGCGCGGGCAGGGCATGGGGCAGGCCGGTGGCCTTGAAGTGCGCCACCACCCGTTCTGCCTCGGCCGCCGCCATCAGCCCGGCGCGGGCCGAATAGCGCGCCGCCAGCACCATGCCCAGGGCCACCGCCTCGCCATGGAGCAGCCGTTCGGAAAAGCCGGTTTCGGCCTCCAGCGCATGGCCGAAGGTATGGCCAAGGTTGAGCAGGGCGCGCCGGCCGGTGGTCTCGAATTCGTCCTCGGCGACGATTGCTGCCTTGGCCGCCACCGAAACCGCCACCGCATGGGCCTGTGCCGCCGTGTCGCCCGCCAGCAGCGCTGCACCGTTGGCTTCGCACCAGGCGAAGAAGGCGGGATCGCCGATCAGCCCATATTTCACCACTTCGGCATAGCCGGCGCGCAGTTCGCGCGCGGGCAGGGTGCCGAGCGTATCGAGATCGGCCAGCACCAGCGCCGGCTGGTGGAAGGCGCCGACCAGGTTCTTGCCGGCGGGGGTATTGATCGCCGTCTTGCCGCCGACCGAGCTGTCGACCTGGGCCAGCAGCGTGGTGGGCAGCTGGATGAATTTGCAGCCACGCTTGAGGATCGCGGCGGCGAAGCCGGTCAGGTCGCCGATCACCCCGCCGCCCAGCGCCACGACATGATCGCCGCGCTCCACCCCGAGGTTGAGCAGCCAGTCGGTGACCCGGGCCAGCCCGGACCAGCTCTTGGCCGCCTCGCCCGGCTCGAGGACCAGCCAGGCCGCCGTGTGCCCGGCGGCGCCAAGGCTGGCTTCGACCATGGCGCCCCAGCGGGCATGGACGTTGGCGTCGGTTACCACCGGCACCACCTGCTTGCGCAGGCGCGCACCGCACTGTTCGGCGAGGCTGGCCAGCAGCCCGCTGCCGATCCGCACCTCGTAGGGCCGGCCGGCAAGCGCGACGGGAACCGTGGTGGTGGTCATGGGTGGGGCCCCTTTGCCGGCTGGCGGTCCAGATAGTCGGTCAGCGCGGCGATCACGTTGGCCACGGTGCGCTGTTGCGGGGCCTGGCCACTGGTAACCCGGATCGGCGCCTCGGCATAGGCGGGCGCGCGTTCGGCGATCAGCCGGGCCAGGATCTCGCGCGGGTTGCCATCCTTCAGCAGCGGCCGGTTATCGCGCCGCGCGGTGCGTTCGACCAGCGTATCGAGGCTGGCGTCGAGCCACACCGCGATGCCGCGCGTGGCGATCAGCGCGCGGGTTTCCGGATTGACGAAGGCCCCGCCGCCGGTGGCGATCACCCGCAGCGGGGTGCTGCCCGTGCCGTCGATCAGCCGGGCGATCACCCGCCGTTCGCCGTCGCGGAACATCGCCTCGCCATAGGTGGCGAAGATTTCGGGGATCGACAGCTGGGCAGCTTCCTCGATCGCCTCGTCGGCATCAACGAAGTCGCAGCCGAGCAGTGCGGCCAGTCGCCGCCCGACGCTGCTCTTGCCCACGCCCATCATGCCCACCAGCACCACCGGCCGGTCCAGCCGGGCACGCAGCGCGGCGGCCAGCGCGGTTTCGTCAGGGCGGTGTTCGTGGTCCATTGCGGCCCCGCCTATAATTGCGCTACCCGGCGGTGCAAGCGCGGGCTTGCCGCGCGGAACGGGACAAGAGCCAGACGTGAGCCGGATCATTCGCAGGGATCGAGATCAGACGCGCGGCGTGCGGCGCCCGCTGGCCCTTGCCGGGCTGGGGCTGGCCGTGGCGCTGGCGGCCCTGCTGGCGCTGGCCTGGGTGTGGGGTGGCCCACGCCAGCAGCACGACGTGGCGATCGCCCTGGCCACCACCGAGGTGGGGGCATGAGCGCGCAGCGCTGGATGCTGGGCGGGCTGGGCCTGGCCGTGCTGGCTTCCGGGCTGGCGCTGGCCCAGCAGGGCCCGGTCGATCTGCTGCCGCCCGGCTTCGACAAGCCTGCCGCGCGGCCGCGCGCCCGCCCTGCACCGCCGCCTGCCGCGCGCCCGGCGCCCCCCGCCGCCGCGCCAAGCATCGCCGCCCGGCCGGTAATCGCCGCGCCGGCCACCACTCCGGCGCCGGCCGGCCCAGCGATCGACCCGACCGCCCTGGCGGCCCGGCTGCCCAACCTGCAGAACCTCGACAAGTTGCCGCCCGACCAGCTTGATGCGCTGCTGGGGCTCAAGCCCAAGTACGACATGCCCGCCGGCGCCCGCCGCGCGATGCAGCGGGTGGGGGTGCTGGGCGCGGGCGAGGGGGGCCTGCCGCCCTTCTCGCTGGCCCGGCAGAACGGCGCGCTGGTGCGTGCCGCGCTGGATGGCAACCGCGGGGTGATGGTCTCGCGCTGGGGGCATATCCTGCTGCGCCGGGTGCTGGCCTCGCGGCTGGATGCGCCGCAGGGCCTGAACCCTGCCGATTTCGCCGCCGCGCGGGCCGCGTTGCTGGTGCGGATGGGCGAGGGCGAGGCGGCGCGCGCGCTGGTGCAGGATGTCGATGCCGGCAACTACAACCCCGCGCTGACCCAGGCCGCCTACGACGCCTATGTGATGACGGCCGATTTCACCGGCATCTGCCCGGTGGTGGCTGCCGTGGGCAATGCCCGCAAGGATCGGGAATGGCAGGTGCTGCAGGCGGTCTGCGCGGTCTTTTCGGGCAATGGCGCGGTGGGCTTCGCCCAGCTTGACCGGCTGACCAATGGCGGCGCCTTGCCCCGGATCGACATGCTGCTCGCCCAGAAATACGCCGGTGCCGCCGGCGTGGCAGGCAAGGGCGGCGGGCGCCGGGCGGTGACCATCGAGTGGTCCGGGGTGAACGACATGACCCCGTGGCGCTATGGCATGACCCTGGCGACGGGGCTGACCCCGCCGGCCGAACTGATGCGCCAGGCCGGCCCGCGCTACGATCTGATCGCCGCCACCGCGCCGATGCTGGGGCTGGGCGCGCGGGCCGAGGCGGCCGATCGCGCCGCCGCCTGGGGGGTGCTCTCGGCCAGTTCGATGGTCGATCTCTACAGCCAGATCGCCGCCGATGCCGAGGTCAAGGGCGCCCCGGCAGACCGCGCGGTGCTGCTGCGAGATGCCTATCTGGCCGACAGTCCGGCGGCGCGGCTCGCGGCGATCCGGCAGTTGTGGGGCGGGGTGAACGACCCGCTGCTGCGCTATGGCCGGCAGGTGACCACCGCCTATGCCGCCGCCCGGCTGCCTGCTGAGGGGGCCTTTTCGAGCGACGCGGGCGATCTGATCGCGGCGATGCTGGCGGCTGGGCTCGACGCCAATGCCTTGCGCTGGGGCTCGGTGGTGGAACGCGGCTCGGCCGGCTGGGCGCTGCTGGCGCTGGCCGCCCCGGGCGCCCGCCCGCCGGTGGCCGATGGCGATATCGCCAGCTTCAAGCGCGGCGATTCGAGCGATGGTTCGCGCCGCACCGGCTTTCTGGTGGCGGGGCTGGCCGGGCTGGGCCGCGTGGCCGAGCCGGTCAGGCGCGATTACGCCGCCAAGCTGGGGCTGGATCTCGACACGCAGAGCCGCTGGACCCGGGCGATCGATCAAGCCGCCGCCAATGGCAACCCCACCCTGGTCGCGCTGCTGGCGGGCCTGGGCATGCAGGGCGAGGGCTGGCAGGCGATGACCCCGCGCTATCTCTACCACATCGTCGGTGCGCTGCACCGGGTGGGTCTGGATGGCGAGGCGCGGATGATCGCCGCCGAGGCGGTGGCGCGGGGCTGATATCGCCACGCCCGCCCCTTCGCCGGCCGTTTCCGCCTTTCTGGCGATGCTGGCGGCCGAACGGGGCGCCGCCGCCAATACCCTCGCCGCCTATGCCCGCGATCTGGCCGGTGCGGCCGAGGTGCTGGGCGATCTGGCGGGGGCCGACCGCGCCGCGCTGGCCCGGCTCGGCGAGGCCTGGGCCGGGCTGGCGCCGGCCAGCCTGGCGCGCAAATGTTCGGCGCTGCGCCAGTTCTACGGCTTCCTGATCGACGAGGGCTGGCGCAAGGACGACCCCAGCCCGGCCCTGCCACGCCCGCGCACCCGCCGCCCCTTGCCGCGGCTGGTTGGCCATGGTGAGGTCGATGCGCTGTTCGCCCGGGCCGAGGCCGAGGCGGCGGGGGATGAACCCGCCCCCCTGCGAAACCTGGTGCTGCTTGAGCTGCTGTATGGTTCGGGCCTGCGAGCCAGCGAACTGGTCAGCCTGCCCTTGAGCGCCGTGCCGCGCGATGCGCCCTTCGTTACGGTAACCGGCAAGGGCGGGGTGCAGCGGATGGTGCCGGTCAGCGCCCGGGCACTGCGGGCGCTGGGGCGCTGGCTGGCGCTGCGCGGGGCTGGGGGCGAATCGCGCTATCTGTTCCCCTCATCCGGTCGGTCGGGGCACCTGACCCGGGTGCGGCTGTTCCAGCTGCTGCGCGAACTGGGGCTGCGCGCCGGGATCGCCCCCGAGCGGCTCAGCCCGCACGTGCTGCGCCATGCTTTCGCCACCCACCTGCTCGAGGGTGGGGCTGACCTGCGGGTGCTGCAGACCCTGCTGGGCCATGCCGATATCGCCACCACCCAGATCTACACCCATGTCGACGCTGCCCGGCTGGTCGAACTGGTCAACCAGCGCCATCCGCTTGCGGTGCGTCCGCCTTTGGCTCCTCGCGGCTAGTCGCCGCTGCGGCCCACCTCCCGGCCCCGCTCCCCCGCCC
>JAFECL010000006.1:14550-26279 GCA_018242165.1 Pseudomonadota bacterium
GGGCGGGGGAGCGGGGCCGGGAGGGGCTAGGGCGCCTGCCCAGCTTGCCAAGGCCGGACCCCCCGGCTAAGCCGCCGAGCGATGGTTTCCTATCTCGAATTCGAAAAGCCGGTGGCGACGCTTGATGCACGCATTGCCGAGCTGCGCGCCACGGCCGAAGGCGGCGATCTGGATATTGCCGGCGAGATCGCCCGGCTGGAGCGCAAGAGCGCCGACCTGCTCGATTCGATCTACAAGGCGCTGACCCCCTGGCAGAAGACCCAGGTTGCCCGCCACCCGCAGCGCCCGCATTTCCTTGACTACGTCTCGGCGATGTTCAGCGATTTCATGCCGTTGGGCGGGGATCGCTGCTTTGGCGAGGATGAGGCGATCCTGGGCGGTTTTGCCCGCCTGAACGGCCGGCGGGTGATGCTGATCGGCCATGAAAAGGGCCACGACACCGCTACCCGCATCCGCCACAACTTCGGCATGGGCAAGCCCGAGGGCTATCGCAAGGCGATCCGCCTGATGGAACTGGCCGGGCGCTTTGGCCTGCCGGTGGTGACGCTGGTCGATACCTCGGGCGCCTTTCCGGGGGTCGAGGCCGAGGAGCGCGGCCAGGCCGAGGCCATCGCCCGCAGCACCGAGGCCTGCCTCGCGCTGCCGACCCCGATGGTTGCGGTGGTGGTGGGCGAGGGCGGTTCGGGCGGGGCGGTGGCGCTGGCCAGTGCCGAACGCGTGCTGATGCTGGAACATGCGGTCTATTCGGTGATCAGCCCCGAAGGCTGCGCCTCGATCCTCTGGCGCAGCCCTGAAAAGGCCGCCGACGCCGCCGAGGCGATGAAGGTCACCGCGCAGGACCTGCTGGGGCTGAAAGTGATCGACCGGATCGTGCCCGAACCGGTCGGCGGCGCGCATCGCGATCCCGCCGCGATGGCCGGGGCGCTGGCCAAGGTGCTGGGCGACGAGTTGGACGCGCTGGCCAAGCTGACCCCCGCCGAGATCCAGAAAAAGCGCGCCGAGCGGTTTCTCAAGATCGGCGAATAGGGGTTCTGCCTCTGGCTCCTCGCGGCTAGTCGCCGCTGCGGCCCACCTCCCAGCCCCGTGCCCCCNNGGGGGCACGGGGCTGGGAGGTGGGGGCAATGCCCGACCCAGGCGTTGCCTGCTAAACGCGAAAATCACAAAAAAAGAGGCGCCGGGTTTCCCCGACGCCTCTTCTTTCGCGTTACGCTGCCGATTAGGCGGCGGCGGCGTTACCGACCGACATGGCCGACGAGGTGTTGTTGAAGGTGCTCTTCAGCTGGTTGCCGAGGCCGTTCATCGCGGTGATGGCGGCAACGGCGATCAGGGCGGCGATGAGGCCGTATTCGATCGCGGTGGCGCCAGCTTCGTCACGGAACAGCTTGTTGATGAACTTCATGGTCAGTCTCCTGGTAGCAGTCTTGCCCGCCCAATTCCTTACCCGTCGAGCCGAGCGGTAGGGCTTGAATACGCCAGAGGTCTTAACAAATGGTTTTGCCCCGCCGTTCTTTCGTAAAATATTCCGGCAGCACCTCGCGCAGGCTTGCGGGGGTGGGGCGCATGCGTCGCGCGGCTGCGGCGGCGGGCACGGGGTCGGGGACGGCGCCTTTGCTGCAGCGGCCTATTCGCCGAAAACTTTGATGAAGCGGTAAAGTGGGGCCTAGGGGTTCAGCCCAGGGCCACGGTGCAGCGCGATCAGGCGGCTGCCGACGAGCTGATTGCCGTAGAAACCTGATTGGCCACGGTATTCCAGGTGCCGGTGGTGGCATTGGCCAGCGCCTTCAGCCCGGTGAACATCAGCAGGACGATGAAAGCGAGGATCAGGCCGTATTCGATGGTGGTGGCACCATCGATCGCGCGCAGCAGGCGGGCCAATCGCTGAAATCTGGACATAAGGCGGCCTCGCTGCAAGGTGCGCCACAGTTCTGGCGTCCATTCGTTAATATCGCGTGAAAGGAGCGGGTCCGCCTTGCCAAATTTTCCGACAGTGGTTGCGGTGGCCTTGCTGGCGCCGGATGGGCGCGTGCTGATGCAGCGGCGGGCGCCGGGGCGCAGCCATGCCGGGCTGTGGGAGTTTCCCGGCGGCAAGCTGGAGCACGGGGAAGGGCCGGAAGCCGCGCTGGTGCGCGAGGTGCGTGAGGAACTGGCGCTGGATCTGGCCGGCGCGGTGCTGGAGCCGGTGGGCTTCGCCGCCGACCCGGCGCCCGGCGGGGTGCGGATCGAGTTGTATCTGTGCCGCAGCTGGCATGGCGAGCCGCATTGCCTCGATGCCGCCGAACTTGGCTGGTTCGCGCCGCCGGCGATTCCGGCGCTGGCCATGCCGCCGCTCGACTATCCGCTGGCCGATGCTCTGCTTCGTTCGCTTGGGGCGATTTAGCCGCTTGCCAAGTGCGCGCGCCGGCCCTATTGGCGCCACTCCAACGCGCCCGTAGCTCAGCTGGATAGAGCATCAGACTACGAATCTGAGGGTCGGACGTTCGAATCGTTCCGGGCGCGCCAAAACTTCACAGGGCTCTCCGCAAGGGGGGCCCTGTGAAGTTTTGGCGGACCATGGGCGCGCATCAACCCTCGGCGATCCGCCCCTCGAACACCGCTGCCTCCACCCTCAGCCGGTCCAGCCCACTGGCGCCGGCGGCGAAGGGGTCGCGGTCCAGGACGGCGAAATCGGCACGCTTGCCCGCGGCGATCGAGCCGACCAGGGCATCCATCCCGATCACCTGCGCGGCCTCGATGGTGATCGCGCGGAGCGTCTTGGCCAGCGACAGGCGTTCCTCCGGCGCGCGCACCGTCCCGCCCAGCGTGATGCGGTTGGCGGCGATCCACGCCAGATACAGCGGATCGACCGGGGCCATGTTGAAATCGCTGTGCAGGCCCAGCGGCACCCCCTTGGCCTCGAGCGAGCCGAGCCGGTTGATCTGGCTGGCACGGTCGGCCCCCAGGCCCTGCGCGGCATAGGCATCGCCCAGCACCCGGATGTAGTTGGGCTGGGCCGATACCATCAGGCCCATGGCGGCGATCCGACGGTTCTGCGCCTCGGTCGAATAGCCGAGGTGCTCGAGGGTGACGGTCTGCGCCCGCGCCGGGGGCAGCATGGCGAGGCCATCGAGCACCGCATCGAGCCCTTCATCGCCGTTGACGTGGATGTGCAGGCTGAACCCCGCCGTCCAGAACCGGCGGAGCTGGTCATGAAGCGGCCCCGGCTCGGACAGCCACTTGCCCAGGTGCCCGTCGGCATAGCCGGGCGGGTTCATCCGCATCGCTTGCGCGAAGAAGGCGCCATCGGCGAACATCTTCACACGCCGCTCGACCCGGACATTGGGGGCGGCGTAACGCTTGCGGATGGTTTCGAGCCAGGCCGCCGGGTCCGGTTCCGGGGCGAGCTGCGCGGCGATGGGCATCAGCATCACCCGGGTCGAGGCGCGGGGAGCGGAAAAGGCGCCGCGGATCAGCCCAGCCTCGATGTCGAAGCCGGCGAAGATGCCCGTGGCCATGTCCGAAGTGGTGGTCACGCCATGGGTGCGCAGCATGGTCTGCAGGCGTTCCATCCCGGTACGGACCCGGTTGGGGGCCAGGATCACCGGGCGCAACTTGCCCAGCGCCACGCTCAACGCGGTCTCGGTGAACATGCCAGCGGCAAGATCGGCGTGGGCCGGATCGCCCTTGACTGCGGCAAGCGCGGCGGCGAGGGCTTCGGGCTGGTCGAGCCCCCAGGCCTTAAGCATCGCGGTATTGGCGACGATGCCGTGAAAGCTGCGCTGCCACACCACCACCGCGCGGTCGGGGGCGATCCGGTCGAGCGCGGCCCGGTCGAGCGGGCCGTGGAACAGTTCGTGCCAGCCCCAGCAGATGAAGGGATTGTCGGGCGATGCCGCCAGCATCTTGGCAAACCGGGCGTGCCATTCGGCGGGGCTGCGCGCGCCGGGAAAGCGGCCTTGCGGCAGGTCCCAGTCATCGGGGGCCAGGAACGGCAGGTTCAGCATCACCGCTGCCTGCATCGGGTGGAGGTGCGGGTCGATCAGTCCGGGCAGCAGCACCTTGCCGGCAAAGCGCCGCTCGTGCCGCACCTCGCGCCCCGAAGTCCAGACGGCCAGGTCGGACAGGGTCTGGCCGACGCCCAGGATCATCCCGTCGGCCACCGCGACATAGCGCGCCAGCGGCTGTGCGGGCTCCATGGTCACGATCCGCGCAGCTTCGAACACCGTCACCGGGCCGGGCGTGGCGGCACGCAGGATCGCCGGCGCGCCAGCCAGCCCGGCGATGCCGCCCATTGCGGCGCGGCGGCTGAGCGCGATCATTGGCCACCCCCCGCCGCCAGCCGCGCCACCCGCTGGCGCAGCAGCGGCAGCTGATCGTTGCCGAAATAGAGGTGCTCGCCCACGAACAGGCTGGGCGAGCCGAAAGCCCCCCGGGCGATGGCCGCTTCGGTGTTGGCGCGCAGGCGGTCCTTGGCAGGCTGTTCGCCTGCCGCGCGGACCAGCGCCGCGCCGTCCAGTCCGCATTCGTCCGCCACGGCGGCCAGCACGGCGGGGTCATCAAGGTTGCGCTGGTGGTTGAAATAGGCCTCGAAAGCGGCCCCGGCAAAGCGGGCGAGCTTGGGCTGATCGTCTTCCAGCACGCAGCAGGCCCGCATGGGCAGCACCGATTTGAGCGGATGGTGGGGCGAGGGAAAATGCATCGCCACCCCGGCCAGCTCGGCCCATTCCTGCAGCCAGGTGAAGCTTTGCGCCAGCCGCTTCGAACCTGCGGCGCGGGCTTCATAAACGGCGGGGTTCACCGCGTTGAACACCCCGCCAACCAGGAATGGCCGCCAGATCACCCGTGCCGGCAGCCCGGCCAGCACCGGGCCGACATTATGGAAAGCCAGCCGCGTCCACGGCGAGGATAGATCGAAATAGAAGTCGATATCGATGGTCATGGCATCCCCTTGTCCGGGGGCATGGTGCCGCTTTATCCGACGTCCAGCAATGGGGTAAGCGCGGCGGTGGCGCGGGCGTGGAGCAGCCCCACCCGTGGATCGCCCGCCAGCCCGGCGCGGATCACCAGGCCGACCCGGCGGCGAAAATCGAACCCGGCCAGCGGCAGGGCAACCAGCCCGGCGCCGGCATGGCTGCGCGGTGCGGTGGTGATGCCCAGTCCGGCGCGGACCATGGCGAGGCAGCGGTCGTCGCTGGCGCTGCGCAGCGCAAAGGGCGGGCGCACCCCGCGCCCGGTGAAGAAGGCGCTGGTTTCGGGCAGGATCTCGCAGGAACGCCGTGCGATCATCACCTCGCTGGCCAGATCCGCCGGATCTAGCATGGCCTGACGGGCCAGGCGGTGGTTGCTGCCCAGCACCATCCGGTAGTCTTCCTCGAACAGCGGCAGCGCGCCCTGCCGCTCGTCTCCCTCGCGCAGGACGGTCAGGCCGGCGTCAAGCTGGCCATCGGCCAGGCGGCGGCGCAGTTCGGCATCGCTGCCATCGTGCAGCACCAGCGGCACTTCGCCGCCCAGCGCGGCCACCATGGCTTCCAGCAGGCGGGTGGCGAACGAGGTGACCACCCCCAGCCGCAGCGGTGCCGGGCCGGGGGCGGGGCGGGCAATGCCGGTTTCGGCGGCCTGGAATTCGCGCTCGATTGCCCGGGCGTGCGACAGCAGCTGGCTGCCGGCCTCGGTCAGCCGCACCCGGCGGCGTTCGCGCAGCAGCAGGCGTGCGCCCACCTGCCGTTCCAGCTCGGCGATCCCGACCGACAGGCTGGGCTGGGAAATCCCGATCCGCTCGGCCGCGGCGGTGAAGCTGCCGGTATCGACCACCGCAAGGAACTGGCGCAGGTGCGAACGCTTTATCATAGAAAATATCTATCCAAATCCTCTCAAACATTCAATTGGCCATAAATGTTGTGCCGGGTTAGCTTGCCCGCGATGCGAGAAGAGGAGTGGGCCATTGCGCGCGACCCCCGAGTTTGATTTCGCCCTGCCCGAGAGCACCCTGATGATCCGCGAGGCTGCGGCGCGGTTCGCCGACGAGCAGATCGCCCCGCTGGCCGCCAGGGCCGACGCCGAGGACTGGTTCCCGCGCGAACTGTGGCCGGCGATGGGCCAGCTGGGCCTGCACGGCATCACCGTGGAAGAGCAGTGGGGCGGGCTGGGCTTGGGCTATCTCGACCATGTCGTCGCGGTGGAAGAGGTCAGCCGGGCCAGCGCCTCGGTCGGCCTTTCCTACGGTGCCCATTCGAACCTGTGCATCAACCAGATCCGCCGCTGGGGCAGCGATGAGCAGAAGGCAAAATTCCTGCCCAAGCTGATCAGTGGCGAACACCTTGGGAGCCTTGCCATGTCGGAGGCCGGGGCGGGCAGCGATGTGGTTTCGATGAAGCTGCGCGCCGATCCCGCGCCGGGCGGCTATCGCCTGAACGGCACCAAGTTCTGGATCACCAATGCCACCTATGCCGATACCCTGGTGGTCTATGCCAAGACCGCGCCGGATGCCGGCAGCCGGGGGATCACCGCCTTCCTGATCGAAAAGGGCATGGCGGGGTTCTCCATCGGCCAGAAGATCGACAAGATGGGGATGCGCGGCAGTCCGACGGCCGAACTGGTCTTCGACGATTGCCTGGTGCCCGAAGAGAACGTCATGGGCCCGCTGCACGGCGGGGTTGGGGTGTTGATGAGCGGCCTCGACTACGAACGCGTGGTGCTGTCGGGCGGGCCGCTGGGGCTGATGCAGGCCTGCCTTGATACCGTCATCCCCTATGTGCGCGAGCGCAAGCAGTTCGGCAAGGCGATCGGCACCTTCCAGCTGATGCAGGCCAAGGTGGCCGACATGTACGTCGCGCTGCAATCGGCGCGGGCCTATGTCTATGCCGTGGCCAAGGCCTGCGATGCCGGGCAGACCACCCGGTTCGATGCGGCGGGTGCGGTGCTGCTGGCCAGCGAGAACGCCTTCCGCACCGCGGCCGAGAGCGTGCAGGCGCTGGGCGGGGCGGGTTACACCAAGGACTGGCCGGTCGAACGCTATCTGCGCGATGCCAAGCTGATGGACATCGGCGCCGGCACCAACGAGATCCGCCGGATGCTGATTGGCCGCGAACTGATCGGGGCGAACTGATGTCCGGGCGCTTCTTCGATCAGTGGGCGGTGGGCGATACCATCGAGCACCCGATCCGCCGCACGGTGACCGAGACGGACAATCTGCTGTTCAGCACCATGACCCACAACCCGCAGCCGCTGCACATCGATGTAGAGGCGGCCAAGGCCAGCGAGTTCGGCCAGATCCTCGTCAACGGCACCTTCACTTTCGCGCTGATGGTCGGGCTGTCGGTGGGCGAAACCACGCTGGGCACGCTGGTTGCCAACCTGGGCTATGATGCGGTGCGGATGCCGGCGCCGGTGTTCATCGGCGACACCATGCATGCCACCAGCGAGGTGACCGAGCTCCGCCCCAGCAAGTCGCGCCCCGGATCGGGCATCGTCACCTTCCGCCACCAGCTGATCAACCAGCGGGGCGAGGTGGTGTGCGAATGCCTGCGCTCGGCGCTGCTGAAGGGGAGCGGGGCATGAGCGGCCCGGTGCTTTCCACCAGCCTCAACCTCGACGATCCGGCGGCGCAGGCGCGTGCAGCGCACAACCGCGCGCTGGTTGCCGAGCTGCGCGAACGGGTGGCCAAGGCCGCGCTGGGCGGCGATGAACGGGCGCGCGAACGCCACACTTCGCGGGGCAAGCTGCTGCCGCGTGAGCGGGTCGAACGCCTGCTCGATCCGGGCTCGCCCCTGCTCGAGATCGGCCAGCTGGCCGCCAACGGGCTTTATGGCGATGAAGTGCCCGGCGCCGGGATGATCGCCGCGATCGGCCGGGTTTCGGGCCGGCAATGCATGATCGTTGCCAACGATGCGACGGTGAAGGGCGGCACCTACTATCCGCTGACGGTCAAGAAGCACCTGCGCGCGCAGGAAATTGCCGAGACCAACCGGCTGCCGTGCATCTATCTGGTCGACAGCGGCGGGGCCAACCTGCCGCATCAGGCCGAGGTCTTCCCGGACCGCGACCACTTCGGGCGGATATTCTTCAATCAGGCCAACTTGAGTGCCAAGGGTATTCCGCAGATCGCCTGCGTGATGGGCAGCTGCACCGCCGGCGGGGCCTATGTGCCGGCGATGAGCGACGAAACGGTGATCGTCCGCAATCAGGGCACGATCTTCCTCGCTGGCCCGCCGCTGGTGAAAGCCGCTACCGGCGAGGAGATCAGCGCCGAGGATCTGGGCGGGGGTGATCTCCACGCAAAAAAGTCGGGCGTGGTCGATCATCTGGCCGAGAGCGACGAGCACGCGCTGACCATCGTGCGCGACATTGTCAGCCACCTTGGTCCGCGCCACCAGCACAGCCTGCCGCTGAAGGACCCGCGCCCGCCCAAATACGCGGCGGAGGAACTCTACAGCCTGATCCCCGAAGACGTCCGCGCGCCCTACGATGTGAAGGAAGTGATCGCCCGACTGGTCGACGCATCCGAGTTTCACGAGTTCAAGGCGCATTACGGCACCACGCTGGTCTGCGGCTTTGCCCATATCTGGGGCCTGCCGGTGGCGATCCTGGCCAACAATGGCGTGCTGTTCAGCGAGTCTGCGGTGAAGGGCGCCCATTTCATCGAACTGGCCTGCCAGCGTGGCATCCCGCTGCTGTTCCTCCAGAATATCAGCGGCTTCATGGTTGGCGGCAAGTACGAGGCCGAGGGCATCGCCAAGCACGGCGCCAAGCTGGTGACGGCCGTGGCCACCGCCACGGTCCCCAAGCTGACCGTGCTTATCGGCGGCAGCTTTGGCGCCGGCAATTACGGCATGTGCGGCCGCGCCTACTCACCCCGCTTCCTCTTCACCTGGCCCAATGCCCGCATTTCGGTGATGGGCGGCGAGCAGGCGGCCTCTGTGCTTGCCACCGTCCACCGCGATGCCGCGAAGTGGACGCCTGAGGAAGCCGAAGCCTTCAAGGCCCCCGTCCGCCAGAAATACGAAGACGAAGGCAACCCCTACCACGCCACCGCCCGCCTGTGGGACGACGGGGTGATCGACCCGGCGCAGACCCGCGACGTGCTGGGGCTGGCGCTGGCCGCGGCGCTGGAGGCCCCGGTGCCGGAACGGCCGGCCTTTGGCGTGTTCAGGATGTGATGGTGGCCGATCCGCAGTCCCCGTCTCGCCCCGATGCCGGCCCGCCGCGCTGGCTGGTGCGCGCCTTCGTCGCCAAGCTGGCGCTGGTGCTGCTGATTACCTTGGCCATTGTCTGGTGGAGCCACCGATGATCCAATCCCTCCTCATCGCCAACCGCGGCGAGATCGCCTGCCGGATCATCCGCACCGCGCGGGCCATGGGCATTCGTACCGTGGCGGTCTATTCGGATGCCGATGCCCATGCCCTGCACGTGCGGCAGGCGGATCAGGCGGTGCATATCGGCCCCAGCCCGGCGCGCGAGAGCTATCTGGTGGGCGAGAAGATCATCGCTGCGGCCAAGGCCACCGGGGCGCAGGCGATCCATCCCGGCTATGGCTTCCTCTCGGAAAACGCCGCCTTTGCGCAGGCGGTGATCGATGCAGGCCTGATCTGGGTCGGGCCCAAGCCGGCGAGCATCGAGGCGATGGGGCTGAAAGATGCGGCCAAGGCGCTGATGCAGGCCGCCGGGGTGCCGGTGACCCCGGGCTATATGGGCGAGAACCAGGATGGCGCATTTCTGGCCGAACAAGCGGGTCAGATCGGTTATCCCGTCCTGATCAAGGCGGTGGCCGGTGGCGGCGGCAAGGGGATGCGGCTGGTCGAGGCGGCGGCGGACTTTGCCGATGCGCTCGCCTCGTGCCAGCGCGAGGCCAGCGCCTCGTTCGGCAACGCCCACGTCCTGATCGAAAAATACATCCAGCGCCCGCGCCATATCGAGGTGCAGGTGTTTGGCGACAGCCACGGCAATGTGGTGCATTTGTTCGAGCGCGATTGCAGCCTCCAGCGCCGCCACCAGAAGGTGATCGAGGAAGCCCCCGCGCCGGGGATGGACGAGGAAACCCGGCAGGCCATCTGCGCCGCAGCCGTCCGCGCCGCCAGGGCGGTGGACTACGAAGGCGCCGGCACCATCGAATTCATCGCCGACGCCAGCGAGGGCCTGCGCGCGGACCGCATCTGGTTCATGGAAATGAACACCCGCCTCCAGGTCGAACACCCGGTGACCGAGGAAATCACCGGGGTCGATCTGGTGGAGTGGCAATTGCGCGTGGCCAGCGGCGAACCCCTGCCGAAGCAGCAGGACGAGCTGAGCATCAACGGCTGGGCAATGGAAGCGCGGCTCTATGCGGAAGATCCGGCGAAGGGGTTTTTGCCGAGCACCGGGCGGCTGGACCGATATTGCTTGCCGGATGAGGCCTTCCGGGTCGATTCAGGGGTCGAGGAATTCAGCGTTATTTCGCCGTTCTATGACCCCATGATCGCCAAGGTCATCGTTCACGGCTGGGATCGTGATCAGGCAATCACACAGATGATCGAAGCGCTGGAAGGCACCGCCGTCTGGCCGGTAAAATCGAATGCCGGCTTCCTCTACCGTGCGGTTGACCATCCCGTGTTCCGGACTGGCGATGTGACCACCGGAATGATTGCCGAGTTGGGCGACGCCTTGATTCCCGATCAGACGCCAGACAGCGAAGTGCTGGGGCAGGGCGCGCGTCACCTTGTACAGGCGTTTGAAAACAAAGTGAATCATGGTCGCTACAACGAGCTTCTTGAAGGCTTCCGGCTGAACCGGAACCCTGCGCGTGACCTTTGGGTGCAGGTCGATGGTCAACTGCACCTGCTCCCAAAGGTTCCAGACTTTTCAGGTAGGACCTACACCTCTGCGGCAACGCCTGAGACGGCATTGGTTACAAAGCGCGGCCAGACTTTCGTCGTCGGTGTGCCCCGCACCGATGCCGGCTCCCACCACTCCGCCGCCGATGGCGCTATCCTTGCCCCCATGCCGGGCAAGGTGATCGCGGTGCTGGTGGCCGAGGGGCAGGCGGTGGCCAAGGGCGACAAGCTGCTGACGCTGGAAGCGATGAAGATGGAGCATACGCTGACCGCGCCCTTTGCCGGCACGGTGGCTGATCTCGCCGCCGTGGCCGGGGCGCAGGTGCAGGTCGAGGCGCTGCTGGCGCGGATCGCGCCCGAGGATGCCGCTTAGCCAGCTGTTACAACTCCGGCCTTTTCCCGGGGTGGCAATCGCCTATCCTTCGCCCAGCTCGAACCTGTCGGGCTGGGAAAAGGCGAGTCGCGGCCAAGCGGCCCGCCGACAGGAGGGGAGTAAGCTTATGCATTATGTGGTTATGGGCATTGTCGGCCTGATCGTCGGCTATGTGGCGCGGCTGGTCTATCCGGGTGGGCAGCACATGGGCATGATCATGACCATGGGGCTGGGTATCGCCGGTTCCTACCTGGCCGGTCTGGTGGGTGCGAAGCTCCACGGGCAGGATCAGGATGGGTTCCACCCCGCCGGGTTCTTCTATTCGGTGCTGGGGGCGCTGGCGCTGATCTTCGTCGCCTCGCGGCTGCACCTCGTCTGACAGATTCGCGCGCCGGGCGCTTGCCCTGCGCCGAACAATCCTTATTCCGGCAATCCCCGTCCGGCTTCGGGCGGGGATTGTTGTATCATGGGCCGCCCGGAGAATGCCCGATGAGCTGCGAGACTGACCATCCCCCCGCCAAGGAGCCGGTGCCCGAACCGGTGCAGGAGGCGATCCGCACCCTGATCCGCTGGGC
>JAFECL010000006.1:26329-41474 GCA_018242165.1 Pseudomonadota bacterium
TGGCGCGAATATTGCCAGGGCTATGCCGAGGATCCGGCCTGGCACCTGTCGCGCCAGTTCGAGGAAGTGGGCGGCTATGACGAGCTGGTGCTGCTGAAGGACATTCCCTTCCAGTCGCACTGCGAACACCACATGGCCCCGATCACCGGCAAGGCCGCGATTGCCTATATGCCACGCGACCGGGTGGTGGGGATTTCCAAACTGGCCCGGGTGCTCCACGCCTATGCCCGCCGCCTGCAGATCCAGGAACGGCTGACCGCCGAAGTGGCGCAATGCATCTGGGATAACCTGAAGCCGCAGGGCGTTGCCGTGGTGATCGAGGCCCAGCATGGCTGCATGACCGGGCGCGGCGTGCGCACGCCGGGGGTGGGCATGGTCACCAGCCGGCTGATGGGCTGTTTTCTGGAAGACCACCGCAGCCGCAAGGAAGTGCTGAGCCTGATGGGCTATTGAGCGGCAGCCATCCGATGCGGATCGCGATCCTCACCTTCGACGGCTTCAACGAGATCGACTCGTTCGTGGCGCTGACTATCCTGAACCGGCTGGCGGGGCAGGGCTGGAGCGCGCAGATCACCAGCCCGGGTGCCGAAGTCACCTCGATGAACGGGGTAACGGTACGGGCGCAACAGGGGCTGAATTTCGCCGCCGAAGCCGATGCGGTGCTGATCGGCAGCGGCATCCGGACCCGCGAATATGCCGGGGATGCCGCGCTGCTGGGCCAGATCCGGCTGGATCCGGCACGGCAGCTGATCGGGGCGCAATGTTCCGGCACCCTGCTGCTCGCCCGGCTGGGGCTGATCGGCGATCTGCCGGCCTGCACCGATCTGATCACCAAGCCATGGGTGGTCGATGCCGGGGTGCGGGTGATCGATGCGCCCTTCGTGGCCCATGGCAATGTCGCCACGGCTTGCGGCTGCCTGGCGGCGCCCTATCTGGCCGCATGGATGATCGCCCGGCTGGCCGGGCCGGCCGAAGCCGAGGCGGCGCTGCACTATGTCGCCCCGGTGGGTGAGAAAGCGGAATACGTCGCGCGCGCCATGGCGGCGATCGGATTGGCGCGCGGAGACGGGGCCGGCAACCGATCTGCACGGCGAAGTTAAAAATATTTGACATCGCCCAACGGCCTGCTAGTCAGTGTCAATAATTTTTGACATTGACGAGGTGTGTGATGAGCTTTCGGGAAAAGATTGCATGGCTGATGCTGGTGCTGCTGGGCGGCGCTGCCCTGTGGTACCTTGCGGTGCTGCACGGGCTTGGCGGCGGCGCCCCGCCGGCGATTGGCACCCTGCTGCAAGTGGCGGGCGTGCTGACCATCGGCTCGATCATCGGCAGCGCCGTGCTGGCGATCCTGGCGCGCGATGAGGCCCAGGCCCCCGCCGACGAGCGCGAGCGGCTGGTGGCGCTGAAGGCCGGCCGCGCGGCCCATCTCACGCTGATCTGCGGCGTGCTGGCCGCACTCGGCTGGTTTGCCCTGTTCGGTTCGGGCCTGCGGCTGTTTCACTTTGTCTTTGCCAGCCTGATCGTCGCCCAGACCGTCGACTACGCGGCGCAGGTTTTCCTGCTGCGGCGGGGGGCCTGACCCGATGGGCAAGGCTCCGCCGATTGCCAACCGGGTGCGCGAACTGCGCGAGGCGGCTGGCGGGATCAGCCAGGCCGAGCTGGGCCGGGTGGTGGGCGTGACCCGCCAGACGGTGATCGCGATCGAACAGAACCGCTATTCGCCCAGCCTCGAAACCGCCTTCCGCATCGCCCGGCACTTTGGGGTTGGGCTGGAAGAGGTGTTCGTCTGGCTCGGTGACTAGGCTAGACTGGCCAGCCCAGCCGGCGCCCGGCCCAGATCATCGCGTAGGTGCCGGCAATCGCTGCCACGGCGCCCAGCGCGACCGACAGGGTGATCCCGGCACCACGCCGCAGCGCCGTGGCGATCAAGGCAAAGGCGGGCAGGGCGGCCAGCACGTAGAGCGCGGTGCCGGCCATGAAATCGGCGGCGCGCGCCGGATCGTGGGTGTCGCGCCACAGCCAGGCCAGCGCGATCAGGCTGGTCAATGGCAGGGCGGCGATCAGCCCGCCCCAGCCGGGGCTGCGGCGGGCGACCTCGGAAGCCAGGGCGATCAGGATGCCGGAAACCAGCGCCTTGATCGCCAGCTGGCCCCCCATGGTCAGAGGTTCTCGAGCATGTGTTCGGCGCTGGATACCTTGAACTCGCCCGGCCCTTCGACGAACAGCTTCTCGACCACGCCGTCGTTGATCACCATGGCGAAGCGCTGGCCGCGCTTGCCCAGGCCAAAGCCGCTGCCGTCCATGGTCAGCCCCAGCGCCTCGGCGAAATCGCCGTTGCCGTCAGCCAGCATGGTGACGTCGGCCGAACCGGAGGTCTTGCCCCACACGCCCATCACGAAGGGATCGTTCACGGCGGTGCAGACGATCTCGTCGATGCCCTTGGCCTTCAGCGCGGCGGCCTTGTCGACGAAGCCGGGCAGGTGCTTGGCCGAGCAGGTCGGGGTGAAGGCGCCGGGCACCGAGAACAGGGCAACCTTCTTGCCCTTGAAATAGTCGGCCGATTGCACGGCTTCGCGGTCGGCGTCGGTCGATTTCACCAGTTTCACGTCAGGCAGGGCCTGGCCCACGGCAATCGTCATGTTGTGTCTCCCCAATAGGCAAAGGTGCCGGTTGCCCGCCACATATAGGGCGGCGTGGCGGCGCTGCAACACCTGCATGGTCAACCTCGTTTTAACCGCAGCCCTAGACCCGGTGGCAACCACCAGGGGGGATGATCAAGCCGATCCGGGAAGCTCTTGAGGCGAAAGGAACGGCCGATGATGCGCGGCGGAATGAGGAAACTGATGGCCGGTCTGGCCGGGGTGGCGGTGCTGGCTGCCGTGCCGGCGCGGGCCGAGACGATGAGCAATGCCGAGAAGCTGCGGCGGCTGGACATCATGCTGATGGTGACGGGCCTGCGCTGCCGCACCGGCGAAGACAATTTCCAGCCCGATTTCCAGCGCTTCGAGGCGCGGCACCTGCCCGAACTCAACGCCGCCGCGCGCAGCCTGGGGGCCGAAATGACCGCGCGGCTGGGCCGGGCCGGGGCGGACCGGGCGCTCGATCGGATCAGCGTTTCCATCGCCAATGTCTATGGCGGGGGCCACCCGTGGCTGGGCTGTCACGAGCTAAAGGGCGTGGCGCAGAACCTGGCCGAGGCGCGCGGGGTGGAGCCGCTGCTGGCGGCGGCTGACGAGCTGCTCAACGGCGATGGTGCGCCCCGGATCGCCTATTCCGAGCGCTAGGATGACTGCCGGGGTGATATAAAGCAATCTTTATATTTGCCTTGCGGCAGGCAAGCGGCTAAGGGCGGCGCCATTCTTGCCGCCCTGGCTGTTGCGGGGCGGCGCCAGCCATTGGAGCCTGCCCCGTGACCACCGCCACCGCCGAGCACGATTACGTCATCGCCGACCTCGGCCTTGCCGACTTTGGCCGCGCCGAGATCGCGATCGCCGAAACCGAAATGCCCGGGCTGATGGCGCTGCGGGCCGAATTCGGCGCCAGCCAGCCGCTGAAGGGCGCGCGGATCACCGGTTCGCTGCACATGACGATCCAGACCGCGGTGCTGATCGAGACGCTGGTTGCGCTGGGTGCCGAAGTGCGCTGGGCCACCTGCAACATCTATTCGACGCAGGACCATGCCGCCGCCGCGATCGCCGCCCGCGGCATCCCGGTCTTCGCGGTGAAGGGCGAGAGCCTGGCCGAATACTGGGACTATGTCGGCCGGATCTTCGACTGGGATGATGGTTCAGGCCGCACCGCCAACATGATCCTCGACGATGGCGGCGATGCCACCATGTTCGCGCTGTGGGGCGCCCGCGTCGAAGCCGGCGAGGCGCTGTTCGAGCCGAGCAATGCCGAAGAAATCGAATTCGTCCGCGCGCTCAAGGAATTCCTCAAGCGCAAGCCCGGCTACCTCTCGGCCTCGGTCGCGCATATCAAGGGCGTTTCGGAAGAAACCACCACCGGGGTCCACCGCCTTTACCAGATCGCCAAGGACGGCAAGCTGCCTTTCCCCGCGATCAATGTGAACGACAGCGTCACCAAGTCGAAGTTCGACAACCTCTATGGCTGCAAGGAATCGCTGGTCGATGCGATCCGCCGCGCCACCGACGTGATGCTGGCCGGCAAGGTTGCCTGCGTTGCCGGGTTCGGCGATGTCGGCAAGGGCAGCGCCGCCAGCCTCCGTCAGGGCGGCGCGCGCGTCATGGTCACCGAGATCGACCCGATCTGCGCGCTGCAGGCCGCCATGGAAGGCTACGAGGTGGTCACCATGGAAGAAGCCGTGCAGCGCTGCGACATCTTCGTCACCGCCACCGGCAACGAGGATGTGATCACCGCCGAGCACATGAAGGCGATGAAGCCGATGGCGATCGTCTGCAACATCGGCCACTTCGACAGCGAGATCCAGATCGCCGCCCTGTCGAACTACAAGTGGACTGAGGTGAAGCCGGGCACCGACCTGGTCGAATTCCCGGATGGCAAGCAGATCATCGTCCTCGCCAAGGGCCGCCTCGTCAACCTGGGTTGCGCCACGGGCCACCCCAGCTTCGTGATGAGCAGCAGCTTCACCAACCAGACCCTGGCCCAGATCGAGCTGTTCACCAAGAACGACCAGTACGAGAACCGGGTCTATGTCCTGCCCAAGCACCTCGATGAAAAGGTCGCGGCGCTGCATCTCGAAAAGCTGGGGGTCAAGCTGACCAAGCTGTCGGACCGGCAGGCCAGCTATATCGGGGTCAAGGCCGAAGGGCCGTTCAAGCCCGAGCATTACCGCTACTGATCATCGCCTGCCGCTTGCCATGGCGGCGGCAGGCGAATAGCGGTGCGAGCATGATCCTTTCCAAGCTTGCGCTGCTGCTGATCGGCCTGCTGCTGGCAGGCTGGACCACGGCTGCGCTCTACGCCATCGCCGGGGCACGGGCGCGTGTCGCCCGCGCCGAGGCGGGGCTGGCCCGGGCCCGGCGGCTGGGGCGGATGATCGACGACAGCCCGGCGCTGCCGCTGCTGGTGCGCGCCGACGGGAAGATCGAGGCGCCGCCGCGCCTCGCTGGCTGGCTGGGGCTGGACGCGGTACCCCAGTTCCTGACCGAGCTGGGTGGGGGGGATCGCCCGGTGGGGCTGGAGGCCGGGCAATTGTCCGACCTGTCCGAGGCGGTCCGCCGCACCCAGAAGACCGCGCAGCCCTTCCAGCTCTATCTTACCCCGCAGGGATCCCAGCGTACTCTTGCTGCGCGCGGGCATCTGGCCGATCCGCAGGTTTCGCCGGGCGGTGCGGCGCTGGTCTGGCTGTTCGATTTCACCGACGCGGCCGAGCAGCTGGGCCGGCTGGACGAGGAAGCGCGCCGCGCCCGCGAGGATTTCGGCGCGCTGGTCGGCCTGATCGAGGCGGCCCCCCTGCCGATGTGGTTCCGCCGCCCCGATGGGGCGCTCCAGCTGGTCAATTCGGCCTATGTCACCGCGGTGGGCGGGGATAGTGCCGCGGCCGTGGTCGCGGCGGGGACCGAACTGCTCGAGGCGCACGACGGCCAGGAACCGGGCGAGGTCGCGGCCGAGGCACTGCGCCAGCGCCGCCCGGTCGAACGCACGGTTTCGGCGACGATTGGCGGCCAGCGCCGGGCGATGCGGGTCAGCGACCTGCCGCTGGGGGCGGACGGGATCGCCGGCTATGCCGTCGATATCGAGGATCGCGAGGAACTGGCCCGCACCCTGCGCGCCTTCCGCGAGGCGCAGCGATCGATGCTCGACCAGATGTCGGCCGGGATCGCGCAGTTCGACGCCAAGCGCCAGCTGACTTTCGCCAACCAGCCGTTGCAGCGGATCTTTGCGCTCCAGCCGCTGGCGATGCTCAACCCGCCGCCGTTCGAACGGTTCCTTGACCTGGCGCGCGATGCGGCCCGGCTGCCCGAGGTGCGCGATTTCCCCGCCTGGCGGCGCGAACGGCTGGGCTGGTTCACCGCCGGTGCCCCCGTGGAAGAGGCCTGGCCGCTGGCCGATGGTACCCACCTGCGGGTGGTGGCCCAGCCGCTGCCCGATGGCGGCCTGCTGCTGATCGCCGAGGACCGGACCGAGGAGCTGCGCCTCTCGGCGATGCGCGATACCCTGCTGCGGACCCGCACCGCAACTTTCGACAGCCTGTTCGAGGCGGTCGCGGTGTTTGCCCCGGATGGGCGGATGCAGCTGTGGAACCGCCGCTTTGCCAGCGCCTGGGGGCTGGAGAACGAATTTCTCGACACCCACCCCCGGATCGACACCCTGCTCGAAAAGGTCGAGCAGCAGCTGGCCCGGCCGGCGCACGCCCGCGCGGTGGGCGACGTGGTGCGCGCCGCGACGTTGCAACGCCAGCAAACCGGCGGGCGGGTGGCGCTGCGCGACGGGCGCTGGCTGGAATTCGCCGGGGTGCCGCTGCCCGATGGCAACGGCCTGCTGACGGTGCTGGACATCACCGATTCGCAAAAGGCCGAGGATGCGCTGAAGGAGCGCAATGCCGCGCTGGTCGAGGCGGACAGCCTGAAGACGCGGTTCCTGGCCAGCATGAGCTATGAATTCCGCACGCCCCTTACCAGCATCGGCGGCTTTGCCGAACTGCTCGAGGCGGGGCTGGGGGGCGATCTGAACCCCTCGGGCCACGAGTATATCGCCGCGATCCTGACCTCGGTCGCGCGGCTGACCGAGCAGATCGAGAGCCTGCTCGACCTGTCGCAGAGCGAGGCCGGCATGCTGCCGTTGGCCAGCGAGACGATCGAGCTGATGCCCTTCCTCAAGCGGCTGGCCGAGGATCGCGCCGCGCAGCTGAAAGAGGCGGGCGTGACGCTGGACCTGCGCGGCAACAAGGGGGCCGGCAGCATCACCGGCGATCCGCGCCGGCTGGGCCGGGCGCTGGGCCATCTGATCGACAATGCGGTGCGGGCCACTCCGGCGGGCGGCCGGGTGCGGGTCGAGGTGATGCGCCACCGTCGCCGGGGGCGCGACTGGGCCCGGGTGGTGATCAGCGACAAGGGCGCGGGGATGAGCCCGACCGAGCTGGCGCGGGCGCTGGGCGGGCTGAAGGCCGGGGGCGAAGGTGCCGGGGCAGACCGCCGCCAGGGGCTGGGCCTGCCGCTGGCGCGGCAGCTGATCGAGGCGCACCGGGGCCATTTCGAGCTGATTTCTGAGCCGGGGCAAGGCACCGTCGCCATGGTCGATCTGCCCTGAGATGACCGCGATCGACCTGCCGGACCTTGCCGCCATGGCGGCGCTGGGGGCACGGATCGCGGCACGGCTGCGTGCGGGCGACGTGGTGGCGCTGTCGGGCGGGCTGGGTGCGGGCAAGACCACGCTGGCGCGGGCGATCATCCGCGCGCTGGGCCACACCGGCGAGGTGCCCAGCCCCAGTTTCGCGATCATCGAGCTGTATCAGCCGCCGGCCACGCGGCTGCCGCTGGTCCATGCCGATTTCTACCGCCTGCGCGATCCGGCCGAGGCCGGGGAGCTGGGGCTTGACGATTACCGGGCCGACGCGGCGCTGCTGGCCGAGTGGCCGGAAATGGCCGGCGGCTTTGCGCAGGATCCGGCCTGCCTGTCGATAAGCCTGGAACATCCGGAAAATTCCGGTGCCGAAGGGCGGCGGGCCATTGTCTCGCCCGGCGCCGATTGGCTAGAGCGGGGGCCATGGACGTGAAACTTCCCGACGGGCTCGACGCTTTCCTCAAACAGGCCGGGTGGGGCGACGCCGCGATCGAACCGCTGACGGGCGATGCCTCGTTCCGGCGCTATTTCCGCCTGCGCCGGGGCGAGCGGACCGTGATGCTGATGGATTCGCCACCGCCAGAGGAAGATCCGGTATCGTTCCTGCGCGCCGCCGAATGGTTGAGCGGCAACGGCATGCGCGCGCCGCAGATCCTTGCCTCGGAACCCGAACGCGGGCTGATCCTGCTGGAGGATTTCGGCACCGCGCGGATGCGCGACTATCTGGATGCCTGGCCGGCCGACGAGGAAGCGGTCTATGCCGCAGCGATCGATGCGCTGGTTACTCTGCACAAGCTGCCGCCGGGCCCGTTCCTCGACTATTCGCTGGCGGTCTATCAGCGCGAGGCGAAGATCTTCATCGACTGGTTCTGCCCGGCGCAGAACCTCTATGTCGACGGCGCGGGCTATTCCGCGGCGTGGGACGAGGTGCTGGCCCCCGCGATCGGCCGCCAGCGCCCCCCGGTGGCGGTGCTGCGCGACTATCACGCCGAAAACATCATGCTGCTGGGCGGGCTGGGCGATCAGGGCCTGATCGATTTCCAGGACGCGCTGAACGGGCACCGGGCCTACGACCTGGTTTCGCTGCTGCAGGATGCCCGGCGCGAGGTTTCGCCCGAGCTGGAAGCGGCGATGTTCGATCGCTATTGCCGCGCCACCGGGGTCGATGCCGAGGAATTCCTGGCCGACTATTGCCGGATGGGGGCCCAGCGGCAGGCCAAGGTGGTGGGGATCTTCGTCCGCCTGTGCCGGCGCGATGGCAAGCCGCGCTACCTCGACCTGATCCCCCGGGTGTGGAACGCGCTGGAGCGCGACCTGGCCCATCCGGCGCTGGCGCCGCTGGCGCGCTGGTTCGATGCCAATATCCCTGACGAACTGCGCCACGCCGGGGGCGGTACGATCGCGCCATGAGCGCGCCGCCCACCTGTGCGATGATCATGGCCGCCGGGCTGGGGACGCGGATGCTGCCGCTGA
The DNA here is from genome assembly GCA_018242165.1 of Pseudomonadota bacterium. GTDB lineage: Bacteria > Pseudomonadota > Alphaproteobacteria > Sphingomonadales > Sphingomonadaceae > Novosphingobium. The sequence continues at coordinate 35,069 of JAFECL010000006.1, forward strand.
CCGCCACGCGGCCCAAGCCGCTGGTCAGCGTGGCCGGCACCACCCTGCTCGATCATGTGCTGGGCCACCTGCGCGCCGCCGGGGTGGGGCGGATCGTGGTCAATGTCCATTACCTGCCCGAGCAGATCGAGGCGCATCTGGCCGCTCACGCGGGCGATTTTGCCGTGGCGGTGTCGGACGAACGCGCGCTGCTGCGCGATACCGGCGGCGGGCTGGTCCAGGCCCTGCCGCTGATCGAAGGTGATCCGTTCTACTGCGTCAACGCCGACAACTGGTGGACCGATGCCGGCGCCCCGGCGCTGACGCGGATGGCCCATGCCTGGGATCCGGCCCGGATGGACGCGCTGCTGCTGCTCGTCCCGCGTGAGGCGGCGGGCAACCATCTGGGGCAGGGCGACTTCGACCTTGATGCGGTGGGCCAGATCAGCCGCGCGGGCGGGAAGCGCGCGCGGCCCTTCGTGTGGACCGGGGTGCAGCTGCTGGCCCGGCACCTGATCGTCGATCCGCCGGCCGAGGTCTTTTCGACCAATGTGTTCTGGGACCGGGCGATTGCCGCCGGGCGGGCCTGCGGGCTGGTACATCAGGGGGCCTGGTTCGATGTCGGCTATCCCGCAGCGATCGGCCTGACCGAGGCGGCCTTGTCGCGTGGCTGAGCGGAGCCCCCGCGTCTACACCATCGCCGCGCATCGCGGCTTTGCCGATGCGCTGGTGGCGGGGCTGATCCCGCGCCATGCCCATGCCGATTACGGGCTGGCGCGCCTTACCCTGCTGCTGCCCAGCCGCCGCGCGATCCGCACCCTGACCGAGGCCTTCATCCGCGCCGCTGGCAACAGCGGGGGAGGCGGCTTGCTGCTGCCGCGCATGGTCGCGGTGGGCGAACTCGACCTTGACGAGGCGCTGGGGCCGCTGCTCGACCCGCTGGGGGCGGCGGACATTCCCCCGGCGGTCGATCCGGTCTGGCGCTGGCTGCGGCTGGCCGAACACCTGCGCGCCGCCGAGGGTGAGGCGGCGGGACAGGGCGCGGCGCTGTTGCGCCGGGCCGAAGGCCACGCCCAGGGGCTCGACCGTCTGCTGGCCGAAGACATCCTGCCTGAACGGCTGTTGGCCGATGACGTGATCGGCATCGTCGGCGATTGTGCGGACCACTGGCGCGAGGCGACGCGCCGGTTCCTGACGGTGCAGGCGCGCTGGTCGGCCGAACTGGCCGCGCTGGGCCAGGTCGATCCTCCCACCCGGCGCAACCTGCTGTTCTACCACGCCGCGCAGGCCTGGCGGGCCAGTCCGCCGGCTGATCCGGTGGTGGCCGCCGGGATCACCGGCGCCAGCCCGGCGCTGGCCCAACTGCTGCGGGTGATCAGCGAACTGCCGCAGGGCGCGGTGGTGCTGCCCGACCTGGACCTCGCGCTGGACGATGCGGTGTGGGAGGAGCTGGGCCGCGCCGGCATGGCGCCAGACCCGGTCGCCCCGCCGCTGGAGCGCGGCGATGCGCTGGCCCACCCGCAATACCACCTCAAGCTGCTGCTCAACCGGATGGGCGTCAACCGGGGCGAAGTGCGCCCGTGGCACCGTGCCGGGCTGGCTGCCGCCCCGCCGGCGCGGGCGCAGGCGATTTCCAGCCTGTTCCTGCCGCCCGGCCCCAGCGCCAGCTGGGCGGAGCTGCCCGAGGCGAAGCGGCGGCTGGCCGGGGTGCGGCTGCTGGAAAGCGCCAACCCTGCCGAAGAGGCGCAGGCCATCGCTCTGCTGATCCGCGCGGCGCTGGAACAGCCCGAGCATCGGGTGGCGCTGGTTACCCCGGATCGCGGCCTGGCCGCGCGGGTTTCCGCCGAGCTGCAGCGCTGGAACATTCAGGCCGACGATTCCGCCGGTGTGCCGCTGAGCCATGCCGCCGCCGGCCGGCTGGCGCTGCTACTGGCCGAAGTACTGGCCGAGGATGCCGCGCCGGTGCCGCTGATCGGCCTGTTGTCGCACCCGCTGGTGATGGCCGGGGAGGGGCGCGCCGCCTGGCTGGAACAGGTGCGCGGGCTGGATCTGGCGTTGCGCGGGCCGCGCCCGGCACCGGGGCTGGCGGCGATTGCCCTGCTGCGCGAGGTGGTCCGCCAGCCCGCACTGGCGGCGTGGTGGGCCGGGGCGGGCGCCCTGCTGGCACCCTTGCTGGCGCTGAGCGGCGGCGGGGCGGAAACCAGCCTGGCGGCGCAGCTCGACACCCTGATCGACGTGGCCGAGGCGCTGTGTGGCGAGGCACTGTGGGCCGGTGCCGATGGCCGGCTGCTGGCCAGCACGCTGGAGGCGCTGCGCGCCGCCGCGCAGGCCGCCGGCACCGGCCTTGCCCCGCGCGAGCTGGCCTCGGTGCTGCGCGACCGGTTCGATGCGGTGGCGGTGCGGCCGCCGTGGGGCGGGCACCCGCGCGTGGCGATCTATGGCCTGCTGGAGGCGCGGCTGGCGCGGGCCGATCTGGTGATCTGCGGCGGGCTGGTCGAAGGGGTCTGGCCGGGCCGCGCGGCGCCCGATCCGCTGCTGCCCCCCGCCGTGCTGCGCCATCTGGGGGTGCCAACGGGTGAATTCCGCATCGGCCTTGCCGCGCACGATCTGGCCGGCGCGCTGGGGGCGCCGCAGGTGGTGCTGAGCTGGGCGCGGCGCGATGCGGCAGGGCCGGTAATCCCCTCGCGCTTTGTCCTGCGGGTGCAGGCCATGCTGGGCGAGACGCTGGCCGACAAGCACCGCGAGGTGGCGGTGGGGGAATGGCAGCGGGCGCTGAACACCGTGCCGCTCGCCGATGCGCACCCCCAGCCCCGGCCGCGGCCCAGCGCGGCGCAGCGCCGGGTGGCGATCTCGGCCACCGCGCTCGACCGGCTGCGCTCGGACCCCTACCAGTTCTATGCCAGCGCGATCCTTGGGCTGCGCCGGCTCGACGCGCTCGATGCCCCGCCCAGCCCGGCGCTGAAGGGCACCGCGGTGCACGAGGCGCTGCGCCGCTGGCACGGCGAAGGCTATCCGCCGCACCGCCTGCAAGTGCTGACCGAGGAAGAGCTCGACCGGCTCTCGGCCCACCCGCTGATGCGTGCCTTGTGGCGCCCCCGGCTGGTCGCCGCGCTGGGCTGGGCCGAGGAACGGGTGGCGGAATTGCGCGCTGAAGGCCGGGTGCCGGTGCTGGCCGAGGCCAAGGGCTCGATCGACTGGCGCGGGGTGACGATCCACGGCCGGGCCGACCGGATCGACCGGCTGGCTGACGGTGCGCTGGCGATCATCGACTACAAGACCGGGGCGCCGCCTTCCGGGCGGATGGTGCAGGAAGGCTATGCCCTGCAGCTGGGCACGCTGGGCCTGATCGCGCGCGAGGGCGGCTTTGCTGCCAGGGGCGTGGCGGGCGAGCCGGTGCGGTTCGAATACTGGTCGCTGAGCCGCGATACGAAAAAGGACGCCTTCGGCTACGTCAGCGAACCGGTGCTGGAAGGCCAGAAGAAAACCGGCCTGCCACGCGACAGGTTCCTCGACCAGACCGCAGAGTTCCTCGACGAGGCGCTGGATAACTGGATCCTGGGCGATCAACCCTTCACCGCCCGGCTCAACCCCGAACTGGGCAGCTATGCCGACTATGACCAGCTGATGCGGCTGGACGAATGGTTTTGGCGGCAGGACAAGGCGGAGGAGGCGCCATGAGCGGCGCGGCGGGCATCCATCCGCTGGCCGGCAATCAGGCGCGCGCGGTGGCGCCGGAGGATTCGGTGTGGCTCTCCGCTGCGGCGGGCACCGGCAAGACCCAGGTGCTCTCGGCCCGGGTGCTGCGGCTGCTGCTCCAGCCCGGCACCCGGCCCGAGAGCGTGCTGTGCCTGACCTTTACCAAGGCTGGCGCGGCCGAAATGGCGGCGCGGATCAACCAGACGCTGGCCCGCTGGGTGCGGCTCGATTCCGGGCTGCTCGGGCGCGAGCTGGAAGCGATCGGCGCCATGCCCGATCCCGCCACCCGCGCCCGCGCCCGCACCCTGTTCGCGCAGGTGCTCGATTGCCCGGGCGGGGGCCTGCGGATCGATACAATCCACGCCTTTTCGCAATGGCTGCTGGCGGCATTTCCGGAAGAGGCCGGGCTGGCCCCAGGCACCCGCCCGCTGGAAGAGCGCGAGGGGGTGCTGCTGGCGCGGCAGGTGCTGGGCGATCTGCTGACCGATGCGGCGGCGGCGGGCGACCCCGCCCCGGGCGAGGCGCTGGCCGCGCTGTCGCTGCGCTGGGGCGAGGGCGAGGTCGAGAGCTTTCTGCTGCGCTGCGCCCGGGCGCACGATCTGTGGCACGGGCCGGGCAGCTGGGTGCCGCCGCTGGGCCCCCGGGTGCACCAGCTGCTGGGCCTGCCGGTGGGCTATGGCGAGGCTGACCTCGCGGCGCTGTGCGGGGATGAACAGTTTCCGGTTGAGGCGCTGCGGCTGTGCCTTGCCGCCTATTCGGCGTGGAATGGCAAGAAGGGCCAGGCCGGACGGGTGGTGATCGCCGACTGGCTGGCGGCTGGGGAAGCGGCGCGGCTGGGCACGCTGGATGACCTCCACAAGGTGCTGTTCACCCAGAAGGACACGGTGCGCGACCAGCCCAGCCTCGAGAAGTTCGAGGCCCATTTCGGCGATGCGGCCGAGGCGGTGCTGGCGGCCTCGCTCAAGGTCCGCGCCGCCCGGGCATTGCTCGATCTGGCCCAGCGGCTGACCCCGGCGCTGGAACTTGGCCGGCGCTTTGCCCTCGCCTGGGAGGCGGCCAAGGCGCGCGAGGGGGTGATTGATTTCGACGATCAGATCCGCGCCGCCGCCGCGCTGCTGTCACGCTCGGCCATGGCCGACTGGATCCGCTACAAGCTCGACCGCCGCTTCGATCACGTGCTGGTCGACGAGGCGCAGGATACCAATGTCGCCCAGTGGCGGATCGTCAAGGCGCTGACCGACGACTTCTTCGCCGGCGAAGGCCAGCGCGGCGACCTGGCCCGCACCCTGTTCGTGGTGGGCGACTACAAGCAGGCGATCTTCGGCTTTCAGGGCACCAGCCCCGACAATTTCGCCGCCGCTGCCGGCTGGTTCCGCACGGTGATGCGCGCCGCTGCCGGCAATGACCGGGCCCAGCGCGGCCCGGCGCGGGCGCGCGAGCTGGTCGAACTGGGGCTGGGGCAGAGCTTCCGCACCGCGCGGCCGGTGCTCGAATTCGTCGATCGGGCCATTGCCCACCTTGGGCCCCAGCGGTTCGGGCTGGGCCAGGCCGATCCGCATCAGGGGCAGGAACGGCCGGGCCATGTCGCGCTGTGGCAACCGGTCAGCGCGCGCCGCGCGGCAGACGATGACGAAGAGGGCGACTGGTTTGCCGAGGCCGACCGCGAACTGGCCGATCGCATCGCCCGGCAGGTCAAGGGCTGGCTCGATCATGGCTTCCCGCTGGTCAAGGGCGGGGCGCGCCGCGCCGGGCCGGGCGACATCATGGTGCTGGTGCGCAAGCGCCGCGCGCTGGCCGGGCTGATTGTCGCCCGGCTGCACGCCGCGCGGGTGCCGGTGGCGGGGGTGGACCGGCTGCGGCTGGGCGCGCCGCTGGCGGTGAAGGATCTGATCGCCGCGCTGCGCTTTGCGGCCCAGCCGCTCGATGACCTGAACCTTGCCAGCCTGCTGGTTTCGCCGCTGGTCGGGTGGAGCCAGGACCAGCTGCTGGCCCACGGCTGGCGCGAGGATGGCCACCTGTGGGGCCATTTGCGCGCCTCGGCCGATCCGCTGGTGGCGGCCACGGTCGAACAACTGAACGGGCTGCTGGCCCGGGCGGACTATGTGCCGGTGCAGGCGCTGCTCCACTGGCTGCTGGCGGGGCCGTGGCAGGCGCGCGCCCGGCTGGTGGCGCGGCTGGGGGAAGAGGCCGGCGATCCGGTCGACGAATTGCTCAACGCCGCGCATGCCTTTGCCGCCACCGGCACGCCGGGGCTCCACGCCTTTCTCCAGTGGTTCGACGCCGGCGATGGCGAACTGAAGCGCGAGGCCGACGGGGCCAGCGATCTGGTGCGGGTGATGACGGTCCACGGCTCGAAGGGCTTGCAGGCGCCGATCGTGATCCTGGCCGATGCCACCGGCAATCCCGCCGGGCAGGGGGCGGTGGCGCTCGATCTCGAGGATCCCGAACCGGGCCGCGCCGAAGATGCCGAACCGCGCAAGGTGCCCCTGCCGGCGTTGAAGGCGGACGAGCGACTGGGCCGGATCGGCGAGGCCGCACAGGCCAAGGCCGCTGCCGAGGAACAGGAACACTGGCGGCTGCTCTACGTGGCGATGACCCGGGCGGAAGAGGCGCTGTTCGTTACCGGGGCGCTGGGTGCGCGCGAAACCGCCCCCGCGCCTGACAGCTGGTACGCCCGGCTGGCCGAGCTGTGGGACCCGGCCGATTGGGTGGAAGACCCGATCTGGGGCGC
>JAFECL010000006.1:41501-50915 GCA_018242165.1 Pseudomonadota bacterium
CGCCGCCCGGTGGGCGAGGAACCGCGTCCGCCGCGCCCCCTGGCCCCGTCCGCGCTGGGCGAGGATCTCGCCGCCGATCCGCCGGTGCGCGGGGCCGGCCAGGACGCCGCCCGGCGCGGGGTGCTGCTCCATGGTTTGCTCGAACGGCTGCCGGCGGTGGCGGAAGACCGGCGCGGCGCGGCGGCGCAGGGCTGGCTGGCGCGCCACGGCGCCGATCTTGATCCCATGGTGCGCGAGGAACTGGCCGCTGCCGCGCTGGCCACCGTCAGCGATCCGCGTTGGGCCGAGCTGTTCGGCCCCGATGCGCTGGCCGAGGTGCCGATCGCGGCAGCGGTGGGCGGGCAGGTGGTGGCCGGCACCATCGACCGGCTGCTGGTCCGGCCCGACCGCGTCCGGCTGGTCGATTTCAAGACCAGCCGCCGGCCTCCGCCGGGGCTGGAACAGGTTCACCCCGCGCATCTGGCCCAGATGGCGGCCTATGCCGCCGCGCTGGAGGCGACCTATCCCGGGCGGCGGATCGAGGTGGCGTTGCTCTACACCCATGCCCCGCGCCTGATCGAACTGCCGGAGGCGGCGCTGGTCCCGCACAAGGCGCGGTTGTTGGGGGCAGAGTAAAGCTTGACCGGGCAGGCCATTGCCTTGCCCGCCGCGCCGCTTACATAAGCATCCAAACCTCAGGAGATTCCCATGGCCACCAAAGCCGTTACCGACGCCTCATTCGCCACCGATGTGCTGGGTTCCGACAAGCCGGTGCTGGTCGATTTCTGGGCTGACTGGTGCGGCCCGTGCAAGATGATCGCCCCGGCGCTGGAGGAAATCAGCGAGGAACTGGCCGACAAGGTCACCATCGCCAAGGTCGACATCATGGAGAACACTGACGTTTCGGCGCAGTTCGGCGTGCAGTCGATCCCGCTGATGCTGCTGTTCAAGAACGGCGAAGTGGTGGCCAAGAAGCTGGGCGCCGCGCCGAAGGGCGCGCTGAAGGCCTGGCTGGAAAGCGAACTCTAAGCGGCCTCAGCCAAGGAAGGCGTCGATCGCGGCATTGACCGCGTCCGGCGCCTCCCACGGCACGAAGTGCCCGGCGCCGGGCACCTCGACCACCCGCAAGTCGCTGACGTGGCCTCCCAGCCCATCAAGGTTGGCGGGCGGCAGGGCATGATCGTCCATCCCCCAGATCACCAGCGTCGGCACGGTCAGGCGCGGGATCGGCGCGGGCTGATAGCCAGCGGGCACTTCGTAGGGCGCCTCGGGCGGCGGCACCTGCATTGCGCTGGCGCGATACCAATTGAGCATGCTGATCGCGGTGACCGGATCGGCCCATTGCGCCTCGCGCAGCGCGGCCTCTTCGGGTTCGGGCGGGGCCTTGCCGAAGGCATCGCCGATTGCCGCTTTAAGGCCATGCGCCGCCACCAGCGGGTCCACCGCAGGATCGCGGAAACGCCGTATGTACTGGCTGGCCAGCCGCTGGCCCTGATGGGTGAACAGCAGGTGCTGGAACAGCGCGGGGTGCGGGGCATTGGCGATCACCAGCCGCTCCACCCGGCCACCCGCCGGCGCGCCCGGCTGGCCCCACAGCGCCACCGCCCAGGCAATCGCCCCGCCCCAGTCGTGGCCGATCACGGTGAACCGCGCGATGCCCAGCGCATCGGCCAGCTGGAACACATCGCCGACCAGCGCCTGCGGGGCATAATGTTCCACCCCCGCCGGCTTCGACGATCCGGCATAGCCGCGCTGGTCGGGCGCGATGCAGCGAAAGCGATCCGCCAGATGCGCGATCTGGTGGCGCCAGGTGCGGCGGTTTTCGGGAAAACCGTGCAGGAAGATCAGCGCCGGCGCGTCGCGCGGGCCCTGATCGTCGACATCGAGCTCGATCCCGCTGGCCAGTGTGACGCGGCGGGTGGTCATGCCCCTTCGGCCTCGGCCTTCATCCGTTCGGCATAGCCGGCGGCGACCATGCCGGCGATCTGGTCGAACAGCGCATCGGGGGTGCGGCGCGCCTCGCCCAGTTGCAGTTCCAGGCCACGGGCGATGATGATCTCGCGCTCGCCCCGGGCCAGTGCGGCCAGCATTTCGGCCGCCGCCTCGTCGGCGTCGATGCCGTTGTCGATGCTGCTGTCGCTGGCCCCGCGCGTGGTGCCATCGGCGGTGAGGGCATTGCGCGACACCTCGGTCCTGATCGAGCCGGGGGCGATCACCTGCACCTGCAGCCCCAGCATCGCCACCTCGGCCCGCAAGGCGTCGGCATAGCCGATCAGTCCGAACTTGGCGGCGGAATAGGCGGTGCGCAGCGGGGCGCCGAACTTGCCGGCCAGGCTGCTGATCATCACGATCCGCCCGCTCTTGCGCGCCGCCATGCGCGGCAGCAGCGCCTGGGTAAGGGCGATGGGCGCCAGCAGATCGACCGCCACGATCCGGTCATAGACGGCAAAGCCGGTTTCGACCGCCAGGCTGCGCTGCGAAATGCCGGCGTTGTTGATCAGGCAATCGATGCCCCCGGCCCAGTTCCACGCCTGATCGGCCAGCGCCGGGATGGCGGCAAAGTCGGTGGCCTCGAACGGCAGGATCAGCGCCTCGCGGCATCCGGCGGCAACGCGCTCCAGCGCGGCGCGGTCGCGGCCCGACAGCACCAGCCGGGCGCCCTGTGCCCCCAGCGCGCGCGCCAGCGCCGCACCGATCCCCGATGAAGCCCCGGTGATCCAGATCGCCTGCCCGTTCCAGCTCATTCCGGTCTCCCTATTCCCCCGGCGCGGTGGCGCGGATGGCCAGCGCGTGGACCCTCTGGCCCGGAATGTCGCCCAGCGTGCGGTTGACCATGCGCTGGCGTTGCAGCCGGTTTACCCCGGCGAAAGCGGCACTTTCGATCTCGACGGTGAAATGCGATTCGCCGCTGCCATCATCGCCGGCGTGGCCGTGGTGGCGGGCGCTGTCGTTGATCACCTCAAGCCGGGTGGGGGCGAAGGCCGCGGTCAGCAGCGTGGTGATTTCGTGAGCAAGGGGGCCGGTCATGGCTTTCCTTCTAGCCCAATTCCGCCTTACGGGAAGGGGGTGAAGCATGATCGATTCCATGGCCGGGTAAAGTCGGTGCGGCAGCCTTGCGCCTGGCCGGGCTGCGCCGAGCCGGGCGAGTTCCGCGCGCCCGGCCCACGCCCGGCGGGGTTCGACGGACCTGGAGACTATCGCTGGTTCTGCCTTGACCACATCCGCCAGTTCAATGCCGGCTATGACTTTTTCGCGGGGATGAGCATGGCGGAAATCCTCGATGCCCAGCACCCCGTCGCCGGGTGGGACCGGCAGGCGCGCGCCTTCAACCCCACCGCCGGCCATGGCGAGGCCCCGCGCTGGGCCGATTTTACCGACCCGCTGGAAGCCATTGGCGCTCACATGCGCTCGCGGGTCAGCGGGCTGCGCGCCGACGGGGTGGTCTTCACGCCCGAGGAACGCCGCGCGCTGGATGTGCTGGGGCTGGGGCTCGATGCCGACCGGGCCGCGCTGCGGCGGCGCTATTCGCAGCTGGTGCGGCGCTATCACCCGGACCGCAACGGCGGCGACCGGTCGTTCGAGGCGCGGCTGCAGGGGGTGGTCGAGGCCTATCAGCTGCTGCGCCGCGCTGCCGCCTTCGCCTGATCGCGCCGCCATTTGACAGCAACCCCGGGCCGCGTCAGTCTGCGGCCATGAGCGAAACCACCCCCCCGTCGGCGCCACGCGCCGCTCTCACCCGCCGTCAAACCCTCGGCACCCTGGGCGGTGCTGCCGCCGCGCTGGGGCTGCCCGCTGCCGCGCGTGCCGCGCCGGCCTCCATGGCCGAGGCTAGCGCGCTGCTCGACGCCATTGCCTGGCGCATGCTGGAGGCGGGGCCCGAGGGGGCGACCGGGCTGGGGCTCGACACCGGCGAGCACGCCGCGCTGCGCGGCAAGAGCAGCGACAGTTCGGCGGCGGCACAGGCCCGCATGGCGGCGCAGCTGCGGGCCGAACTGGCGCGGATCGACGCGCTCGACCAGTCGGCGCTCGATGCGACGATGCGCACCCATTTCGCGGTGATCAAGAGCGCCTTTTCCAAGGCGCTTGACGGCTATGCCTTGCCCTATGGCGATGTCTCGGTCGGCGGCTGGCGCAACGCGCCCTATGTCGTGTGCCAGAACGTCGGCGCCTATATCGACGTGCCCAGCTTCCTCGATGCCGATCAGCCGGTGCACAATGCCAGCGATGCCGAGGCCTATCTGGCCCGGCTGGGCGGGTTCGCCGGCCAGCTGGATGGCGAGCTGGAGCGGCTCAGCGCGGCCCATGCCATGGGCGTGATCGCCCCGGATTTCGTGCTCGACAAGGCGATCGGCCAGATGCGCCGGCGGCTGGATGGCGCGAAGGGCGGCGGGGTGCTGGTCGAATCGTTGGTCCGCCGTACCAGGGATATTCCGGGCGACTGGGACCGCCGCGCGCTTGAAATCGTCGCCGCCAAAGTGGTGCCCGCGCTGGCGCGCCAGCTGGCCGAGCTGGAGCGGGTGCGCCCCAGGGCGACCCATGCCGCCGGCCTCGCCACCCGCCCGCATGGCGAGGAATGGTACCGCTGGGCGTTGCGCGCCGGCACAACCACCCGCCTGAGCCCGGAGGAAGTGCACCAGATCGGGCAGGAGCAGCTGAAACTGCTGCAGGGGCGGATGGAGCCGATCCTGCAATCGCTGGGCTATACCAAGGGCACGGTGGGCGAACGGATGCAGGCGATTGGCCGCGATCCGCGCTTCATGTTCCCCGAAGGCGATGCCGGCCGGGCCGAGATCGTCGCCTTCATCCACCAGCGGCTCGACAAGATCCGCACCAAGCTGCCGCTGGCCTTCCGCCGGCTGACCAAGGGCAATGTCGAGGTCAAGCGGATGCAGCCCGAGTCCGAGCCGGGCGCCCCCGGGGCCTATGGCGGGCCGGGTTCGATCGACGGGACGATCCCCGGGCGGATGTGGATCAACCTGCACACCACCGCGCTGCACAGCAAGTATTCGCTGCCGACGCTGGTCCACCACGAGGCGATCCCCGGCCATGTCTGGCAGGGTGAATATTCGCAGCGCATGCCGCTGATCCGCACCCTGCTGGAATTCAACCCCTATACCGAAGGCTGGGCGCTCTATGCCGAGACGCTGGCCGACGAACTGGGTGATTTCGATGGCGATCCGGTCGGCCAGCTGGGCTACCTGCAATCCATCGCCTTCCGCGCCTGCCGGCTGGTGATCGACACCGGCCTGCACAGCCGGGGATGGAGCCGCGAGCAGGCAATCGACTGGTTCATGGCCACCAACGGTTCGGGGGTCGAGGAAGTGACCAGCGAGGTCGAACGCTATTGCACCTGGCCCGGGCAGGCCTGCGGCTACAAGATCGGCCACAGCGAGATCCTGCGCCAGCGCGAACGCGCCAAGGCCGCGCTGGGCCCGCGCTATGACCTGCGCGATTACAACATGGCGGTGCTGGAAGGCGGCAACGTGCCGCTGGACGTGCTGGCCCAGAACATCGATCGCTATATCGCGGGGGCGAAGGGCTAGGCGCGGGCCGGGTGAACGGCCAGCCTTCAGTGGGCCTGCAGTTCAAGCTGGCCCTGCTGGTGCTGGGCCTGTCATGGCTGGTGGCGGAACTGACGGACCAGGCGTTGATCGCCTTCTATTCGCCGTTCACCTTTCTGGCGATAGTCTTGGCGCTGCGACTGTTCGCGGTGCTGCGGCGCGGCGCCAGCCGGGACAAACCACCGCGCTAATCCCGATCCGGCGCGCCCAGCGGGAACATCCAGCGGTAGGGGCGCGCTTCCTCGACGCAGCGGCTGACCGAAGGGCGGGCGAGCAGCCGGGCGCGATAGGCGCGCAGGGTGGGGTGACACTCGGCAATCGGGTGCACCCAATCGGCGTAGAACAGCGCCGGGGCTGCGGCGCAATCGGCCATGGAAAAGCCGCCGCCGCAGGCCCAGCCGTATTCCGGCAGGCGCTGGTCCAGCCAGCCATAGATCGTATCCAGCAGGCCCTTGACCCGAGCGATCTTGGCCGGATCGGGCTGGGGGGTGATGAAGGGCAGGTATTCGCCGACAATCGCCTGCATCATGCTCATCACATGGTTGTCGAACACCCGGTCCATCAATCGCACCTCCAGCGCCAGGGCCGGATCGGCGGGGATCATGCGCGGGCCGGGGTGGTGCAGGTCAAGATGCTCGATGATGATCGAGCTTTCGATCACCGCCTGTCCGCCATCCTCGATCACCGGGAACTTGCCCGGCGGCCAGATGGCGCGCAGCCGTTCGCCATGCTCGGGGTGCACCGGCTCGCCCGCGTCGAGCACCCGGAAATCAAATTCCAGCCCCTTTTCGTAAAGCGCGATCAGCGCCTTCCAGGTGTAGGAGGAAAAGGGGTGACCATAGAGCGCAATCATCACCACACCCCCGCCGCGATGGCCGCGCGGCGCGCGAGTTCCACCGGGTTCGGCTCCTGCGCCACCGGATCGGCGACGGTGACGGGGCCCGCCGGCTCGTAAGTCGCGGCGATCACCCCGCCGCTGCCGATCTGGTGGCTGACTAGCCGCAGCGTTGCCGGGGGCGTGCCGCCGCCGAACAGGCGCTTGCCGTCACCCAGCACCACCGGGGCGATCAGCAGGGTCAGCCGGTCAAGCAGCCCCGCCGTCAGCAGTTGCGGATAGAGCGTCGAGCTGCCCTGGACTACCAGATCGGGGCCATCGCCGGCCTTCAGCGCGGCCAGCGCGGCCAGATCGGCCAGCCGGTGGCTGTTCACCCAGTCCAGCGGGCGATCCTGCCCGGTCAGGACATATTTGGCCGCCCGGGTAAAGCTGGCGGCGATCGGGTGGTCGGCTGGGGCGTAGGGCCAATAGGCGGCGAAGACCTCGTAGGTGCGCCGCCCCAGCAGCAGGTCGAACGGGCCGGAAAACAGCGTGCCGATCTGCTGGTCAATCACCTCGTCGCTCACCGGCCACAGCCAGCCGCCGTGGGCAAAGCCGTCGCTGGGGTCTTCATGCGGGCCGCCGGGGGCCTGCATCACCCCGTCGAGCGAAACGAAGGCGCAGCCGATGATCTGCCTGGTCATGCCGCGCCTGGTCGGCCGCCCACCAGCGCGAAGAAGGCCTGCTGCGGATCGGTGCCCATCACCACCCAGTCACCGCTGGGCACCTGCATCGGGCCGACGGCGATGGTGCCGCCATGGGCTTCGGCGGCGGCCTTGGCCGCGTCGATGTCGGGCACGCGGAAATAGTGGTTCCAGTGCGGCGGACCCATGTGCGGCATCGCGGCCATCATCCCGCCGATGCCGACGCCATCGTGGCTGGGGAAGTGGTATTTGCCGTGCGCGCCCATGTCCATCGGCTCGCCCAGCTGCCAGCCGAACAGGCCGGTGTAGAAGGCCAGGGCGTGGTCGACATTGCCGGCGCACAGCTCGTTCCAGCCGCAGCGGCCCTGCAGGGTGGGGGAAAAGGCGGTGCTTTCGCCGCCGCCGGGCGGCGGGGTGGGGGTCATGATGTAGAACGGCGCGCCGCAGCAGTCGGCCACCAGCGCCACCCGCCCGGCCATGGCGACATCGAAGGGTGCCATCAGCACCTTGCCGCCCGCCGCCGTGATCCGTTCGACCATCGCGTCGACATCGTCCACGCCCAGATAGCCCAGCCAGCCAGGCCGCGCGCCGTGCTCGCACATTTCGGGCGAGAGGCGCAGCATGCCGCCGGTCATCCCGCCGTCGGCATTGCTGATGAAGCCGTAATTGTTGTCGCCGTTGTGGCCGGTGGTCATCGCCCAGCCCACCACCGCCTCGTAAAAGGCCTTGGCCCCCTCAGGGTCGGTGGTCATCAGCTCGTACCAGATCCAGGCGCCGTGGGTGCGGGTCATCATCGTTCCTCCGGTTCAGGCGGTTTCGATCACCCCGGTGGGGGTGCGCAGGCGTTCGGCCACCGGGGCCTCGGCCCGGGCCACGGCCTGCCACGACGGGCGCGCGGCCACCCGGTTGTACCAGGCCAGGGTGCGCGGATAGGCCGCGCTGGGCCCGTGGCCGACATAGGTGAGCGAACGCATCGCCGAGGCAACCGCGATATCCGCCAGCGAAAAGTCGCCCACCAGCCAGCCATCGTCGGGCACCACGCCCTCCAGATAGGCCCAGTGGCGCGGCAGCTCGGCCTCGCCCTGCAGCGCCACCGCCTCGTCGAACGGCAATTTCAGCAGCTTGGGGGCGACCAGCCGGTTGAACAGCACCTTGCCGCCGCTGGCCACCAGCACGGTATCGGCCCATTCGTCGAACCACATCGCCTTGCCGCGCGCCCGCGGCTCGGCCGGCAGCAGCGCGGGCTGGGGCTGTTTGGCATCGGCATAGACCACGATCGCGGTCGAATCCGCCAGAGTGTAGTCACCATCGCGCAGCGCCGGGATCTTGCCCAGCGGGCTGGCCTCGCGGAAGGCGGGATCATCGCCGCCGGGGTTGGCGGTGGCCAGCTGGTAGGCCATGCCCTTTTCCTCAAGCGCGACGCAGACCTTGCGGACGAAAGGCGAAAGCAGGGCGCCATAGACGATCATCGGTGGGGATCCTTTCCGGCTGAGTCGCGGGGCGACACGCGCGAACCTTATTGCAGCCGCGCGCCCAGCCGTATAGGCGATGCTCCACCATGACTGACAGCATCCATCACACCAGCACCACCCTGCTTGCCGCCCCTGACCAGATGGTCAGCGTCCGCGACCTGTTCGGGATCGATATCGACATGCAGGTGCCGGCCTTCAGCAAGGCCGACGAGCGCGTGCCCGACCGCGACGAGAGCTATGTTTTCGACGCCGATACCACCCTCGCAATCCTGGCCGGCTTCGCCTACAACCGCCGGGTGATGGTCCAGGGCTATCACGGCACCGGCAAGAGCACCCATATCGAGCAGGTGGCGGCGCGGCTGAACTGGCCGTGCATCCGCATCAACCTCGATGCCCACATCAGCCGCATCGACCTGATCGGGCGCGATGCGATCGTGCTGCGCGATGGCCTGCAGGTCACCGAATTCCGCGAAGGGCTGCTGCCCTGGGCGCTGCAGCACCCGGTGGCGCTGGTCTTCGACGAATACGACGCCGGCCGGCCCGACGTGATGTTCGTGATCCAGCGCGTGCTGGAAACCGAAGGCAAGCTGACCCTGCTGGACCAGAACCGCGTGATCCGGCCCGACAAGCATTTCCGCCTGTTCGCCACCGCCAACACGGTGGGCCTGGGCGATACCAGCGGGCTTTATCACGGTACCCAGGCGATCAACCAGGGGCAGATGGACCGCTGGAACATCGTTACCGCGCTGAACTACCTGCCCGCCCCGGTGGAAGAGCAGATCGTTTCGGCCAAGGCCGGCGGCACCGATGCCAAGGTGGTGGCCGAGATGGTCAAGGTGGCCGGGCTGACCCGCCAGGGCTTCATCAACGGCGATATTTCCACG
>JAFECL010000070.1:0-3733 GCA_018242165.1 Pseudomonadota bacterium
GTTCGAGTCCCTCCTCCGCTACCATCCTTTCTCTCGACAATTGCGATGGGCCGTCCGGGCCGGGGCAGGGCCTCGGCCACCCGCACGGCGTTTTTGCCCTGATTCACCTTGCGCCCGCGGGCCTGGAAGGCGCCATGCTGATTGCTTCATCCCTTGCTGGCCGATCCTTCGCTGGCCGGCTCGCCGCCGTTCTGGCCCGGGCCCCGGCATGAACCCCGGCTACGATGCCATCATCCTGGGCGGCGGGGCCGCCGGGCTGCAATGCGCGGGCGAGGCGGCCCGGCGCGGGCGGCGGGTGCTGGTGATCGAGGGGGCAGAGGGGCCCGGCAAGAAGATCCTCATTTCCGGCGGCGGGCGCTGCAACTTCACCAACCGCAACGCGTCGCCGGCCAACTTCCTCTCGGCCAACCCCCATTTCGCCACCTCGGCGCTGAGCCGCTATAGCCCGCGCGACTTTCTCGACCGGGTCGAGGCGCGCGGCATCGCCTGGCACGAGAAGACCCTTGGCCAGCTGTTCTGCGACGGCTCGGCCCGCCAGATTCTCGACCTGTTGCTCGACGATCTGCGCGCCGGCGGTGGCGAACTGGCCTGCGGCGAGGCGATCGCCAGCGTCAGCCACGCCGATGGCCGGTTCCGCGTGGCCACGTCCAGCCGGGTGGTCGAGGCGCCGAAGCTGGTGATCGCCACCGGCGGCCCCTCGATCCCCAAGCTGGGGGCGAGCGACTTTGCCTACCGGCTCGCCCGCCAGTTCGGCCTCAAGGTGGTCGAGCCGCGCCCGGCGCTGGTGCCGCTGACCCTGCCGGGCACCGAGGCGCTGTTCCGCGAGCTGTCGGGCGTGGCGGCGCCGGTAGAGGCCCGCACCGGCGCAAAGTCAGGCGGGGCCGCGTTCCGCGAGGCGGCGCTGTTCACCCATCGCGGCCTGTCGGGCCCGGCGATCCTGCAGATATCCTCTTACTGGCGGCACGGGCAGCCGATCATGATCGATTTCCTGCCCGATCACGCCCCGGGCTGGCTGATCGAGGCCAAGCGGGCCAACCCGCGCGCCGGGTTCCAGGCGCTGTTGAAAGACCTGCTGCCGGCGCGGCTGGCCGGGGCGCTGGGCGAACGGCTCGCCATCGACGGCCGGCTGGCCGACCTTGCCGATGCCCGCCTGCGCGCGGCGGAGGAGCGGCTGGCCAGCTGGACCTTCATGCCCGATGGAACCGAGGGCTTTGCCAAGGCCGAAGTGACGGTCGGCGGGATCAGCACCGCCGAGCTTTCGTCGAAAACAATGGAAGCCAAACGGGTCCCGGGCCTGTATGCGATCGGCGAAGCGGTCGACGTGACCGGCTGGCTGGGCGGGTACAATTTCCAATGGGCCTGGGCCAGCGGTTGGGCCGCCGCCCAGTCGCTCTGAACCGCAAGCCGGTGCTTTTACTGCTGTTTTCTCCCTGATCGGATAGTCCATGACCTTTGCCAATCTTCCGTCTTTCCTCGGCTCCGCGCTGGCCGAGCGGGGCTATGTCGCGCCGACCCCGGTGCAGGCCGCCGTGCTCGAGCCCGAGGCCGAGGGCCGTGACCTGCTGGTTTCGGCGCAGACCGGCTCGGGCAAGACGGTGGCCTTCGGCCTGGCCATGGCCGGCCAGCTGCTCGATGGCGAAGGGCGCGTGCCCTACGGCATCCTGCCGCGCGCGCTGGTGATCGCCCCGACGCGCGAACTGGCCTTGCAGGTCAGCCGCGAACTGGCCTGGCTCTATGGCAAGGCGGGCGGGCGGATCGCCACCTGCGTCGGGGGGATGAACCCCTCGGTCGAGCGCCGCGCGCTGCAGCAGGGGGCGACCATCGTGGTCGGCACCCCGGGCCGCCTGCGCGATCACCTCGAACGCGGTGCGCTCGACCTTTCGGGGCTGGCCGCCGTGGTGATCGACGAGGCCGACGAAATGCTCGACATGGGCTTCCGCGAGGAGCTGGAAGAGCTGCTCGACGCCGCCCCGGCCGAGCGCCGCACGCTGCTGTTTTCGGCCACCATTCCGCGCGCGATCGAGGCCATGGCGCGGCGCTATCAGCGCGATGCCCTGCGCATTTCGACCATCGGAGAAACCCGGGGCCACGGCGATATCGACTATCAGGCGGTGACGGTCTCGCCCTCGGAAATCGAGAACGCGGTGGTCAACCTGCTGCGCTATCACGAGGCCGAGACGGCGATGCTGTTCTGCGCCACCCGCGACAATGTCCGCCACCTGCACGCGACCCTGCAGGAACGCGGCTTTGCGGTGGTGGCGCTGTCGGGCGAGCATTCGCAGCAGGAACGCAACCAGGCCTTGCAGGCGCTGCGCGACCGCCGTGCGCGGGTCTGCGTGGCGACCGACGTGGCGGCGCGCGGCATCGACCTGCCGACGCTGAGCCTGGTGATCCATGTCGAGATTCCGCGCGATGCGGAGGTGCTGCAGCACCGCTCGGGCCGCACCGGCCGGGCGGGCAAGAAGGGCACGGCGGTGCTGGTGGTGCCCTTTCCGCGCCGCCGCCGGGTCGAAGGGATGCTGCGGCAGGCGCAGATCAGCGCCGAGTGGATCGATCCCCCGGGGCGCGACACGATCCGGGCGCGCGATCAGGAACGCTTGCTGACCCGGTTGCTGGAGCCGGTCGAGTGCGACGAAACCGACCGCGAGCTGGCCGAACGCCTGCTGGCCGAGCGCAGCGCGCAGGACATCGCCGCGATGCTGGTGCGGGCCCACCGCGCGAGCATGCCCGAGCCCGAAGAGCTGATCGAGAACAGCCCCGAGGTCCGCCGCGCCGCGCAGCAGGAACGGCACCGCCCTGGCTTTGAGGATACCGTGTGGTTCCGGATGAATGTCGGCCGGCGCCAGAACGCCGATCCGCGCTGGATCCTGCCGCTGCTGTGCCGGCGCGGCCACGTCACGCGCGGCGAGATCGGCGCGATCCGCATCATGCCGGGCGAAACCCAGTTCCAGGTGCCGCGCGCGATTGCCGCCCGGTTTGCCGATGCCGTGGCCCGCACCGCAGCGGCCAGCGACGACGAGGGGGCGATCATCATCGAGGCGGCGGAAGGTACCCCCCGCGATGCCGCGCGGGTCAACCGACAGCAGGCCGGGCGGCAGCAGGCGGGGCGGCAGGCCAATGCGGCGAACCCGCCTGCGCCGCCTTCGGGCCACCAGGCCCAGCCGCACCGCCCCAAGCCCCACCGCAAGGGGCCGGTCAATGGCGGCGACGGGCGCCCTTCCAAGCCGTGGAAGAAGCGGGCAAAAGGCCCGTCGCAGGGCTGAACGCCGCGTAACGCGAGGCGGAACACGCCGGCGATGGGGGAGGGGCCGCGACAGTGACGCAAGCAGTCGATCCTCCTCTGGCGCCCGATTTCGCGGCGGTATGCGAGGCGGTAGCCGCACAGGGGCTGGTCGTGCGCGGGGCGCTGCGGCTGGCGGAGGGCGAAAGCAACGGCGTTCTGGCCGGGCGGCGCAGCCTGGTGCTGGTCGGCCTGGCCGGACGGGCCGGGTGGGACGGCTTTGCCGCATCGCCCGAGGCGGCCGATGGCGCGCCCGATCCGCTCGATCGCTGGAGCCGGCGCTGCCTGACCGCGCTGGCCGGCGAGCTTGGCGCGGTGGCGCTCTATCCCTTTGGCGGGCCGCCGTACTGGCCGTTCCAGCGCTGGGCGCAGCGGGCCGAGCCGGTTTCCCCATCGCCGCTTGGCCTGTTGATCCACCCCGAATTCGGCTTGTGGCATTCCTATCGCGGGGCG
>JAFECL010000070.1:3793-41689 GCA_018242165.1 Pseudomonadota bacterium
GGGCTATGATGTCGCGGCCTGTGCGGCGTGGTTGCGCGGCGGGCAGGGGGCGGAATGCATGGCCGGGGGCTGCCGCGCGCGGCTGGCCTGCCCGGTCGCCCCGCAGCATGCCCATGCGCCCGACCAGGCCGGCTTCGGCATGCGCGCCTTCCTCGCGGCGCGCTGAGCGGCCCAGCCCGCCGGCGGGTGGCATGGCGCCATCTTGCGGCGCATACGTATAGTGCCACAATGCCTTGTTTCGTGCGATAGAGTGAGCGTTCCCAGTTGCGGCGCGCATCGGCCATCGACAAATCGCGCGGCAACCCGCATGCCTGATCCGAGACGAGCAAACCAAGACATAAGCAAAGCAGAGGAAGCACCGAAATGGCCCTGACCCCCGGCATTGCCACCAGCACCGATTCCGTGCCCGATGAGGCCGATGGCCAGCACATCGACGCGCCCGAGCTGCGCCTGTTCGTGATGGCGCTGTTTTTCATCTTCGGCGGGATCACCAGCCTCAACGACGTGATCATCCCCAAGCTGAAAGAGCTGTTCACCCTGAACTATACCCAGGCGATGCTGGTGCAGTTCTGCTTTTTCACCGCCTATGCCGTCATCGGCCTGCCCGGCGCGGCGCTGGTCAAGCGGCTGGGCTACATGCGCGGCGCGGTGGCCGGCCTCTTGACCATGATGGTCGGCTGCCTGCTGTTCGTGCCGGCCTCGCATTCGGCCAGCTATCCGCTGTTCCTGGGCGCGCTGTTCGTGCTGGCCAGCGGCGTAGTGGTGGTGCAGGTGGTGACCAACCCGCTGATCTCGCTGCTCGGGCCGGCGCGCACCGCGCACAGCCGGCTGACCTTCGCCCAGGCCTTCAACAGCCTTGGCACGGTGATCTTTCCCAAGGTGGGCGCGGCGCTGATCCTTGGCGGGCTGGCCGGCGTTTCGGCGGCGCAGCTGTCGGGCGCGGCGCTGGATGCCTATCGCGTCGCCGAAACCCGCACGGTGGTGCACACCTACCTTGGCCTGGCCGCCGCGCTGGCGGTGGTGGCCGGCGTGGTGTGGATGAACCGCAACCGCCTGCAGGGCGAGAAGCACGAATCGACCTCGTTCGCGGCGGCCTTCGCGCTGCTGTCGCGCCCGCGTTTCGCTTTCGGCGCGGCCTGCATCTTCCTCTATGTCGGCGCCGAAGTCGCGATCGGCTCGATGATCGTCAACTACATGCAGCTGAAGTCGGTGCTGGGCACCACGGTCGAGGCGGCGGGCGCCTATATCCCCTATTACTGGGGCGGGGCGCTGGTGGGCCGGTTTGTCGGTTCCTACCTGCTGGCCCGGGTCAGCCCCGGCAAGATCCTTGCCACCAATGCGATCGGCGCGATCGTGCTGATCGCCATTTCGGCCAACACCACGGGCGCCACCGCGGCGTGGAGCCTGCTGCTGATCGGGCTGATGAATTCGATCATGTTTCCCACCATCTTCAGCCTGGCCTGCGAAGGGCTGGGGGCCAAGGCGGCGGACGGTTCGGGGATCATCAACATCGCCATCTTCGGCGGCGCGGTGGTGCCGGTGCTGTTCGGCGGCATTGCCGACCTGACCGGCAGCCTGACCACCGCGCTGATCCTGCCGGCGGTGTGCTATGCGATCATCGCCGCCTTTGGCTGGTATGCCCGGCGGCCGGTAGCGGCCTGAGGCCTGTGCGCGAGCCTGCCCGCTGACCGTTCAGCCGGGCAGGCTCGCGGCCTGGCCGCGCCGCTTTCCTTGCAGAAATCCCCGTCCGGCGCGCCGCGTTGAGCCGGCGGGTGCGGAACTTTTCGTCCGCGACACGGGAAATTGCTCTGGATCAACCCGTGCCTCGGTGGCCGGCGCTAGAGCCTAGGGTCCATACCCTAGGCCGCGCAGATGGCCGCAACCGAGGATCCGCCCATGGCTACCGCCCCCGCCGCCACGCCCCATGCCGAGGCCGCGACGCATTTCGACGTGCTGATCGTCGGCGCCGGGATCTCGGGGATCGGCGCGGCCTGGCACCTGCAGCAGCAGTGCCCCGGCACCAGCTATGCCATCCTCGAAATGAAGGACACCTTCGGCGGCACCTGGGAAACCCACAAGTATCCGGGGGTGCGTTCGGACAGCGATCTCTACACCTTCGGCTATCGCTTCAAGCCATGGCACGATGCCCCGATTGCCAGCGCGCAGGCGATCCTTGACTATATGGGCGAAGTGATCGCCGAGGGCGGGATCGACCGCCACATCCGCTATGGCCATCGCATCACCCGCTGCGCCTTCAGCCGCGCCATCAATCGCTGGACAGTGACCGCGACGCGGCTGGCCGACGGCGCCGAGCAGACCTTTACCTGCCAGTTCCTGTGGATGTGCCAGGGCTATTACGATCACGAAAAGCCCCACGTGCCCGACTGGCCGGGGCGTGAGCGGTTCACGGGCGAATTCGTCCATGCCCAGCTGTGGCACGACGGGATCGACTACAAGGGCAAGCGGGTGCTGGTGATCGGCTCGG
Organism: Pseudomonadota bacterium; assembly: GCA_018242165.1. GTDB lineage: Bacteria > Pseudomonadota > Alphaproteobacteria > Sphingomonadales > Sphingomonadaceae > Novosphingobium. The sequence goes on from JAFECL010000070.1 coordinate 6,279, forward strand.
GCGCGACGGCGGCGACGGTGGTGCCGGCGATCTGCGCGGATGCGGCGCACGTAACCCTGCTGCAGCGTTCGCCAACCTATTTCTTCTGCGCGCCGAACCGCAACGAGCTGGCCGACCGGCTGCGCGAGGTGGGGATCGACGAGCCGACCATCCACCGCGTGGTGCGCGCCCAGATCCTCCACGATCAGAAGATGATGGTGGCCCGGGCCGAGCAGGAGCCCGAGGCGGTGTTTGAGGAACTGAAGGAGCTGGTCCGCGCCTATACCGGCCAGCCCGATTTCGCCTTCGAGCCGCATTTCACCCCGCGCTATCGTCCGTGGCAGCAGCGGCTGGCCTTCTGCCCCGAGGGCGACATCTTCCGCGCGGCGGTGGCCGGGCAGCTGAGCGTGGTGACCGACACCATCGACACCTTCACCGAAAAGGGCGTGCGGACCAGCGACGGCACCGAGATCGAGGCCGACCTGATCATCGCCGCCACCGGCTTCAACCTCTCGGTGATGGGCGGTATCCCCTTCGAGGTCGACGGGCAGGCGGTGAACTGGGCCGAGACGGTCACCTATCGCGGGATGATGTTCACCGGCGTGCCCAACATGCTGTGGATCATGGGCTATTTCCGCGCCAGCTGGACGCTGCGGGTCGATCTGCTGGGCGATTTCACTTGCCGCCTGCTGAACCACATGAAGACGCGCGGGGCGCAGCGGGTGGAGGTGGCGCCGCCGGGCGGCACGGCCGGCATGGCGCTGCACGACTGGGTCGAGCCCGAGACCTTCAACCCCGGCTACATGACCCGGGCGCTGGCGGCGATGCCCCGGCGCGGCGACGATCCCAAGTGGCGCCACAGCCAGGACTATTGGGCTGAGCGCGAGGAACTGCCGAAGATCGATCTCGACGGCGAGGAGTTCGCCTACGCCTGAACGGTTACGTCAGTGTGGCAGGGCCGCCTGCCAGGCCGCCAGCCGCGCGGTGCGGGTGGCCCCGTCCATCGCCGGGGTAAAACGCCGCACTTCGGGCAGCATCGCGGCGGCTTCGGCCAGCGAGGGGTAGAACCCGGCGCCCAGCGCCGCCAGCATCGCCGCGCCGCGCGCGGTGGTCTCGACATCGGCGGGGCGTTCGCAGGGCACGTCCAGCACGTCGGCCAGATCCTGCGCCAGCCAGTCGTTGCCGCTCATCCCCCCGTCGATCCGCAGCAGGCCCCAGTCGGCCCCGTCCGCCGCATAGGCGGTCTTGAGGTCGTGGCACTGGTGGGCCATCGATTCGAGCGCGGCGCGGGCGATGTGCGCGCGGGTGGCGGCGAAGGTCAGCCCGGTGATGCTGGCCGTGGCATCGGGCCGCCAGTGCGGCGCGCCGAGGCCCGAGAGGGCGGGAACGAAGACCACTCCGGCACTGTCGCTGACCGAGCGGGCGAGCGCCTCGCTCTCGGCGGCGGTTTCGAGCAGGCCGAGGCTGTCGCGCAGCCACTTGATCGCGCTGCCCGCGGCAAAGACCGAGCCTTCAAGCGCGTAGGAGCGTTCATCGCCCACCTGGCACAGCACCGTGCCCAGCAGGCGGTGGTGCGAATGCGGCACCTGGCCGCCCATGTTGGTGAGGATGAAGGCGCCGGTGCCGAAGGTCGCCTTGGTGTCGCCAGGCCGGATGCAGCCCTGGCCGATGGTGGCCGATTGCTGGTCGCCGGCAAGGCCGGTGATCGGGATGGCGGCGCCGAACAGGTCGGCCCGGGTCTGGCCGATGGCCCCGGCGCAGGGCACCACTTCGCCCAGCGCGCTCAGCGGCACGCCGAACAGGTCGGCCAGGCCTTCGTCCCAGCCCTTGCCGGCCAGCGCCATCACGCTGGTGCGGCTGGCATTGGTCGCGTCGGTCACGTGCAGCCCGCCGGTCAGGTTCCAGACCAGCCATGATTCGATGGTGCCGAAGGCGAGGTTGGCGCCGGCCGCCGCCACTTCGGGCACATTGTCGAGCATCCAGCGCATCTTGCTGGCGCTGAAATAGGGGTCGAGCAGCAGGCCGGTGCGGCGCTGCACCTCGGTTTCGTGCCCGGCGGCGCGCAGGCTCTCGCAGAACTCGGCGGTGCGCCGATCCTGCCAGACGATCGCGCGGGCCAGCGGCTCGCCGGTCGACCTGTCCCACGCCACCACGGTTTCGCGCTGGTTGGTAATGCCGATCGCGGCGATCCGCTGGGCCCCGCCGGCGCGCTCGATCATGGTGCGGGCGCAGGCCAGCGTCTTGGTCAGGATCTCGGCCGCGTCGTGTTCGACCCAGCCGGGGCGTGGGTAGTACTGTTCGAGCGCGGCCTGTTCCATCCCGACCAGCTGGCCGGCAAGGTCATAAAGCATCGCCCGGGTCGAGGTGGTGCCCTCGTCGAGCACCAGCAGATGGTCAGCACTCATGCGCTCTCTCCCCGTTCGGCCAGCCACCGTTCCAGCGCGGCGACCTGGTCCTGGTCCAGCCGCAGCCCCAGCTTGGTGCGGCGCCATAGCACGTCTTCGGCGGTGCGGGCCCATTCGTGGGCGACGAGGTGGCGAAGCTCGGCCTCGGTCAACCCATGGCCGAAGTGCTGGCCGCAATCGGCCAGCGCCTTGGCCTCGCCCAGGATGGTGAAGGCCTCGCGACCATAGTTGCGCACCAGCCGCAGCGCCCAGCCGGCTTCGAGGAAGGGATAGCGCGCGGCGAGTTCGGCCTGCAGCGCGGCGGCGCCGTCGATCGGGAAGTCGCCGCCGGGCAGGGGGGCCTGATCGGTCCAGCCCGGGGCCTTGAGGGCGGGCATCCGGCTGGCCAGCAGCTCGACCGCCGCCTGCGACAGGTGGCGATAGGTGGTGATCTTGCCACCGAACACGCTGAGCAGCGGGGCGCCCTCGGCCTCGGGCGAAAGTTCGAAGCGATAGCCCCGGGTCGCCGCCTCGGGCTTGCCCGAATTGTCGTCGACCAGCGGGCGCACCCCGGAATAGGACCAGACCACGTCGGCGGGGGTGATCGCCTTCTTGAAATAGGTGCTGGTGCCTTCGCACAGGTAGGCGATCTCTTCCTCGCTGGCGCGAACCTGATCGAGCGGCCCCTGATGGTCGGCATCGGTGGTGCCGATCAGGGTGAAGTCCTGCTCGTAGGGGATGGCGAAGAAGATCCGCCCGTCGGGCAGCTGGAAGAAATAGGCAAAGGGGTGGTCGTAGAGCTTGCGCACCACGATATGGCTGCCGCGCACCAGCCGCATCTGGCGGCTCGACTGCTCGCCGGCCAGCGACAGCAGGTTCAGCACCGACGGGCCCCCGGCATTGACCAGCGCGCGGGCGGCAAAGCTGCCCTGCGGGGTCTGGATCCGCCAGCCATCGCCCTCGCGCGTCAGGGCGGTGGCGGGGCAGCGGGTGCGCACGGTGGCGCCGCGTTCCGCCGCATCGCGGGCATTCAGCACCACCAGCCGCGCATCGTCGACCCAGCCATCGGAATAGACGAAGGCGTTGACGTATTCGGGCTTGAGCGGCCCCCCGGCGGGGTGATCCGGCAGCCTGATGCTCTCGGTCGGCGGCAGGCGCTTGCGGCCGCCGATGTGGTCGTAAAGAAACAGCCCCAGCCGCAGCAACCAGCGCGGGCGCAGGCCGCGCACATGCGGCAGGACGAAGCGCAACGGCCAGATGATGTGCGGGGCGATGGCCCACAGCCGTTCGCGCTCGGTCAGCGCTTCGCGGACCAGCGAGAACTCGTAATGCTCAAGATAGCGCAGCCCGCCATGGATCAGCTTGGTCGAGGCGGAGGAGGTGCCGCGGGCAAGATCGCCCGCCTCGAGCAGCAGCACCCGCGCCCCGCGCCCGGCCAGATCGCGGGCGATGCCCGCCCCGTTCACCCCGCCGCCAATCACCGCGACATCGTAAAACTCGTGATTCATGGCGGCAGGGCGACTTTCGGGAGGTTACAGGTTCAGCGGTGCATGCTCGATATGCGGCAAAACGTGCCGGGCAAACAAGTCCGCTTCTTGGGCATGGGGGTATCCAGAAAGAATGAAAGCCTCGATCCCCTCGGCCTGATAGGCGCGCAGTTTGGCCAGCACCTGATCGGGCGTGCCAACGATCGCCGCGCCGCAACCCGAACGGGCGCGGCCGATCCCGGTCCACAGATGCTCCTCGACAAAACCGTCGTCGCCGGCGCTGGCGCGCAGTTCGCCCTGGCGCTGGACGCCGTAGTTCTTGGCGTCGAGCGACTTTTCGCGGATCGCGGTGCCGGTCGCATCGTCGAGCTTCGAGAGCAGGCGCGCGGCATAGGCGCGGGCTTCGTCCTCGGTTTCGCGGACGATCACGTGGGCGCGATAGCCGAACTTCAGCGCACGGCCAAAGCGTGCGGCGCGGGCCTTCATGTCGGCGATCACCTCGCGGACATTGGGCATGGTATCGGGCCACATCAGGTAGACGTCGGCGGCCTCGGCGGCGCATTGGCGGGCTTCGTCCGACAGGCCGCCGAAGTAGAAGGCCGGGCACTTGCCCGAGATCGTGCTGATCCGCGCCGGATCGAGCTTGAGCTTGTAGTGCTCGCCCTCGAAATCGAGATGCTCGCCGTTGAGCAGGGTGCGGACGATCTTCATCACCTCGGTGGCGCGGGCATAGCGCGGGCCCGAGGGCATCTTTTCGCCCGGAATGTCGGACGAGATGATGTTGACGTTCAGCCGCCCGGCGGTGCCGGCAGCGTTGGGGCCAAGGATGCGGTCCATCGTGGCGATGCGGCGGGCCAGCTGCGGCGGCCAGTCCTCGCCGATGCGGGTGGCCCACAGCAGCTTGATCCGCCGCACCTGGGTCGCCACGGCGGCGGCGAAGGCGGTGGTGTCAAGCCCCAGTTCGTAGCCCGAGGGCAGCAGGATATTGTCGAATCCGCCTTCTTCGGCACGCAGCACGATGTTGCGGCAGTGTTCCCAGCTGCTCTTCAGCTGCGGGTCGGGCACGCCAAGGAACTCGTAGTCGTCGTCACAGAGCGCGGAAAACCAGGCGATCTCGCATTGTTGGGTCATGATGCAGTCCTCGATCGATGTTGTTGGGCGGCCGCCTCAGGGCAGCCGTTCTCCCCGCGCGGCGACGAGCACCGCGTACCAGTCCGTCCTTGTCCAGCGGACCTTCATTGCTTGCGCCCCTTCGGCAATCCGTTCGGACTGCTGCGAACCGATGATCGGCACGATGCCGGCCGGATGCGCCATCAGCCAGGCGTAGGCGGCAACCGAGCGCGAGACGCCCTGTTCGCTGGCAACCTTGTCGAGCGCGGCGCAGATCGCGCGGTCGCGCGCGCTTTCCGGCGCGATCAGGCGGCCGCCGCCCAGCGGCGACCAGGCCAGCGGGGTCAGCCCCAGCATCATGGCCTGATCCAGCTCGCCGTTCTCGAAGCAGGTAATCCGCAGCGGGCTGATTTCCGGCTGGGTGGTGACCAGCTTGGTGCCGAGAAAATGGTTCAGCGCGGCGATCTGGGCGCAGGTGAAGTTGGAGACGCCCAGCGCGCCGATCTTGCCGGCGGCCACCGCGTCATCGAGCACCCGGGCGACTTCCTGCGGATGGGCGAGGATATCCGGGCGGTGGATCTGGTAGAGATCGATCCGGTCGGTGCAGAGGCGGCGCAGCGAGGCGTCGATTGCCGCATTGAGATAGGCCGGGCTCTGGTCATAGGGCAGGGGGGGCATGATCCCGCCCTTGCTGGCCAGCACCATCCGCCCGCGCAGCGCCGGTTCGGCCCGCAACACATCGCCCAGCAGCGCCTCGGCATCGCCGAAGCCGCCGGTGCCGTCGAAGCCGTAGATGTCGGCGGTGTCGAGCAGGTTGATTCCGGCGTCGAGCGCGGCGTGAACCAGCCGGGCCGCCTCGGCCGGGCCGCGTCCGCCCTCGGCCAGCCGCCACATCCCCCAGGCAATCGGCGAGATGGCGGGGCCATTGGGGCCCAGATGACGGGTGGCAGGCAGGGAAGGCAGAAGGCTCATGCAAAGGTCCTGTGTGGCGGGGCGACCGAGGCACGCTCGATCACTTGGTGGGGCAGGCGGCGATGGGTGATATCGCCCCCGGTGATGAGGATTTCGGCGGCGCAGCGGGCCAGCTCGGCCATTGGCTGGTGCACGGTGGTCAGCGGCGGCCAGACCGTGCGGGCGAGGGTGGTATCGTCGAACCCCGCGACCGACAGCCGCCCCGGCACCTCGATCCCGCGCTGGTGGGCCACGGCCAGCACGCCGGCGGCCATGTCGTCGTTCGAGGCAAAGATCGCGCTGGGCGGCTGCGGCAGGTCGAGCAGCGCGATGGCGCCGCGCGCACCGCTGTCGAAATCGAACTCGCCCTCGCGCACCAGCGCCGGCTCGAAGGCGATCCCCACCCGGTCGAGCGCGCGGCGATAGCCGAACTGGCGATCATCCGAGGCGGCGTGGTTGGGGTGGCCCTTGATGAACCCGATGCGGCGGTGGCCCAGGTTGATCAGGTGGGTGGTCATGTCATCGGCGGCCTGGGCATCGTCCATGAACACCGAGCTGGTCAGCGCGTGGTTGGTGCCCGGCGAGATCCGCACGAAGGGAATGTCGAGCGCCTCCAGCGCGCGCAGCACCGGCACGCAATCGGTAACCGGCGAGGAGAGGATGATCCCGTCGACATGGGTTTCGGTGACCAGCCCGCGCACCTGTTCGCCCACCGCCGGATCGGCCACGTCGACCGGCTGGGCCAGCAGGCGGATGCCCTTTTCCTTGCAAGCCTCCCAGCAGCCGGTCTGGATCTGGAACATGTAATAGGGGCTGTGGTTGTCGTAGATCAGCGCCACCTGGTTCGACTTGGCGCCCGAGAGGATCCGCGCCGCGATCGAGGGGCGGAAATCGAGCGCCTGCATTGCCGCTTCGACCTTGGTGCGCATTTCGGCGCTGACATAGGGGTGGCCGTTCAGCACCCGGCTGACGGTCTTGACCGCCACCCCGGCGCGCGCCGCGACATCGCGGATGTTGGCGCGGGTATGCGGCTCGGTGCTCATCGGGCCAGCGCCCCGGGCATGCCGGCGAACAGGTCGGCAAAGGCGCTGTCTGGCCGATAGAACACCGGCGGCTGGCCCAGCGGCGCGGCGACCTGGTGGGTGCCGGCGGGATAGTCGGCCCCGCTCCACACGTGCCGCCACGGCCCTTCGCCGGGCAGGATCACCTCGCGCATCGTCGCCCCCTGTTCGATCACCGGGGCAACCAGCAGATCGGCCCCGTAGAGGAACTGATCCTGCACCGTAAACAGCGCCGGGTCATCGGGGAAATGCAGGAACAGCGGGCGCTGCAGCGGCAGGCCGGTGGCCACCGCCTCGTCGCACAAGGTGGCGACATAGGGGGCGAGGTGGGCGTGGACCCGGCTCCACGCCGCGAAGCTGGCCAGCAGTTCGGGCGAGCTGTCGTATTGCAGGTTGTCGTCCGGGCGGTTGCCTTCGTGGCTGCGCATCACCGGCGCGAAAGCGGCCAGCTCGCACCAGCGGTGCATCAGTTCCGCCGTGCGGATATTGCCGAAGAGCGAGGTGTAGCCGCCGCAGTCGGAGTGGCTGTAGGCATTGCCGACCAGCCCGGATGACAGCGCGGCGGTGATCACCGTGCCGATCCCGTCATGCCGGGTGAAATCGACCGACTGATCGCCCGCCCAGAGCAGCGGGCAATGCGTCTGAACGCCGGAAAACCCGGCGCGCATGAAGAATACCGCCTCGCCGGTCTTGCCCCGGCTGGCCACCGCGCGGGCATTGACCTCGGCCCACAGCACTGGCCAGCGGTTGTGGGCCTCCATCGGGTCGCTGCCATCGGCCAGCGCCACGTCGGTAGGCAGGTATTCGCCGAAATCGGCCATCCACCCGGTCATGCCGATATCGAGCAGTTCCTGCCCCAGCACCTTTTCGGCGAACCAGACGCGGGTTTCCTCGCGGGTAAAGTCCAGCACCCCGCAGTCGAACTCGCCGAAATCGACCAGATAGACCTCGCTGCTGCCCGGGCGGGTGCAGAAATGGCCCAGTTCCAGTGCCTCTTCGTAGAGGATGCCGTCGTTGGCGAGGTAGGGGTTGGCATAGCCCAGGAAGCGGATGCCGCGCGCCGCCAGCGCGGCGATCCGTTCGGGCAGATCGGGGTAGCGCTGGCGGTTACGCCGCCAGTCCCAGAACAGGCGGCGGCCAAAGCTGGTCTCGCGAATGCCGGCCCAGTCCTCGCACCACAGGCCCGAGACCGCGGCGCCGGCCTTGATGAAGGCCTCCAGCCGCTCGAAACTGCGCGCGCCGTCCTTCAGCCCGACGATTGCCCCGCCGATCGCCCAGTCGGGCAGGCGTGGCTGGCGGCCGAAGCGGGTGGACAGCTGGCCGACCAGCGCGGCGGGCCCTTCGGCGGCGAACAGTTCGAACCGGGCGGCGCTGCTCCACACCTCGAAGGCGTGGGCGGCCGGGTCGGCGCAGTCGATCACCGAATAGCAGCTGGCATCAAGGTGCAGCGCCAGCCAGCGCGAGGTCAGCACGGTGGGCTGCGGGTAATTGGTGTTCCAGTAGTCGCCGCCCGCCATGCCCGTTTCATCGGCCATCCGGGTCAGTTCGGTGCTCTTGTCGCGGCCGACGCCCGGCTCGCTGGTCCACATCGGAAAGCGCCGGCCGTTGAGCGCCAGATAGCTCATCTGCTCGCCGCCGCCCCAGGCCGCTTCGTCCGGTTCGGCATGGAATCGCACGGTAATCCGGTCGTGCCCGGGCAGCAGCGCGGCAAAGGACAGTTCGGCTTCGCCCAGCGTGATCGTCGCGGTGGGGCGCCCCTGGTCGAGCAGCGTGATGATCTCGCCGCTGCGGGTCCAGGCGGCGGGGGCGGTGATTTCGCCGGGCTGGTCCTCGATCCTGAAGTTGCCGCGGAACATGGTCACCTCGGGTGCACCGCGGCTTGTGACCACCGCAGGACAGCCGAGTCGGTGACGAAGCACCAGGTGGCCCGCGAAATGCAGGTCGAACCCGTCATCCAGTGCCGAAAACGTGACTTTCACACCCTCAATCCGCTTGCTTCGAGCAGCTGTGGCACGATGGCAACGGCTGGTACCGAACTCGTATGACACCGCTTGACATATCGATACGCCCGGCGCACTGCAAGCCTTGATCGGTCAGGCTGCGGTGCGGCCCGGCCATCGTATTGAGGATCGCGCGGTAACGGGTTTTGCCGGATGCCGCCCCGAGGGGAGACTTGATGATGAAATCCTTGCTTCGTGCTTCCGCGGCGCTTGGCGCCACGGCCGTGATGCTGGGCCATGCTGCGGTGGCCGTCGCCGCCGAGGCCAAGCCGGCTGACGATTCCGCCTCTACCGAAATCGTCGTTACCGCGCAGAAGCGTTCGGAAAGCCTGCAGAAGGTTCCGGTCGCCGTCAGCGTGCTGAAGGGTGAGGCGCTGGCCCAGGCCGCGCGTCCCAGCCTGGAAAGCGCCGCGCAGATGGTTCCCGCGCTGAACTTCCTGAAGAGCGGCACCACGCTGAACCAGACCATCTTCCTGCGCGGCGTTGGCACCGCGACCTTCTCGATCGCCGGCGAGCCGTCGGTGTCGACCGTGGTTGACGGTGTGGTCTATGCCCGCTCGGGCGAGGCCTTCTCGGATCTGGTCGACATCTCGCAGATGGAAGTGCTGCGCGGGCCGCAGGGCACCCTGTTCGGCAAGAACGCCAGCGCCGGCGTGATCAACATCACCACCATCATGCCCAAGCACGAGGCCAGCGCCAACGTCGAGGCTTCGGCCTTCTCGGGCAACGAATACCGCCTCAAGGCGGCGGTCAACGTGCCGCTCCGCGAGAATCTTGCCGCCCGAGTCACCAGCTTCTGGGGCAAGTATGACGGCAACGTCTACAACATCGCCGCCCAGCGCAAGGTGAACGGCTACAAGCACGCTGGCGCCCGCGCCCAGTTCCTCTACGATCCCAGCCCGGCGCTGAAGATCTATGTCACCGCCGATTACCACCGCAACAACGACAGCTGCTGCGCCGACATCATCGCCACCCCGCCGATCAACGGTGCGACCGGGGCGGTGCTGGCGACCTCGAGCAACCTGGCCTTCTCGGTGCTGCCGACGCCGAACTATGCCGGCACGCTGACCATCAACCAGAACCTGATCACCTCGACCCTCGAAGAGGGCTGGGGCCTGTCGGGGCAGGTCGACATGGCGCTGGGCAACCACACGCTGACCAGCATCACCGCCTACCGCAAGTGGAACAACACCGAAATCCGCGACGGTGACTGGCTCGACCAGGCCTATGCCGGCTTCACCCAGCTGCATGACAGCGGGCCGCAGCGTTCCAACACCTTCACCCAGGAACTGCGGATCACCTCGCCGGCGGATCAGACGATCAGCTACGTGCTGGGCGCCTATTACAGCCGCGCCTTCTCGGAGCGTATCTTCACCCGTTCTGACATCGGCTGTTCGCTGGCGGTCGGCGCGCCGACCACCTCGCTCGTGCCCTGCACCAGCGCGCAGGCGACCACCATCCGCAACGTTTCGGGCACTGCCGACTTCGGCAGCACCTTCAAGAACTTTGCGGTGTTCGGCCAGTCGACCCTGCGTCTGATGGATCGGGCGCGGATCATTGCCGGTCTGCGTTACAGCCATGATCAGCTAGACGTGTTCCACAGCCGCACCGCGACCGGCCTGATCGCCAACGCGGCCTTCGGTGGCGTGAACCCGGCCTTCGACCAGGGCGTGTACAACCAGTACCTCACCCTGCTCGCCGGCGGGGCCACCGGCAGCGCGGCTGCCTCGGCGGCGGTCACGGCGGCCAACGGCGTGCCGTTCCGCACCGGGACCAAGAGCGACAACCTCTCGGGCAAGGTGGTTGCGCAGTATGACCTGGCCCGCCGGGTTACCGGCTATGCCAGCTATACCCGCGGCTACAAGGGCCCGGCCTACAACGTGTTCTTCAACCTGACTGCCACCGGCACCAATGTGATCTCGCCGGAAACCTCGGACGCGTTCGAGGTGGGTCTGAAGAGCGGCCTGCTGGGCGGCAAGCTGATGCTGAACCTGGCCGGCTTCTACGCCAAGTACCACAACTTCCAGGCCAACAACCCCGACGTCGTCGCCGGCGTCGTGGTCACCCGCTTCACCAACGCCGGCGAGGTTTCGACCCGCGGCGTCGAGGCGGACATGGCGTGGAAGCTGGGCCCCGACACCAACGTGAGCGGTGGCATCGCCTATACCGATGCCCACGTGAACGCCTTCCTCGCTGCCCCGGGTGCGGCTGCGACGGCGATCATCCCGGCCGGCACGCCGCTGGGCTATGCGCCGAAGTGGAAGGGCTCGGTGGCCTTCGACCATCGCGTTCGTACCGGTGGCGCGGCTGACCTGTTCTTCGGCAGCCAGGTCAACTTCCAGTCGAGCCAGCTCTCGCTGTTCGCGCCGGATCCGATCCAGCGCCAGATGGGCACCATCGCGCCTTACGCGCTGGCCAACGTGTCGTTCGGGATCGAGGATCCCAGCGACAAGTGGAAGCTGACGGTGCAGGTGCGCAACCTGTTCGACAAGGCCTATGCCGCTGCCATCGTCAACGGTGGCCCCGGCGGTTCGTATCGCTACCAGATCCCGCGCGACGCCGAGCGGTACTGGGGTGTGAGCGCCAGCTACAAGTTCTGATCGGAAGCATTGCTTTCCACCCTGGGCCCCCCGCCGGCAACGGCGGGGGGCCTTCTTTATGGGTGCAGGCAGGGCGCGCCACTGCCGGGTGGGGGCGCCGTGGCCGGGGGTGTGTCAGCCCCGGGGGCAGCCCCGGGCCGGACGCCTCAATCCTCGGCGGGGCGCAGCACCGGAAGCAGCAGCTGGATCAGCGCCAGCGCGGTGAGGTAGGCACCGCCGCAGATCACGAACATCGGCGTATAGCCGTGCCCGTTCGACAGCGACCAGCCGGCCAGCTTGATGATCCCCGCACCGGTCAGGTTGCCGGCCACCGCGCCCAGCGCCACGACGCTGGCGATCCGCCCGGCCGGGACGATATCGGCGGTCATCCCGAAGATGTTGGTCGAAAAGCCCTGGTGGGCGAACAGCCCCAGCCCGATCATCGCCGCCGCCAGCCACGGGCCGCTGGCCAGTAGGGCCAGCGGCATGCCCAGCACGGCCAGCGCATAGAACAGCATTGAGGCCTTGCGCGCCGCGTTCATGCTCAGCCCCCGCGCCAGCAGCAGCGGAAACAGCGCGCCCGAGGTGATCGCCCCCAGCGCGGCCAGCGCGAAGATCAGCGCCACCGGGCCGCCCAGCGCGCCCTGGTTCATGTGGAACACCCGGTTGAAGAAATCGGGCATCCAGTAGAGCACGAACCACCAGACGCAGTCGGTGCAGGCCTTGGCCAGCACCACCGCCCAGCTGCGCCGGTCGGCCAGCAGCTCGCCAAGGGGCACGCGGGCGCCTTCGGGCACCGCGCTGACCGGGACCAGCCGCCGCGTGCCCATCACCCAGCCCAGCAGCCAGACGAAGCCCAGCCCGCCGGTGACCCAGAAGGCCGCCTGCCAGCCAAAGGCCAGGGCAAAGGGCGGAATGATCAGCGGGGTCAGGATCGCGCCGATGTTGGGCGCGGTGTTGACCACCCCGATGGCGAGGTTGCGGCTTTGCGCCGGCAGGTAAACCGCCGCGGCCTTCAGGCCCGCCGGGGTCGAAACCGATTCACCCACCGCCAGCGTGACCCGCGCGGCGACGAATTGCTGGACCGTGGCAGCCAGCGCATGGGCCATGCCGGCGGCGCTCCACAGCGCGACGGCCAGGCCATAGGCCAGCCGCACCCCCAGCCGGTCGACGAACCAGCCGACGAACAGCACCGCGCTGGCCGCCGCGATCTGAAAGGCGCCGCCCAGGTCGGCATAGTCGGCATCGGTCCAGTGGAAGGTGGCCTGCAGGGTGGGCTTGAGCAGCGCCAGCACCTGCCGGTCGACATAGTTGAGGGCATTGCCGACGAACAGCAGGGCGATCAGCACGCCCGTGGCACTGCGCGTCATGGCCCGGGCGGCGGGCGGCGTATCGGTCATCTCAACTCTCCCCATGGGCCCGTTTGCTCGGTGCCCGGAGAGAACCTAGTCGTTTCGCCGAAGAAGGGAAGGGCGATATGACACCGCAGGACAGGGCCCCGGGTCAGCCTTCCGCCACCACCGGGTTGATCAGCTCGCCCAGCATCCCGATCGAGACTGTCACCGTGTCGCCCGGCTTGAGGTACACCGGCGGCTTGCGGCCGTGGCCAACCCCGCTGGGGGTGCCGGTGGCGATCACGTCGCCCGGGTTCAGGGTGGTGAAGCGCGAGCAATAGGCGATGATTGCGGCTACCGGGTGGATCATGTCGGACACCGGCTGATCCTGCATCAGCTCGCCGTTCAGCCGGGTCTGAACCCGCAGCGCGCATAGGTCGGGCACTTCGTCCGGGGTGACGAGCGCGGGGCCAAAGCCGGCGCTGGCGGGGAAATTCTTGCCCGGGGTGAACTGGCTGGCATGGGCCTGCCAGTCGCGCGCCGAACCGTCGTTGAGGATCGAGAAGCCGGCAACGTGCTCCATCGCCCGTTCCGCCGCGATCCGCCGCCCGGCCTTGCCGATCACCACCGCCAGTTCGCCCTCGTAGTCGAACTGGCTGCTTTCGCCGGGGGCGACCATCGGCGCGCCATGGGCCACCAGCGTATCGGACCAGCGGGTGAATACCGCCGGATAGCCCCCGGCAGCGCGGCCCATTTCGGCGATGTGCGCGCCATAGTTCAGGCCGATGCACAGGATCTTGCCGGGATCGGGCACCGGCGGCAGCAGCGTCAGGCTGGCCAGCGGCAGCCGGGAATCGCCACTTTGCCCGGCCAGGGTGCCGGCTGCCAGCGCTGCCTTCAGCGTGGCCGGGGCGCCCGGGCTGGCAAGATCTTCCACCATGTCGCCATCCAGCCGGCCATAGCCGTGGCTGCCATCGGGACGGGCGAAGGAAACGTAGCGCATCGGTGGACCTCTAGAGCGGTTCGGCGAGGAAGGCGCGGGTATCGGCCATGAAGCGGTCGAACTGGTCGTGGTGCAGCCAGTGGCCGGCCTTGTCGTATTCGATCAGCCGGGCATTGGGGAGCAGCGCGAGCCGCCCGTCGCTGGCCGGGTTGGTCATGAAGCTTTCGGCGCCATGGAACACCAGCGTCGGCGGGGTTACCGCGCGCCACAGCTCTTCCATCTGGGCATGCGACAGGTCGGTCGGCGCCCAGAGGTTGAGATAGGGATCGAACTTCCAGCTATAGGTGCCATCCTCGTTGCGGCTGGCGGCGTGGATGGTCAGCTGGCGGGCGTGCTCGTCGGTCAGATAGGTGTTTTCTTCCTTCATCCGGGCATAGGCGGCCTCGAGCGTCGGATAGCGGCGCGGAGTGCGGCCGGCGGCGGCGCGGCGGCGCTCAATCCAGTCGCGCAGCCGCTCGCCGATCGGCTGCGCCTCGCGCTCGGCGGCGAAGGCGGCGGAATTGCCCAGCCCCTCGATATTGACGAATTTGCGGACCTTTTCGGGATAGAGCCCGACAAAGCGGGTAGTGACGAAACCGCCCATCGAATGGGCGATGATCGTCACCTGATCGTAGCCCAACGAATGGACCAGCTGGGCGAAATCATAGGTGAGGGTGGTGATCGAATAGTCGCCATCGGGCGACCAGGCACTGTCGCCATGGCCGCGGAAATCGGGGCAGATCACGTGCCAGTCGTGGCGGAGCTCCTCCGCCACCCAATCCCAGCTGCGGCAATGGTCGCGCCCGCCATGCTGGAGGATCAGCGGTGGTGCCTCGGGATTGCCCCAATCGACATAATGCAGCCGCAGCCGCTGCGAGATGTAGGAGTGCGAGGTTGGCCCTGGGATGGTGCTCATCATGCTGCGATGCAGCAGGGCCGGGCACGCGTCAACTCAAAGCTCCCATTCCAGATTGAGGCGGAACTGCCCCTTGGCGTGGTCACGCGCCTCGGCCAGCGGGAACAGCCAGCCGGTTTCAAGCTTCAGCGGGCTGCCGCGCCCGCCCGGGCGCCACTTGGCGACGGGGCCCAGATAGTGCTCGGTATAGGGAAACAGGCGCCGGTGGGTACCCAGTTCGCCGAACCCGGCGAGGCCCAGCCGCAGCCGCTCGCTCACCGCGCGATCGAGCGACACGGCATAGCCGAATTCCAGCGGCTCGCCCTGGCGCAGGGGCTGTTCGGCGATCAGGTTGACCCGCAGATCCCAGTCGCGCCCGCGGCGCTCGATCAGCAGCTTGGTCTCGATGGCGTCGGGGTTGCCGTTCAGCCCCTTTTCGACCTCACCATAGACCGCCAGATCCCAGCCGCGATGGTGGGCAAGGTGATAGACCGCCTCGATCGCGGCGGCGGTGGCCCTGTGTGGCCCGCCGGGATCGCGTTCGAACTCGCCGACCACCGCCAGCCGCAGGTTCCCGGTCAGGCCATAGCCGGCCTCCAGCCGCGCGTTCTCGGCACCGCCATCGGGCCCGCCGGCGAGGCGGCCAAAGCGGGCCTCGAGCTCCCATTCGCCGGGCTCGACCGTGGCGGCATAGATCTCGTCGCCGGCCCCGGGTGCGGCGAGGGCGGGGGCGGCGCAAAGCAGCATCCCGCCGGCAACGGCGAGGGCGAGGGTGCGGGCAGAGCTGGCGGCGAAAGGCGAATCGGACATGGAACCTCCTGTTGAGCACTCGCTATTGCAAATCATTCGCAACAACAAGAGGTATCCGCACAGGCCGGCAAAAGCGGGTGCATGGAGCGCGCATGGCGGGCGCATGGCGCGGTGCGGGTCTGGCCGTAGCCGCCACGTTACGGCGGAAAAGCCGGCGGGGGGTGCTGGCCTTCGCCGGCGCGGCCACCTATCTCCGCGCCAAACGGAGACGAATCCCATGGCCACCCATACCACCAGGATGCTGATCATCGGCTCGGGCCCTGCCGGCCTCACCGCTGCGATCTATGGCGCGCGCGCAGGCATGCAGCCGATCGTGGTCCAGGGGCTGCAACCCGGCGGCCAGTTGACCATCACCACCGATGTCGAGAACTATCCTGGCTTTCGCGAGGTTATCCAGGGGCCCTGGCTAGTGCAGGAAATGCAAGCCCAGGCCGAACATGTCGGCACCCGGATGATGTGGGACACGATCACTTCGGTCGATCTTTCAGGCCCGCCGTTCCGTGCCGTGGGTGACAGCGGCGATGTCTATGAAGGCGATACGCTGGTGATCTGCACCGGGGCGCAGGCCAAATGGCTGGGCGTGCCGGGCGAGCAGGAACTCTCGGCCAAGGGTGTTTCGGCCTGCGCCACCTGCGATGGCTTCTTCTATCGCGGCAAGAAGGTGGTGGTGATCGGCGGGGGCAACACGGCCGTTGAAGAGGCTCTGTATCTCACCAACCATTCGCAGGACGTAACCCTGATCCACCGCCGCGATTCGGTGCGGGCGGAAAAGATCCTGCAGGATCGGCTGTTCGCGCACCCCAACATCAAGGTGCTGTGGAACAAGCGGGTCGAACGCTTCATCGGCGAGGGGGCCGGGGGGGCGCTGTCGGGCGTCGCGCTGGTCGATACCCTGACCGGGGAAAGCATGGTCGAGCCGACCGACGGGGCCTTCGTCGCGATCGGCCATGCCCCCGCCACGGAACTGTTCAAGGGCAAGCTCGAGCTGGATGCCGGCGGCTACATCGTGGTCGAGCCCGGCACGCCGCGCACGGCGATCCCCGGGGTTTTCGCCGCCGGCGATGTCATGGACCACACCTATCGCCAGGCGGTTACTGCAGCCGGCACTGGCTGCATGGCTGCGCTGGATGCCGAACGCTTCGTTGCCGCGCGGGAGTTTGCCGCCAAGCGCTGATCAGGCGCCCAGCGCGCCGGTCAGTTGCTCGAACAGCCAGTCGCGGGCGTGCGCCTCGACGAAGGAGTGGCTGGCGCCGGGGCAGTGCGCCAGGCGCGGATCGGTCTTGTCCCAGCCGGCCAGGAAAGCCTGGGCGGTGCGATCGTTCGCGGCGAGCAGGATGCGGACCGGACCGGGAAAGGCGGCGATCCCTGTCGCCAGCTCTGCCGCCAGCCCGACCGGGGCGGGCGCCGGCGCTGCGGCGGCGCGCAGCCCCTTGAGCAGCTTGCCCAGGTTCACCCCGCCCGACAGCAGGCGCCACACCTCGCGCGGGTTCTTCAGCTTGGCGAGATAGCGGCTGCGCACGGCGGCGGCGGGCATGACATCGGCGGGGGCTTCCTCGCCATCGAAGGTCCACGGGTTCGACAGCACCAGCGCATCGGCACCGCCGCCACCCGCCAGCACCAGCGCGCTGGCACCATCGCAATTGCCATGCGCGACGATCCGGGTCAGCGCCGGGCAGGCCGCCCGGAAGGCGGCCATGGCAGCAGCAATATCGGGGCCGCTCGAGCGGAAGGCGCCGTTCGGCCCGTCGCTGTCCCCCACGCCGCGCCGGTCAAAGCGCAGCACCGGAAAGCCGGCCTGGGCGATCCGCGCGGCCATCTGGGCCTGCCCGTTCCACGCCCCGGCGCGCAGTTCGTTGCCGCCGGTCACAATCAGCAGCCCGGTACTGCCCAGGGCCTCGTCCAGCGTGGCGTGGAGCGTCGCACCCTCGCAGGGGATGGTGAGAAAGCGCCGGGTCATGCCGCCAGCCCCACGGCCACCGCAGCGGCCAGCGCATCGGCCTGCGCGGCATCCTCGCCCGGTTCGGCGCGCAACCACAGCCCGGGCCCGCCGATCATGGCCTGGTCAATTGTTGAAATCATTTCCGATGAATGCAATTCAAGATTATGAAATTGCGCTATAAAATCGGATGAAAGCCGATAGCCGGCCAACTCGATCCCGCCGGTCAGGCCAAGCTGCAGCAGGCCTTCGGTGCTTTCCTCGCGACCAGCTTCCTTCGCCGCCACCACCCGGCCGCGCAGCATCTGGCGCAGCAAGCCCGCACCCTTGGCCGGAGCATAGGCCCAGCCCGGCAGCTCGGGCATGACCAGCGCGCCACCGCGGATCGCCAGCACATGGCTGGCGGCAAAATGGCGCGCGGCGGCTGTCATGGCCATGCGCCAGCCCGCCGGCGTCTGCGCCTCGATCGGCGCGACACTTTCGCCGCAGCCGGGCAGGTCGGGCAGGAAACAATCGATCCCCGCGACATCGAGCCGCCGCATTACCTCGACGGTGAAGCGCCGCATCCGGTTGGCCTCGTCGAACAGGGCCGGGACCAGCAGCAGGCGGCGGGTACGGCCCTGGTCGGCGCACACCGCCGGCTCACTGCCATTTCCGCAGGGGTATAGCCTGTATTCCAAAAGGTTATCCAAGCTTCTTCTGGCAGAAGCTAAGCAGGCCGCCATAGGTCTCGAGCAGTTCGCCATCGACCTCGTCATCCTCGATAACGATCCCCAGCCGGTCCTCGATCTCGGTCAGCAGGCCGGCAACCGCCATCGAATCCAGCTCGGGCAGATGGCCGAACAGCCCGGTATCGGCGGTGAAGCCGGCGGCCTGGCCGGGCTTCAGCCCCAGCACGTCGCTCAGGATCGCGCGCAAGGTCTGGTCAATGGTGTCGCTCATGGTCCCCGGTTTCCTTGAAATTGCTGGTTGATTTGCGGCTTAGCCACGCCGAATCCTGGCGGCAAGGCGCTTGATCAGGCTCTTGGCGATGGCCGTCCACTGCGCCGGATCGCCCGGTCGCCAGGCGGTCAGGCGATAGCGCGGCCGGGCCAGCTCCATCCAGTCGCGCTTGTAGGGATCGTCGCCGGTGCCGAAGTCGACCCAGGCCACCCGGTCGTGGTCGATCACCTGTTCCATCAGCGCGGCGGTAAGGGTGGTGCCGGGCGACAGCGGCTTGGCGGCCTCGACATAGGCCAGCTTGTGGATGAAGGCGGTGCCACCCTCCAAGGTCCAGAACTGCGCTGCCACCGGCTGGCGCGGGCCATCGTCGAGCGCGGCATAGGCGAGGGCAAGGCGCAGCCGGCCGGCCTGGCCATCTTCTTCGGCCCAGCGGCGCAGGAACTGCGGCGAGCCTTCCTCGCCCTTCCAGCTTTGCCCGTAGATCGCCTCGTAATCGTCCCAGGCGGCGGCATCGAAGGCGTGGTGCATCACCACCTCGACCTTTTTCGCCTTGCGTTTTAGCGTGGTGCGCAGCTGGCCTGGGCGGCTGGCGAGATAGTCGGCAAAGCTGCGGTTACCCACCTCCAGCACGTGGTTGGTGTCGCAGGCGGCCAGTTCGGTCATCCAGCCGGCCTGGCGCAGCGCCGCTGCCAGCTGGCTGGCCTCGCCCTGTTCGTCGGGCAGGGGGGCAAGGGTGATCCGCCCGGCGCGCCCGGCGGCGGCGCGGGCGATCGCTGCCAGCAGGGCCGGGCCATCGGCCCCGGGGCTCAGCAGCGGCTTCACCCGGAAGGAATACCAGTTGGCGAGCGGGCCAAGCCCGTCCGGCGCTTCGGCCAGCGGCAGCACGGCGGCGGCTTTACCATCGCGGGCAACCATGATCGCCGGCTTCAGGCCGCACTCTTCCTCGAGGCCGGCCCAATAGTCTGCCCGGTCGAACGGGGCGGCGGTATGCGGTGCGGCCAGCAGCCCGGCCAGCGCCGGATCGCGCTGCACTTCCTTAACCGAGCCGTGGTAGGTCACCGCAATCACGTGATAGTTTCCCATCGAAAGGCCCAGGCCATTATCCGCTTCGATCCCCATCCCGCCGCCCGGCCGCTGGACCATATGGCCCTGCAGGGCGCCCCGGAATCGCCGGCACTGGTGCTGCGCGAGGGACTGCTTAGCTATCAGGAATTAAATTGCCGTATCGCCCGGCTTAGCGGGTGGTTAAGGCAATTGGTCAACCAGCCGGGCGCCCGGGTGGCGAGCTGGGCGGCCAAGGGCGAGCTGACTTGCCTCATGCCGCTGGCGGCGGCGCGGGCCGGGCTGGTCCACGTGCCGATCAACCCCCTGCTGAAGCGCGCGCAGGTTGCGCACATCCTGGCCGACAGCGGGGCGCGGGCGATCATCGGCACCCCGGCGCGGCTGACCACGCTGGAGGCCGGCGACGTGCCTGCCGATTGCCTTGCCCTGTCCGAGGCGACCGCGCTGGCCGAGGCGCTGGCGCTGGACGCCCAGCTGCCGCCGAGCGAAGCAGACCCCAACGAGCTGGCCGCGATCCTTTACACCTCGGGCTCCACCGGGCGCCCCAAGGGGGTGATGCTCAGCCACGCCAACATGTGGCTGGGCGCTGAAAGCGTGGCCACCTACCTTGGCCTGCAGCCTGACGATCGCGCGCTGGCGGTGCTGCCGCTGTCGTTCGATTATGGCCAGAACCAGCTGCTGTCGCACTGGTACGCCGGGGCCAGCGCCGTGCCGCTGGACTATCTGACCCCGCGCGACGTCGTGAAGGCGATCGAACGCCACGGCGTCACCACGCTGGCGGCCGTGCCGCCGCTGTGGGTGCAGCTGGGCGAGCTGGATTGGCCGGCGGAAACCGCCGCGAAACTGCGCCGGCTGACCAACAGCGGAGGGGCGCTGACCGTGGAGCTGGTGCGCCGCCTGCGCGGTCTGTTCCCTGCGGCGCGCCTGTTCGCAATGTATGGCCTGACCGAGGCGTTCCGCAGCACTTTCCTCGATCCCGCGTTGATCGACAGCCATCCGACCAGCATGGGCATGGCCATCCCCCACGCCGAGATCCTGGTGATCAACGACGCCGGCGAGGTCGCGGCGGACGACGAGGAAGGCGAACTGGTCCATTGCGGCCCGTTGGTCGCCCAGGGCTATTGGCAGGATGCGGAACGCACCGCCGAACGCTATCAGCCCGCCCCGGCGGCATCGCTTTATGGCGGCATGGCGGTGTGGTCGGGCGACCGGGTGCGCCGGGCGGCCGACGGGCTGCTCTATTTCGTCGGGCGGCGCGACGCCATGATCAAGTGTGCCGGCAACCGGATCAGCCCGCAGGAGGTGGAAGATGCCGCCGTGAGCACCGGGCTGGTGGCCGAAGCGGTGGCGCTGGGCATCCCCGATCCACGGCTGGGCCAGGCGGTGCATCTGGTGGTCCGCGCTGCGCCCGGAACCTCAGGTGCGGAGGAAGCATTGCCGGCAATGCTGCTGAAGGAATTGCCGAACTTCATGCAGCCGCAGCATATCCACTGGCGCGCCGAAATGCCGATCAGCCCCAATGGCAAGCTGGACCGCACCGGGCTCTATCAGGAGCTGTGCGCGGCAGCCGAAGCCGTGCGGGCAGGGCGGGCGGCATGAAGCCGCTGGGGCCCATTCCGGCGGGTTATGACGCCATTGACGGCCAGCTGGCGATCGCCGGCGTCACGGCTGAAGAGCTGGTGGCGCGCGCCGGCGGTACCCCGTTGTTCGTCTATTCCGCGGATCTGATCCGCGCCCGCGTCACTGCCTTGCGTGCCGCGCTGCCGGCGCGCGTGGGGCTGCATTTTGCGGTGAAGGCCAATCCGTTCGAGCCGGTGCTGCGGCTGATGGACGGCCTGGTCGATGGGTTCGACATTGCCTCGGGCGGCGAACTGGCGATGGTCCAGGCTGCCGGGATCGATCCGGCGCAGGTCTCCTTCGCCGGCCCGGGCAAGCGCGATGCCGAGCTTGAGGCTGCCATCACCGCCGGCGCCACGCTCCATCTCGAGAGCGAGGGCGAGGCCGACCGGGCGCTGGCGATCGGCGCGCGGCTGGGCATCGCGCCGCAGCTGGCGATCCGGGTCAACCCCGATTTCGACCTCAAGGGGTCGGGCATGAAGATGGGTGGCGGCGCCAAGCCGTTTGGCATCGATGCCGAGCGGGTGCCGGCGCTGGCACGCCGGCTGGTTGGCGCCGGCGTCGCATGGCGCGGTTTTCACATCTTTGCCGGCAGTCAGGCGCTGGATGCCGCGGCGATTGCCGAAACCCAGGCCAACACCGTCGCGCTGGCCGTGCGGCTGGCCGGCGAGGCCGGGGTGGCGCTGCCCAAGTGCAACCTTGGCGGCGGTTTTGGCATCCCCTATTTCCCGGGCGACAAACCGCTCGATCTTGCCGCTGTTGGCGCCGCGCTGGGCGAGGTGCTGGCCGCGCTGCCGGGTGAATTCGCCGCTACGCGCTTCTGCGTGGAGCTGGGGCGCTATCTGGTCGGCGAGGCCGGGGTCTATCTGACCAGGATCGTCGATCGCAAGCTCAGCCACGGCGAGGTCTTCCTGGTGGTCGACGGCGGGTTGCATCACCAGCTGGCCGCCTCGGGCAACTTCGGCACGGTGGTGCGGCGCAACTATCCGGTGGCGATCGCCAGCCGGTTCGGCGCCGAGGTGGAAGAGGAAGCCAGCGTGGTCGGCTGCCTGTGCACCCCGCTGGATCGACTGGCCGAAAAGGGCGGATTTCCGCGCGGCGAGGTGGGCGATCTGGTCGCGGTGTTCTGCGCGGGTGCCTATGGTGCCAGCGCCAGCCCGGCCATGTTCCTGGGCCAGGGCCCGGCGCGCGAGATGCTGGTTTAACGATTGCGCCGGCACCTGTCCCGAAACGGGATAGGCCCCGATTTCCCTTGGGTTAGCCCCGCCCACCGGACCAGCCCTAACGCAATGTTTACCTTTTTCCCGGATAGCAGGCCGCAATAGCCGCAAATCCGTTCGGACCCCCCCGATCCGGCCAAGCGGTGTCGTCGAGGGAAAGCCTATATGTCGAGGATCAAGATTGCCCGTCTGATCGCGGGAGCAGCGCTTGCCAGCCTGGGCCTCAGCGCCTGCGCGGGTGGCGGCGGTGGCGGGGCACATCTGCCCGCTGCCAATTTCGTGGCCATGCAGGAAGGGCCGGGCGACGATTACGTGATCGGCCCGATGGACGAGCTGACGATCTTCGTCTGGCGCAATCCGGAACTTGGTGCGCGCGTGCAGGTGCGCCCCGATGGCCGGATCACCACGCCGCTGATCCAGGACATCCCGGCGGTGGGCAAGACCCCGTCGATGCTGTCGGAGGATATCCGCCTCCAGCTGTCGCAATATATCCAGGACCCGCTGGTCTCGGTGATCGTCAACCGCTTCCAGGGCACCTTCAGCCAGCAGGTTCGCGTGGTGGGTGGCTCGGGCAAGGCGGCTTCGATCCCCTTCCGCGCCAACATGACCCTGCTTGACGCGATGATCGCGGTGGGCGGGCTCAACGAATATGCCGCCGGCAACCGCGCCAAGCTGATCCGCTTCGACAAGCAGACCGGCAAGCAGCAGGAATTCGCGCTGCGGCTGACCGATCTGATCAAGCACGGCGAAAGCCAGGCCAACGTCAACCTCAACCCGGGCGATGTGATCATCATCCCCGAGTCGATGTTCTGACCCGGCGAGCAGGAGGCATTCAGCCATGAATACGCTTTATGATGACGTTCGGGGTGCTTTCTACAGCATCTGGCAACGTCGCTGGCTCGCCCTGGGCGTCGCCTGGGCCATCTGTTTGCTCGGCTGGCTGGCCGTGGCGATGGTCCCCAACTCGTACGAATCGCACGCCCGCATCCTGGTGCAGGTCTACGATCCGCTGTCGGCCCAGGTCGGCATCGGCGAAGCCCAGCGCAAGCACGAGATCGACCGGGTGCGCGATACGCTGACCAGCGCCGCGCACCTTGAGCAGGTGATCCGTTCGACCCCGCTGGGCGACAACATCACCTCCAAGCGCCAGATGGAAGCGGCTGTCCAGGCGCTTGGCAAGGCGATCAAGATCACCAGCGATCAGGACAACCTGTTCCAGATCTCGGCTACCTCGGGCGTGATGCGCTTGGGTGACTCGGGCAACGCGCGCCTGTCGAAGACCATCGTCGAGAAGATGATCACCATCTTCCATGACGAGAATCTCGCCGGCAACCGTGGCGACATCCAGAAGACCATGAACTTCCTCGACCAGCAGCTGGCCGAACGCCAGCAGCAGCTGCAGGCCGCCGAGGCCCGCCGGCTCGAGTTCGAATCGAAGTACCCCGAGGCCGCCGGTGGCGGTACCTCGATGGTCCAGCGCCTCGAAACGATCCGTTCGGAACTGCGCGGCCTCAACGCCGACATCGCGGCGGCGCAGAGCTCGCTGGCCTCGATCAATGGCCAGATCTCGTCGACCCCGACGACCGTCGCCATGGCCGGCAGCGGCTATGCCGGTGGCGCCCGCGGTGCCCTGGCTTCGGCTCAGGCCGAACTGGCCGGGATGAAGGCCCGCGGCCTGACCGACCAGCACCCCGACGTGATTGCGCTGCGCAACCAGATCGCTTCGCTCAAGGGCCAGGTCCAGGCCGAATCGGCTGGCGGCACCGTCAGCGGCGCGCCGAACCCGGCCTATGGTTCGCTGGTTTCGATCCGTGCCGACAAGCAGGCCACCATGCAGTCGCTGCTGGCCCGCAAGGCGGCGCTGGAAGGCGATCTGGCCCGGGTGACCGGCGCCCAGGTGGCCAACCCGCAGATCGTTTCGGAAGCCCAGAACATCAGCCGCGACTACGACGTGCTCAAGGCCCAGTACGACAAGCTGCTGGCCGACCGCGAGACGCTGAAGCTGCAGAGCTCGGTCGAAGGTTCGCACGACACCAGCAAGTTCCAGGTGATCGATCCGCCGACCTCGCCGCGCGCGCCGGTTGCGCCGAACCGCCCGGTGCTGCTGTTCGTGGTGCTGCTGATCGGCATCGCCTCGGGCGTGGGCGTGGGTTACGCCGCTGGCGAACTGCGCTCGAGCTTCGGGACGACCGGCAAGCTTGAACGCGCCACCGGCCTGCCTGTGCTGGGTGCGATCTCGCAGACCCTGACCGAAGCCGGCCAGGCGCTGAAGAACCGCAAGCTCCGTTACTTCTACACCGCTTCGGCTTCGCTGGGAGGGCTCTTCGCGGTGCTCCTCGCGGTCGAATTCATCCAGCGCGGCCTGATCGCCTGAGGGGAATGTCATGACCCAGCAACAGAAGAAAGTCGAAGCCACCGAAGGTTCGCTGATCGAGCGTGCCATCCGGGCTTTCGAATCCGGCGCGATGCAGCGCCCCGCGTCGGGCGCCAGCCCGGCCGAGGTGGCCGCCTCGATGGCCCGTCCGGCGGACATCCTGATGCCGCAGGCCTCGGCCCCCGAGGCACTGGCTCCGGCCCCGGCCCCCGTGGCCCAGCCGGCTCCGGTCGCCCAGCCTGCCCCCGTGGCCCAGCCCGCTCCGGCGGCGCCGGCTCCGGTGCAGGCCGCCCCGGCCCCGGTTGTCGCGGCTCCTGCTCCGGCTCCTGAGGCCCCGGCCGCCGCTCCGGCCTTCAAGGGCCGCAGCTATCGCGTCGACCGGACCCGGCTGCGCTCGGCCGGCCTGATCTCGCCCGATGAGGGCGTGACCGGCCAGCTCGAGGAATTCCGGATCATCAAGCGCCAGCTGCTCCAGCATGCCGACGACATGCGCCGGCGTGGCGGTGGCGGGGCTTCGCAGCGGGTGCTGATCACCTCGGCGCTGCCCAACGAGGGCAAGAGCTTCTGCTCGGCCAACCTTGCGCTGTCGATCGCGGCGGAACGTGACAACGACGTTCTGCTGGTAGATTTCGACAATGCCAAGAACTCGGTGCTCGGCTGGCTGGGGATCCCCAACGGGCCGGGTCTGATGGATGCCCTGGCCGATCCTTCGATCGACGTGCGCGACTGCGTGGTGAGCACCGATGTCCAGGGCCTGTCGGTCCTGCCCGGCGGGCGCACCACCACGGCCGACAACGAATATGTTGCCGCCGAACGTGCCAGCAAGGTGCTGGACATGCTCACCGAGGGCGCCCCGCGCCGGCTGGTGATCATCGACAGCCCGCCGACGCTGGCCGCCTCGCTGCCGGTCGAAGTGGCCAAGCTGGTCGGCCAGGTGGTCTTCGTGGTCCGTGCGGACCGCACTGCCCAGGGTTCGATCGAGGACGCCGTTCAGCTGCTGTCGGGCTGCCCGAACATCCAGCTGCTGCTCAATGCCACCCAGTTCAGCCCCAGCGGTCGCCGCTACGGGTCGTACTACAAGTAACGCGGGAAGGGGGGAGCCATGCCGCGTTCGATCAGCCCTGTCGCCACGCTGGCCGCCGTTCTGGCGCTGGCGGGCGGCTTCGTCAGCCCGGGTGCGGCCCATGCCGCCCCGGGCGATGATGCCCCGCTGCTGGCTGCCGACCCCACGGTCGGCACCGGAGCCGATGGCTACGACACCGCCATGTCGCAGACCTCGATCCAGCCGGGCGGCCTGCGTCAGGACGACGCCATGCCGGATTCGACCCTTGATCCCAGCACGCAGGAACGCGCGCTGGTCCAGGGCAATGGCGACCAGGTGCGGATCCAGGCCAAGAAGAGCTATCGGCGGCGGCCCTCGATCTTCACCCACAACAACCCGGGTGAACGCCATGTGGTGATCTCGCCCTATATCGAGGCCGGCCAGGTCGCGACCTTCGCTTTCGCGCCCACCCACGATACCACCACCTATTCGGTCTTCGCCGCCGGCCTTGATGCGGCGATCGAGGGGCGGAACAACCAGGGCATGGTCGCGGTTCGCGTCGAACGGCGGCAGGGCTGGGGCTCGGCCGGCAAGGACTGGGCCGTTACGGGCCTGGGCCGGGTTTCGTCGGCGCTCATCCAGGATACCCTGCGGCTCGACGTCGCTGGCTATGCCGGGCAGGTGCGGATTGACGGCACCGGTGCCTCGCTGCCCGGCTCTGGCCTGGGTGGCGGGCTGGTCCAGACCTACGCGGTCTATGCCGGCCCCTCGCTCGAAACCGACGTCGGCCAGCTCAAGGTCGATGCCCATTACCGGATCGGCTATGCCTCGGTCGGCACCCCGACCACCTTCGCCACGCCCACCGGCACTGCCCCCGCACCCGATGTCTTCGATCATTCGACGGTGCAGGACGGTTATCTCTCCGCCAAGGTTCGCCCCGGCGACTTCCTGCCCGTGGGGCTGGGGGTCAGCGGCGGCTATTACCTGGAAAACATCTCGAACCTCGATCAGCAGGCGCGCGACATGCACGTGCGCGGCGATGTCACCGTGCCGCTGGGCGACGACTTCGCGCTGGTCGGCGGGGTCGGCTACGAGAGCGTCAAGGTCTCGTCGCGCGATTCCCTGCGTGATCCGGTTACCGGGGTGCCGCTGGTCGGCAACGACGGCCGCCTCCAGGCCGACTATACCAAGCCGCGCCAGATCGCGCTCAATACCGAGGGGCTAATCTGGGATGCCGGCCTGACCTGGAAGCCCAGCCCGCGGACCGAGGCCGAAGCCTTCATCGGCAGCCGCTATGGCGAATTCGGCGGCTATGGCCGGTTCACCTATCACCCGACGGCACGCCAGTCGGCTACCTTGCTGGTCTACAACAACCTGTCGGGCTTCGGCGGGCAGATGATCAACTCGCTGACCAACCTGCCCACCCAGTTCAACGTCTATCGCGACGGGGTGACGGGCAATATCAGCACCTGCGCCTCGGCCAGCACGGGCGGCACCTGCGTCGGCTCGGCGCTGGGCTCGGTGCGCTCGACGGTCTATCGCGGGCGGGGCTTTACCGCCTCCTATGGCGTCGACATGGGCCACAATCAGGTCGGTTTCGGCTTTGGTTACGACCACCGCACCTACATTGCCGCCGCCGGCTCGGCGCTGGCCGCGCTCAACGGCAAGGCCGACAATTACTACTGGGCTTCGGCCTATTACGGGCACATCTTCAGCCCGCGGGTCTCGGTCGGCAACACGCTGGACGTCTACTATTACCAAAGCGGACTTGGTTCGGCTAGCGACACGGTCACCGTGCGGCTTACCTCGGGCCTGAGCTATACGGTCAACCGGCACCTTTCGGCCAGCGCGGCGGCCAGCATTGACGGGGTCAACCGTCAGGCGATCGCCGACATCTGGGGCGCCTCGGGCCGGGTCGGCATGCGCTACACCTTCTAACCAACTGCACCCAATCTGCGTACGGAGTCGCTTTATGTTCGATGATTTCTATGGCTT
The DNA here is from genome assembly GCA_018242165.1 of Pseudomonadota bacterium. GTDB lineage: Bacteria > Pseudomonadota > Alphaproteobacteria > Sphingomonadales > Sphingomonadaceae > Novosphingobium. The sequence continues at coordinate 34,039 of JAFECL010000070.1, forward strand.
CACGGGGCGGCCGTTCCAGCTAACCCCTGATCCGGCTTTCTATTTCGAGAGCCTGAGCCATCGCAAGGCGATGTCGTATCTCGGCTATGGTCTGGCGCAGGGTGAGGGCTTCATCGTCATCACCGGCGAGGTCGGCGCGGGCAAGAGCACGCTGGTCGCCCACCTGATGACCACGGTGGATGCCGCGCGGATGCGGGTGGCCCAGGTGGTGACCAGCAAGCTGGATGGCGAGGAACTGGTCCATGTTGTCGCGCGGGCCTTCGGCCTCGCGGTCGACGGGCATGACAAGGCCGCCGCGCTGGCCGCGATCGAGCATTTCCTGCACGAAGAGGCCCGGGCCGGCCGCCGCTGCCTGCTGGTGGTGGACGAGGCGCAGAACCTGGCGCTGCCGGCGCTGGAAGAGCTGCGCATGCTGTCGAACTTCCAGCTGGGCGCGCACCCGCTGCTGCAGATCCTGCTGCTGGGCCAGCCGGAGTTCCGCACCCAGCTGCAATGCCACCCCAACCTCGAACAGCTGCGCCAGCGGGTGATCGCCGCGCACCATCTCGAGGCGATGGAGAGCGGCGAGGTCGAGCCCTATATCCTCCACCGCCTGAAGTGCGTTGGCTGGAAGGGCAACCCGGCGTTCGACCAGCGCGTCTTTGCCGAACTCTACACTGCCAGCGGCGGCGTGCCGCGGCGGATCAACCAGATCGTCAACCGCCTGCTGCTGCTTGGCGCGGTCGAACAGAAGGAGCGGGTCGACGGGGTGATGCTCAGCCACGTGCTGGCCGAGCTGACCGCCGATGGCGCCCTGGCGCTGGGCCGCGCGGTGGAACCGGCGCAGCATCTCGTTCACCCGGAAAGCCTGCTGGCCCACCGCGTCGCCGCTGCGGCGCCGGCGGCTCCGGTTGCCCCGGTGGCGCCTGCCCCCGTGGTCGAACCCGCCCCGGTTGCCGCCGCTCCGACCCCGGTGGCGGAAGCGCCGGCTGCCGGGCTGGAAGATGCCCTGGCCAAGCGCGACGCGCAGATCGCCGAGCTGCAGCAGGCCGTGCTCGAACTGTCGGACAGCAACGAAGCGCACAGCAGCGCCTCGGGCGGTGGCCAGCTGGCGGTCGATGCGCTGCATGAACGCATGGCGGCGCTGGAAAGCCGGCTGATCGAGCAGGAGCGCACCATCCGCCACACGCTGACCATGCTGATCGAATGGATCGAGCGCGACGAGGCCCGCCGCGCTGCGTGAGTAACCGGGCGGTGGCCATGCGCCGCCGCCCCACGGATTTCCGGCGCGGACGGGCCACGGCCCGGGCCGCGCCGTCTGTCAGGAGTGATCGGGCGTGGGCGCCGCTGTGATCAACGGTCTTTCGATCGATGTCGAGGAATGGTTCCAGGTCGGGGCCTTCGAAGCGGTGATCGACCGCACCGCGTGGGACAGCATGGCCTCGCGGGTCGAGGACAGCACCATCCGGGCGCTCGACCTGTTCGCCGCGGCGGGGGTGCACGGCACCTTTTTCACCCTCGGCTGGGTGGCCGAGCGCCATCCCGCATTGATCCGGCGGATCGTGGCCGAGGGCCATGAACTGGCCAGCCATGGCTGGGATCATGCCCGGGTCTTCACCCTTGATGCCGCCGCCTTCGCCGCCGACCTGGCCCGCGCCCGCGCGGTGCTGGAGGACCTCGGCGGGGTTGCCGTTACCGGCTATCGCGCCCCCAGCTTCTCGATCGATGCGCGCACCCCCTGGGCCCACGAAGTGCTGGCCGAGGCGGGCTATGCCTATTCCTCCAGCGTTGCCCCGCTGGCGCACGACCATTACGGCTGGCGCGATGCGCCGCGCTTTGCCTGGCGCCCGCTGGCCGACAGCCCGCTGATCGAAATTCCGGTCACCACGGTCGATCTCGCCGGGCGGCGGATGGCGGCGGGCGGCGGCGGGTTCTTCCGGGTGCTGCCCTACGGTTTCAGCCACTGGGCGATCCGCCAGGTCAACCAGGCCGAAGGTCGCCCGGCGCTGACCTATTTCCACCCGTGGGAGCTTGATCCGGGCCAGCCCCGGGTGGCCGATGCGCCGCTGCGCTCGCGGTTGCGCCACTACACCAACCTTGACGGGATGGAGGGCAAGCTGCGCCGTCTGCTGGGCGATTTCGCCTGGGGGCGGATGGATGCGCTGGCCGCCCGCGAGGCTGCCCTGCTGGACCCCGCACCCCGGAGCATCGCCGCGTGAACGCCCCCTTTCGCCCCGATACCGTGATCGCCGGGCCCGCCGTGCAGGTGCGGCTGGCCGATCCCGGCGATGCCGCCGAAGCGGCGCGGATTGAGCAATTCCTTGCCACAGCGCCCGATTCCACCCCGTTCCATCGCCCGGCCTGGCTGTCGGCGGTGGCCAGCGGCACCGGCAACCATGCCATGGCCCTGCTGGCCGAGCGCGACGGGGTTCTGGCCGGCTATCTACCGTTCAACCTGATCCATTCGCCGTTGTTCGGGCGGCTGCTCGCCTCGAGCGGCTTTGCCGTCGGCGGCGGGATGCTGGCGAACGACGCGGTGGCCGGGGCGGCGCTGTTCGCCGCCGCCGAAGAACTGGCCGCGCGCTGTTCGGCCCCCAGCATCGAGCTGCGCGGCGGGGCCCTGCCCGAAGGCGCCCCCGGCTGGCATATCAAGCGCGAAAGCCACTGCGGCTTCATCCGCCCGCTGGCCGCCGATGACGAGGCCGAACTGCTGGCCGTGCCGCGCAAGCAGCGCGCCGAGGTGCGCAAGGGACTGGAAGCGCCGCTGACGGTCGAGATCGGCAATGGCCCGCGCGATCGTGCGGCGCACTATGCGGTCTATGCCGAAAGTGTCCGCAACCTTGGCACGCCGGTCTTCCCCCGGGCGCTGTTCGATGCGGTGCTCGACCGGTTCGGGGCCGATGCCGATATCCTGACCGTGCGGCACGACGATAGGCCGGTGGCCTCGGTGCTGTCGCTGTACCATCGCGGCGCGGTCATGCCCTATTGGGGCGGTGGGGTCTGGGCGGCCCGGCGGCTGCGCGCCAACGACCGGATGTATTACGAGCTGATGCTCCACGCCCGCCGGCGCGGCTGCAGCCACTTCGATTTCGGCCGTTCCAAGACCCGTTCGGGCGCCTATGACTTCAAGCGCAACTGGGGCTTCGAACCCGAACCGCTGTCTTACGGCGTCTGGACCGCGAGCGGGGCCGAGCCGCGCGATGCCGATCCGACCAGTGCCAAGCACCAGGCCCTGATCCGCACCTGGCAGAAGCTGCCGCTGGGCCTTGCCAACCGGATCGGCCCGTGGATCGCGCGGGGGCTGGGATGAGCGGGGCGGGGCCGGCCGTGCCCGGAAACGAGATCCTGTTCATCGCCCACCGCCTGCCGTTCCCGCCCGACCGTGGCGACAAGATCCGTTCGCACCACCTGCTCAAGGCGCTGGCCGCGCTGGCCCCGGTTCACGTCGCGACCTTCGCCGACGACGATGCCGATTTCGCCGCCGAGGGCGATCTGGCGGCCATGGCTGCCTCGTACTGCATGGTGCGGCGGGCCAAGCCGCTGCCGCTGGCCGGGGTAGAGGCGCTGGCGCGCGGGCTGCCGGTTTCGGTTACCGCCTTCCACAGTGCCGAACTGGCCGGCTATGTCGAGCGCCTCGCGCGGTCGGGCCGGATCGGGACGATCGTGGTCTTTTCGGGGCAGATGGGCCACTATGTGCCCAAGGACTGGCGCGGGCGGCTGGTGATCGATTTCGTCGACGTCGATTCGGCCAAGTTCGCCGCCTATGCCGAGGCCAAGGGGCCGGTGAAGGGCTGGATCGATGCCCGCGAGGCGCGGCTGCTTGCCGCCGAGGAAGAGGCGCTGGCCCGCCGCGCCCATGCCAGCCTGCTGGTCAGCGAGGAAGAGGCGGCGCTGTTCCGGGCGCAGCTTTCACCGGTGGCCCGCGCCACCTCGCTGGTGCGCGCCCTGCCCAACGGGATCGCCTCGGACCACTACGACCCCGCGCTGGTCGCGCCCGAACCGGCGATGGCGGCGCTGGCCGCGCCACGGCTGATTTTCACCGGGCAGATGGACTATGCCCCCAATATCGATGCCTGCCTGCGGGTGGCCACCCGGATCCTCCCGGCGATACGCGCCGTGCTGCCCGATGCCAGCTTTCACGTCGTTGGCCGTAACCCGACCGATGCGCTGATGGCGCACCATGGCAAGGATGGCGTGCATGTCTGGGGGCGGGTGGAAGATATTCGCACCTGGCTGAAGGCGGCGACCCTGGCCCTGGTGCCGCTGGAAATCGCCCGTGGCATCCAGAACAAGGTGCTGGAGGCGATGGCGATGGAACTGCCGGTGGTTGCTTCCCCCGGTGCCGCAACCGGCATAGCCGCCCGTGCCGGCGAACATCTCGCCGTGGCCGAAAGCGATGCGGCGCTGGCTGCCGAAGTGGTGCGGCTGGCGCGCGATCCCGCCGCTGCCCGGGCGATGGGCGTGGCGGCCCGGCGCTTCGTGGTCGAGCGGCAGAGCTGGGCCGGGGTGCTGGCGGACCTGCCGGCGATCCTTGCTGGCCGGCCGGCCGCGCCGGAGCATGCCGATGCTGCCTGATCTTGCCCCTGCCAACCCTGGCCTGCCCGACTCTGCCGGGCACCCCGCCGCACCGGCGCTGACACTGGCCTGGCGTGATGGGCTGGTTCGGCTGGTGCTGGGCTGGCTGGTGCTGGGCCTGCTCGCGGCCCGCCAATGGGCGGCCATGGCCGATCAGTGGTGGAATTCCAGCACCTATACCCATGTGCTGGTGGTGCCGGCGATCCTGGCCTGGCTGGTCAGCCAGCGGCTGCCCGAACTGGCCCGGCTGGCGCCACGGGCCTGGCCGGCCGGCCTCGTGCTGGTGGCCATGGCCGCAACGGTCTGGCTGGCCGGCAGCCTTGCGGGCGTTGCCCTGGTCGAGCAACTGGGCGCGGTACTGCTGCTGATTGCGGCAGTGCCGGCGCTGCTGGGGCCGCGCGTGGCCATGGCGCTGCTGTTCCCGCTGGCCTATGCCCTGTTCCTGGTGCCAGCCGGCGATGAACTGGTGCCGCTGCTCCAGACCATTACCGCGAAGATTACCGTCTGGCTGGTCCACCTGTCCGGCGTGTCGGCGCGGATCGACGGGGTGTTCATCGATACCCCCGCCGGGCTGTTCCGCGTGGCCGAGGCCTGTTCGGGGGTCAAATTCCTGATCGCGATGGTCGCGCTGGCGGTGCTGGCGGCGCATGTCTGCTTTGTCAGTGCCCGCCGCCGCTTGGGATTTCTGGCCTTTGCCATCGCCATGCCGGTGCTGGCCAACGGCGTGCGTGCCTGGGGTACGGTCTATCTTGCCCAGCGCTGGGGCGCCGAATGGGCCGGCGGCTTCGACCACATTGTCTATGGCTGGTTCTTCTTCGCTGCGGTGCTCGCCGGGACCCTGGCGCTGTGGTGGCGGTGGTTCGACCGGCCGGCTGACGCTCCGCTGGTCGATGTCGAGGCGCTGTTGAGCGCGCCATGGCTGGCCCGGCTGGAACAAGCCGCGCCGCATCCGCGCGCGACCCTGCTGGCGCTGGCCGGCATAGCACTGGCGGTGGCAGGGTGGGCCCATTCTGCGGCTGCGCTGGAGGCCCCGCTGCCCGAGCGTCTGGCCGTGCCGGCGGTGCGCGGCTGGCGGGTGTTGCCCGATGCCCCGACAGAATGGTGGGAGCCGCGCGCCGCTGGTGCCGGGCGCCGCCTGCTGGTGCGCTATGGCGACAGTGCCGGGCACCGGGTTGACGTGTTCTATGCGATCTATGCCGCGCAAGGCCCGGGCCGCAAGGCCAGCGGGCAGGGCGAGGGCGCGGTGCGCATCGAGCAGGGCTGGAACTGGTTCGGCCCGGCGCCGGGCGGTGCCGGGTTCGCCGCCGACCGGCTGCATTCCGATCACGGGCTGTTGCGACTGGCCGAGACCTCCTATCGCAGCGGTGAGCTGGTTACCGGCAGCGCCGCGCGGTTGCGGCTGGCGAATTTTGCCGACCGCCTGCTGCTGCGCCCGCGCCCCACCGCCCTGCTGATCCTCTCGGCCGAAGCTGTGCCCGGCGCGCCCGAGCCGGCGGCCAGCCTTGCCGCCTTCCGCCAGGCGATGGGCCCGGCCACGGGCTGGATGGACGCCACAGCGAAGGGGGGCTAAGGCGGGCCATATGTGCGGTTTCGCAGGCATTTTCCACCTCGGCACGGTCAAGCCGGTTGACGAGGCGCGGGTCGCGGCGATGTGCGATGCGATCGCCCACCGTGGGCCCGATGGCTATGGCGTATGGTCGGCCCCCGGGGTGGCGCTGGGCCACCGCCGCCTCTCGATCATCGATATCGCCGGATCGCCCCAGCCGATGGCCAGCAGCGATGGCCGGGCCATGCTGGTGTTCAACGGCGAGATCTACAACTACCGCGAGCTGCGCGCCGAACTGGCCGCCGGTGGGGCGCAGTTCCATACCGATGGCGACAGCGAGGTGATCCTGGCGGCGTGGCAGAAGTGGGGGGTGGATTGCCTGCCGCGGCTGCACGGCATGTTCGCCTTCGCGATCTATGATCTGGCGGCCCGCACGCTGCTGCTGGCGCGCGACCGGCTGGGGGTGAAGCCGCTGTTCATGGCCGAACTGGCCGATGGCAGCCTGATTTTCGGATCCGAGCTTAAGGCGCTTGCCGCCCACCCGATGCTGCGCCGCGAAGTCGATCCGCTGGCGATCGAGGATTACCTTGCCTGGGGCTACGTGCCCGATCACCGCTCGATCCTGAAGGGTGTGACGAAGCTGCCCGCCGGGCACAGCCTGCTGTTGCGCCACGACGCACCATTGCCGGCACCGCGCCAGTGGTGGGACGTTTCCTTCGCCGAACGCCGCCGGGGCACCGCTGCCGACATCGAGGCCGAGCTGGTCCACCTGATGCGCGATGCGGTGACCAGCCGGATGGTTGCCGACGTGCCGCTGGGGGCCTTCCTCTCGGGCGGGGTCGACAGTTCCAGCGTGGTGGCGCTGATGGCCGAGGCCAGCGGCCAGCCGGTCAAGACCTGCTCGATCGGCTTCGACGTGAAAGCGCTGGACGAGAGCGACTATGCCCGGCGCATCGCCGAGCGCTTCCACACCGATCACCGCGCCCGGGTCGTCTCGCCCGACGATTTCGAGAGCATCGACACCCTGGTGGCGATGTATGACGAGCCCTTTGCCGATGCTTCCGCCCTGCCGACCTGGCGGGTCTGCCAGCTGGCGCGCGAGACGGTGACCGTTGCGCTGTCGGGCGATGGCGCGGACGAAGCCTTTGCCGGCTATCGCCGCCATGTGTTCCTGGCGGGTGAAGACCGGGTGCGCCGGGCGCTGCCCGCCCCGCTGCGGCGCGGCCTGTTCGGCACGCTGGGGGCGCTCTATCCCAAGGCCGATTGGGCGCCGCGCCCGCTGCGGGCCAGGACCACGCTGCTGAGCCTCGCCGCGAGCAGCGAGGCGGCCTATGCCGACGCCATCTCGGTGACCGGCCTGGCGCTGCGCGATCAGCTTTACACCCCCGGATTTCTCCGCCTGCGCGGCGATTACCGGGCCGAACAGCCGTTCCTTGACTGCATGGCACGGGCCCCGGCGCGTTCGGGGCTGGACCGGGCGCAATATGCCGATCTCAAGTTCTGGCTGCCCGGCGACATCCTGACCAAGGTCGACCGCGCCAGCATGGCGGT